>JANSYC010000045.1 GCA_024742605.1 Alphaproteobacteria bacterium | reverse complement strand
GGATCGATCCCAACACCGGTGTCGCTGACCACCAGAACGATGACGTCCGAGGCCCCGTCCGCTTTAGCCACCACGCTGACGCGGCCGCCGCGCGGCGTGAACTTGATGGCGTTCGCGATCAGGTTATTGAGGGTGGAGGTAATCAGCTCAGCATTGACCTGGACTTTCTCCAACATGTCGTCGGAGAACTGCACGTTGAGTTCGATCTCGCGCTCCTCGGCCATCGGCCCGAACAGCTCGACAACCTTCCGGATCGACTCGCCGATCGGCTGTTTGACCGAAGCAAGATCGGAGGGCGCTCCTGGGCCTTCCTCTGAGTGGGCCCCGAGCAGTTGCTCGCACAGGGCCAGCATTCGCATCGTTGCCTGGTGCGCCAGATCCGCGTATCTGCGATACCGGTCGTTCGGCAGTTCCCCGAAGCGCTCGTCCCGAAACACTTCCGAGACGGCCAGGAGCGCGTTCAGAGGATTCCTGAGTTCGTGCGCGACTTCGCGCAATTGCTCAGCCGCCGCGGGAACGATCGGTCGTTCTGCGCCCTTGTCCTCGGCAATCACGGTTGAGGCTTTCTGATCCATGCTGGCATTTTTACCAACCCACACTTACCCAATCGTTAATCGGCGCAGACTTATTTGGTGCCATTTGTTGTGTGCATGCACGATAATTTTTTCGGTGTCTTCTGCGCTTGCCCAGGGGTCGGGCATTGAAAACGGCCGCGATCCGGCCCGGGACGCCGAGCAGCGTGCAATCTACGAACGATGCCTGGTCGACGCGCGCCAGGACCCCGAAGTCGCCTACGCGAAAGCGCTGAGCTGGCTCGAGGGAGGTGGAGGGTTGCCCGCGCGGCACTGTGCCGCCGTATCCTTGGTCGCGATCGGCGATCACGCCGAGGCAGCAGACCGTCTGGAACGTCTTGCGGAGGACGTCCCGGCCGACGACACGGTGATCCGGGCGGGGCTGCTGGCTCAGGCGGCACAGGCCTGGAACCTGGCCGGGCGCCTGGACAGGGCCGAGGGCATCCAGACCCGGCTGTTGGGGCAGTTTCCCAACGATCCCCAACTCCGCGTCGACCGCGCCCTGGTCCGGCTGTCGGCGGGCCGAACCTGGGACGCGGTGGACGACCTGAACATCTCGCTCGCGGCGGAACCGGACAATCCCGAAGTGCTGCTTTATCGCGCCGCCGCCTACCGCTATCTCGATGCCCTGGATCTCGCCCGGGCGGATGTCGACCGCGCCCTGGAGATCGACCCGAAGCGACCGGAGGCCTGGCTGGAACGCGGTATTCTCAAGCAATTGGCCGGCGATCCGGAGGGCGCGGCCCGCGACTGGTCCGAAGTTCTCAGGCTTGATCCGAACGGCCCCACGGCGAATGCCGCCCGCGCGCGTCTGCAAGAAATGCCCGTAATCCAGAAATGATAGGCCATGCAGGTTGGTGTGGTCTAGAAATCCAGATCCGCGTAGTGCTTCGGCGGCTGCAGGCCGGTGATGTGATCGGCCAGCAAGGGCCGGAAACTGGGACGGGATTTGACCCTGGCATACCAGGTCCGGGCTTCGGGATTGCGGTCCCAGGGCACATCACCCAGATAATCGACGCAGGACAGGTGTGCCGCCGCAGTGATGTCCGCCAGCGAGAAGACCTCGCCCGCCAGCCACGAGCGGCGTTCCGCCAGCCACCCGATGTAGTCGAGGTGGATTGAGATGTTCGACATGCCGGCCCGGATCGCCTCGCTCGACGGCTCGCCACGTCCCAGGAACCGCTTCATGACCTTCTCGCCGACCAGAAGATCGGTGACTTCGGCCTCGAACTTCTCATCGAACCAGGAGACCAGCCGCCGGACTTCGGCGCGACCGGCAGGGTCGGGCGGCATCAAAGCCGGGCTCGGATGCATTTCCTCGAGATATTCCGAGATGGCGGTGGCGTGCGCGATCGTGGTGCCGTCGTCCTCGACCAGGACCGGCACTTCGCCCGCCGGGTTGAGAGCCAGGAATTCCGGGCGCCGGTCCCAGATCTGCTCGGCCTTCAGGTGAGCTTCGAGCCGCTTTTCTCCCAGCACAATGCGGATCTTGCGCGACTTTGCCGACAGCGCGAGGTGATGAAGAGTTCGCATGATCTCTGGCTTGAAGTGACGGGAGGCACGTCCGAATCGCCTTCAGGTTAGCAGCACTCGCCCGATGGCGACAATCGCCAGCACCATCAGCAGCGCGAGCGCCGCGCGCTTGACATGCTCCGGTCGGGCCCTGCCGTGCAGCCGCCGCCCCATCAGCACGGCGACCTCCACAACGGGGATGAGAATCAGGCAGTGCAGCAGCACCTCGACGTTCAGAAACCCCGTGATCGCCAAACGCAACAGAACCGCGAAATCGGTGACCAGGAAGATCGCGACCGCCGTCGCACGGAGCGTGGCCGGCGGCAACGGGGAGGACAGGTACAGCAGGATCACCGGCGGACCCGGAATTCCGGCAGACCCGGTCATGACCCCGACCGCGCATCCCGTGATGATCTTCAGACTCGCCCCCGGCGGCCGCCGCAGCCCGACACCTGCCGCGATCGCCAGGGTCGCCAGCAGCACGACAATTCCGATCGCCAGCCGCATATCATCTTCGTGGACGACAGCCAGCAACCACACTCCGACGGGAATCATCGGCAGCGCGCCCAAGGTCATCAGGGCGACCCCTCGACGGTCCACGTCCCTGTGAACATGCGGCAGCATGCGGATGCTTGCGAACAGGTCCAGGATCACGGCGATCGGAACGATCTCGACCGGCGCCGCCAGCACCGACACGGCGGTCACGACGATGAGGGCCAGGCCAAAGCCGGTAAAGCCCCGAACCACGCCCGCGACCAGACAGGCGGCGGCGGCCAGCGCCCACACCCCAGGCCCCCAACCGAGGAGGGTGCCTGTCTCGAAAACCCCGGTCACCCGAGCCGGGTTTCGACGGTCCGCGGACGAAAGCCAAATCCGGAGATCACCGGCGGCAAGGTGCTCACAGGATATCGAACGCACCTCCGGTCCGGAGGCGCCACCGCACCGATCCGGTGCGGGCCCGGCGCCAGGCCGTGAAGGGCGGCCGGCTCAAAGGCCTTGATCTGAAGCCATCCGGCATGGACCGGCCCCGGCATCATCACGCCGTGGGGGCTGGCATCCACAAACCCGTAGGGCGCATAATAATCCGGCTCACCGGAGACGACGCAGAGCTGCCAGCCCTGCTCCCGCGCCATGGTCAGACCATGACTGACCAGGGCCCGGCCAAGGCCCTGCCCGCGCAGCTCCGCGTGCACGGCCAAGGGGCCGAGCAGCAGCGTGGCCGGCCCGGTCTTGGGGCGCGCGGCGAGGGATATCTCCCAGAACCGGATGGTGGCCAGCGGCTCGTCGCTGACCGGATCCGCCGCGACGAAAGCCAGACCGTCCGCCGGAGACTCCTGCCGCAAACGGTATACCGTGCGCGCCCGCCGATCCGGCCCGAAGCCGGCGTCAAGCAGTGCGTTGATGGTGCCGATGTCGGAGGGAATTTCCTGGCGGATCTGGAACATGGGAGCGGCCTTTCAGTGCGGAGGTGGGAGCGAGGTGTCCCACCGGCGCCGGGCCGACAGGATCTTCAGACGCGACGCGTACGTCGTCGCGCGCCCGCTCGGCCTTCGCCGACGCGCCTGCTGCTCAACCCTGAGAAAAATCTACCCGTGTTCATGTGTCTTCCATTACACAATCCGACTTACATTCCAAGCGGTTTCCTACCACCGGAGCGCAAGCTTCATCCCCGTAACGCGCATGCCTGCCGTGCGCATTCGGTGATCGTGCTCCAGTCCCGTGCCCGGATGGCGTCCGAGGGGGCGGCGAAACTGCCGCCGATGCACCGCACATTGTCGAGAGCCAGATAGCCCGCCGCATCCGGCAGCGATATGCCGCCGGTCGGGCAGAAAGCAATGGCAGGAAACAGCGGCTGAAACTGCTTCAACGCGGCCACCCCGCCGGAGCTCGCCGCCGGAAAGAACTTCAAGGCCCTCAGACCGGCCTTACGCGCCGCCATAACCTCGCTGGTCGTCTGCACTCCAGGGAGATAGGCGAGCCCGGCCGCCGCCACCGCTGTGAGCAGATCCGGATCAAAGCCCGGCGAAACCGCGAACACGGCCCCGACATCGGCCGCCTGCGCCGCCTGGGCGGGGTCGAGCACAGTTCCGACGCCGACCACCATCTCCTCGACCTGCGAGGCGATCAGCCGCGCCGCCTCAAGCGCCGCCGGGGTCCGTAGCGTGACCTCGATCACCGAGATCCCCCCGGCCAACAGCGCCCGCGCCAGATCGGGGCCAGCCTCAGGATCATCGATGGTCACCACCGGAATTACGGGCCCGCGGCCCATGATATCCCGAATATCGGCGGCCTTGCTCATAGCCCGATCCCTTCCTCTAAAGATCAACCGCGACGCTGATCAGAAAATCGCCGGTCTTCACCAAGCCCGGAATGTGCCGCCCAATCAGAAGTCCGGCGCGGCCTGCCCGATAGACTACCGGATCGCGTCCGGGCTCCTCGAGGAAGTGGATGCGGGCGATCGGCTGACCCTCCGCGACCTCTTCGCCCAGATCGACCAGGGGCTCGTGAATGCCGGCATGCTCGGAGGTCACGAAACAGCTTGCGTCCGGCATGTCCATCATCCGGGTCGGCGCCTCGCCCGGTTCCACATCACCGGCCAGGATGCCCACGTGACGCAGCACGTTCCGCACCCCGCGCCAGGTAATCCGATTGCTCAGCGCGGTCGAACTGCCGGCCCCCGCAAGCTCGGTCGTCACAAACAGTTTTCCGGCCCGCTCGACCACACCGTCCAGCATGCCGGTATCGTCCAATTCGAGCATCACCAGGCCCACCGGAGCCGCGAAGGCCTCGGCCGCCGCTTTCGCGCGTTGAGCCAGCTCGGTGTCCGGCAACCGGTGGGTGGCGGCGAACGGAACGAAATCGAGCGTCTTGCCCCCGGAATGCAGATCCAGCACCAGATCCGCCCGGCTGACCAGATGATGGGTCACATAATGCGCGATGATCTCGGTGATGCTCCCGTCAGGGCGACCGGGAAACGCCCGGTTCATGTTGCCGCCGTCGATCGGAGAGCACCGTGTCCCCGTCCGGACGGCCGGGAAATTCATACCGGGCAGCACGATGACCGTGCCGGACACATCCGCGAGCGGTGTCTCGTTCATCAGACGGCGGAGGGCGATCTGGCCCTCGTACTCGTCGCCGTGATTGCCGGCGATCAGAAGCGCGGTCGGCCCGGCTCCATTCTTGATCACGCCGATCGGAATCCGGATCGACCCCCAGGCGCTGTCGTCGCGGGAATGCGCCAGAACCAAGGCGCCCCAGCGTTGTCCGGGCGAATCCAGGTCGATGGTCGGTGAGATCTTGGAGGCGGGCTTCGTATCTGTCATTCGGGGAGGGTGGCCGCACTCGGCTGTCGGGTCAATCAGCGGCGAGAGACCCGCCTCAACCGCCATTCGAGGACGTTTATTTTCGCATTCGGAAGAAGAACAGGATCGGAATGGCGGCGAAGCTGGTCGCCGCGAACAGCAGGAACGTATTGAGATACCCGATCATCACCGCCTGCCGCGCGATCTCGCTGGAGAGTCCGGCGAGAGCGCGCGCCGAGTCCAGCGCGTATATGCTGTGGAATGAGAACTGATAGTTCAGCGCCTCGTTCATCGGGCTGGCGAATTCCGACATTTCGGCATAGTTCGTCCGCGCGCTGCGCTGCGCGACGGCGATGGAGATCGAGATGAAGATCGAACTCCCGAAATTCCTGATGAGATGGAAGATCGCGGTCGCCTCGGCTGTCTGCCTTGGGTCCAGCGTTCGAAAGGTCACGATCGTCAACGGCACCCAGATCAGCCCGACCCCCAACCCCTGCAGCGCGCTGGTCCAAAGCACATCGAAGGTCGTCATGTTGATGTTGAACCCGGCGATGAGAACGCCGCTCAGTCCCTGCAGGCCGAAGCCGAGCGCAAGCAGCATGCGCGGTTCCAGCTTGTTGCCCCAGAACATCACGAAGAACCCGAGCATGGTGCCCACGCCCCGCGCCCCCAGCACGTAGCCGATGATGGAGTCCGGGTATCCTCGCACCCCCTGCAACAGCGACGGCATCAGCGTCGCCGGGGTGAAGTTCAGCATCCCGAACATGAACACCAGCATCAGACCGAGGGTATAGTTCCGGTCCAGCAGGAGCTTGGGATTCAGAAAGGGCCGGTCGGCCGTCGCAGAGTGTGCGATGAACAGATACAGCGCCATCACCGCCACGGCGCCGCACAGCAGGATGGTGCTGCTGTCGAACCAGTCCAGCCGCTCTCCCCGATCCATCATGAACTGGAAGCTGGCGATGAACACCGACAGGGTCAGGAAGCCGGTCCAGTCCAGATAGGACGATCCGGCCTTCCTGCGGTCCTGAATGTAGATCATCACCCCGGCGAGGGCCGCCAGACCGCAGGGCACGATCATAAAGAACACCCAGCGCCAGCCGTAGAGCTCCGACAGGATGCCGCCGATGGTGGGGGCCAGCACCGGTCCGATCACCACGCCCATGCCGAACACCGCCATGGCGGAGCCGCGCTGCTCCTGGGGGTAGCTGTCCATCACCGTTGCCTGGGACAGGGGAACCAGCGGCGCCCCGAAGGCGCCCTGCAGAACCCGGAAGAAGACCAGCGCCTCCAGCGAGGTCGCGAGCCCGCAGGCCAGGGACGCGGCGGTGAAGCCGGTGACGCCCCAGATCAGAATCGTCCGGCGGGAAAAGCGCGCCGCCAGCCACCCGCTCATCGGCGTGGCGATGGCGGTGGCGATGATGTTGAAGGTGACCACGAGCGCGATCTGATCGGTGGTCGCCGACAGCGCCCCCTGCATCTGCGGCAGAGAGACGTTCGCAATGGTCACTGTCATCGCATAGAGCATGGTGACGCTGGTGACGGTCACCAGGATCATGCTCCGTTCGAAGGTTCCGGGTCGGACCGGGCTGTCGGTTTCTGCAGCGCTCATCGACGGCAGGCTAGCACGCGGATCCCGTGCTGGCGTCACCTGGAAAAGCCAAAGTATTCGTGCCGATCAGGCACGCATCCTGTCGGACCCCTGCGGATCGTCGAACAGGATGTGACGGCCGTCACCGGCTGAGCGCCCCTGCGAGTCCGCATCGTCCAGGAACACATCGAATCCGATTGTGACCCGGGGCCTCCCGGTACGGTTGGGGGAGGTTTCGTGAAACACCGAACTCGGAAAGAGCACCAGATTTCCCGGCTGATTCTTAAGATCCAGGGTCTGATCGACCTTCAGCTCCGCGCCGTAGACATAGGGCGGATAGTACTTGGTTTCCGTGTGCTCAGCCGACAGGCACAGATTTCCCGAAAGATAGCTCCTCTCGGTCAGGTCATGGGCGTGTGGCGTCAGCTTCTCGCTTTCCCGCAGAACATTCGCCCAGCCTTGGATGTAGTCGCGCTGACGGTCGATCTTCAGGTGATCCAGATACTCCCAGTAGGCGCGGGTGACGAAGTCGGCCATCTCCCGCATCGCCGGCTCCGGCCATGTGAAGACATTGAACGCGTGCCAGCGGGACGTCAGCCCGTCCGTGATGCCGGAAATCGGCACCGGGTCGAATTGGGTCTTGATCTCGTCCTCCTTGGCGAGGATCAGATCCCGTACCTCGGCGACGCGCTGGGGCGAGGCCCAATGGCCGACGAACATGGGAACCGCCCAGTTAGGTGCAAATGGAGACCGCGGTTGCGGCGCTTTCCAGATCTTGACCGGCATCACCCTGTGTCCTCGATGGTCTGAACCGGATCGTGACATTTCTGGCCTGCGCCTGCGCACAACCAGACCACGATCACGAGGTACTGATCTGGTATAGGTTCTGAATTTTTCCAGTAACAAATTCGATATCAAACTGGTGTAAAATTAAGACAGAATGCCTGAAGCGGATTCTGAACATTTGTTCTTTTCTATGTATATAGAATTCAATATTTCAGTTCTTATGAAAAAGTCAAAAATCAAAACTATCGTAAAACACGAAAAACCGGATGAGAATCAGCGTTCGGCAGAGGCGATGAAATTGCATCATAAATCCTTCAATAACACGTTTAACTTTTTCTAAATAAGTTTAATGGACTTTCTAAGCGCAAGCTAAATTCCTGTAGTATTCACAATACACTTGAGAGACCGTCCAATGACATATCTGCTTCCTCGTGTACTCGGACTCGCATGTGCGCTGTTCATCTCGGTTTCCATGGTTGCCCGCGCGGACAGCACGGTCCCGCCGCCGGTCGATCTGATCAGCGAGAGCTTCATCGAAACCGTCCGGGACTGGGCGACGACACCGGTGGTTCTGCTGTCGATCGAGGCTCGGAACGCCAAGCAGTCCGATTTCGACCAGACTCGGATCGACGCGCTGGACACTCAATGGCGGGCGGAGCTTAAGACAGAGGATCAGCCCTTGATCACGGCTGTCCTCAGCAACCCGCTCTCGACCTATCTGCTCCGGATCCAGGCCAGCTCTCTCGGGGTCTATGCCGAAGCTTTCGTGATGGACGCGAAAGGCCTGAACGTGGGGCAGAGCGCGGTCACATCGGATTACTGGCAGGGCGACGAGGCCAAGTTCCAGAAAACCTTTCCGGTCGGCCCTCAGGCAATCTTCATCGACGAGCCGGAATATCACGAGGGTACCGGCACCTGGCGCACCCAGTTGAACATGGCGATTGCCGACGCAAACGGCCGGGCCATCGGTGCCGTCACGGTCGACGTCAACCTGACCGAGCTCGCGCGACGGGCCGAAGCTGGTTTGGGCTCCTAGGTCCGCCGCGCCGCACTCCCTATTCCGCGGGGCCGAACCGGCTTCCGCCACGCAGACAATCCGAAGCGAGGCTCTCAATGCGCTTTATCGACAGAATGAAAATCTCCCGTAAGCTCGCCGTTTCCTTCGGCCTGCTCATCGCACTCTCGACGCTGGTCGCCGTGGTGACCCTCTGGCAGGTGAACTCCGTGCAGGTCAATGTCGGACGGGCGGTCGATATCTTTAGAACCGGCGAAACGCTTGGCACGCTGAACGACAGCGCGGCGGAACAGGTCTCCTCCATTCGCGGGCTCCTGCTGACCGGCGACCGGACCAATATCGAGACTTATCGCGACGCGGTCGGTCGCTTCGATTCGGCAGCCGCAGCGCTGAAGAAAGATCTGGCCGGAACGGAGTCCGCCCCGGTCCTCGACTCGCTGGCAGCCGCCGTGGCGGCTTGGCAGACAGAGGCGGCGGAGCGTCAGATCGAACTGATGAACAAACCCCTGACGGTGGACGAGGCGCGGGTTATCGAAGCCAACGGCGCCGGACAGTCCATGCTCGATACCCTCGCCGCCGGAATGATGGAGTTGAACGGTCTGCAGCGGGCGAACCTGACCGCCGATGTCGGATACATGACCCAGGCAATCTATCTGACCCAGATCGTGGTTCTGGCCGGCGCCGCCTTGGCCCTGCTGGTCTCGATCGCCGCCGCCCTTCTGGTCAGCCGCAGCATCGCCGCCCCGATCGGCGCCTTGACCGCCTGCATGGCGAAACTGGCGGAAGGCGAACTCGCAACGGAGGTTCCGGCCCGCGACCGGGTCGACGAAGTCGGGGTGATGGCCGGCACGGTCCAGGTCTTCAAGGAGGGCATCATTGAAAACCGCCGTCTCGAAGAGGTCCAGCGGGCAGCCGATCAGGAGAAACTCTCCCGGGCCAACGCCATCGAACGTCTCATCGGCGAGTTCGATACCACCGTCGGCAACATGCTGAGCGAGCTGTCCGATCAGGCCGGTCGGATGCAGAACGCGTCGAACGAAATGTCGGCGGCCGCGGAACAGACCAGCCAGCAGTCCAGCGTCGTCGCGCAAGCGGCGGGCAGAGCCGGCTCGAACGTGCAGAATGTGGCGGCCGCGACCGAGGAGCTGACGGCCTCGATCGGCGAGATCACAAGCCAGACCCAGGCGGCCAGCGATCAGGCCCGGTCCGCCGCGTCCTCGACCGGCCGGGCCGGCGAGGTCATCAAGTCGCTGGAAGACGATGCGGCCCGAATTGGGGCGGTGATCCAACTGATCACCGATATCGCCGAGCAGACGAACCTTCTGGCGTTGAATGCGACCATCGAGGCAGCCCGGGCGGGCGATGCCGGCAAGGGTTTCGCGGTGGTCGCCTCGGAGGTCAAGAACCTGGCAAATCAGACCGCCAAAGCCACCGAGGAAATCCGCGGTCAGGTCGAGGCGATCCAGAACCAGACCCAGACCCAGAACGCGGTAAATGAGATCAGGTCCGTGACCGATGTGGTGCGGCATCTGGAGGAGATCTCCTCCGGCATCGCGGCCGCCATGGAAGAGCAATCGGCCGCCACTCAGGAAATCTCGCGCAATGTCGGCGAGGCGGCCAACGGCACCGACGAGGTGGTCTCGAACATCAGTGGGGTCAGCTCGGCCGCCGCCGAAACCGGCCGGGAAGCATCGGTCGTATTGAACGAGGCACAGAGTCTAAGCCAGCGATCGAAGGAGATGGGCGAGAGCGTTCAGAACTTCCTGTCCGGCATTCGGGCTGCCTAAACCAACGAACGACGCCGGACCCTCACGCACGTGGCCGGGTCCGGCGTTCCTCGATATACCGGGTTCAAATCCCCCTTACGAAGCGACGCGGCTGCGGCTAGTCTTCGGCTCCAACCTGCTCGGAGCCCTCTGAATGACCGCGTCCCCGCCGCTTCCAAGCCCGACAATTCCGAAACGCTTTATTCAGGATCTCCCCACACCGGGCTGGCCGCCGATTCAGCGCGACGTGGCGGGCGGGCGCGATCCCGCCACCATCCGGCGGATGAACCTGAACGAATCCCCCTTCCCGCCCTCACCCGGTGCGATCGCCGCGATGCAGGAGGCGGTAACCCGGGTGAACTACTATCCCGATCCGAAATGGCGGGACCTGACCGCCGCCCTGTCAGCCCAGACCGGTCACCCGCAGGATCAGATCGTGATGGGCTGCGGGTCGGACGAGCTGATCGTGTCGGTCGGCCGCTTCTGTCTGTCACCGGATGACGAGGTCGTGGTCGGCAACCCGTCCTTCGGCAGCTACAACAAGGCCGCCCAGGTCAACGGCGCCAAGGTGGTGGCGGTCCCTGTCCGCCAGGACGGCGCCTGCGACGTTCAGGGCATGGCGGAGGCCGTGACCGCGCGGACCCGCCTGGTGTTTCTGGCAACTCCGAACAATCCGACCGGCGGCATGCTCAGCTCCGAGGATGTGGTCAGACTGGCGAAGGCGCTTCCCGACGATGTCCTGCTGGTGCTCGACGAGGCCTATTACGAGTACGGCATTCATGCCGGCGGAGACGATCACCTTAAGGCGGTGGCCGCCGCACGCAACGGGCCCTGGGTCAGCTTCCGGACCTTCTCCAAGGCCTATGGGCTGGCCGGCATGCGGGTCGGCTACGGGTTGTCCAACTCGGTCGAGCTGGCCGACACTTTCCAGAAGATGCGCTCGGTCTTCAACGTAAACGCGGTGGCGCAGGCGGGCGCGCTGGCGGCGCTTGGCGACCGCGATCACATGCTGTCGATCCTGGAGCGCACGCGGATCGAGCGGGAGCGGATCGCCGCCGGGCTGATCCGGCTCGGCTGTGAACCGTATCCGAGCGTCGGGAATTTCCTCGCCGCGAAGACTCCGAAGCCGGCCGGCGCTGTCGTCGAGGCGATGCTGGCCGACCACGGCGTCCTGATCGGCCGCCTCATGGTCCCAGGATTCGAGGACTACATCCGCATCACCACGGCGACCTCGGACGACACCGATGCCTTGCTGACCGGACTCGCAGCCGTGTTGGCGTAGAGGAGACCGCTGATGACCGCCCTGCCCACCTCCCAGGTTCTGGCGCATATCGATGCCGAACTCGACGCCTCGGTCGAGCGGTTGTTCGCCTTCCTGAGAATCCCCAGCGTATCGACAGATCCTGCCTATGCCGACGATGTCCGGCACGGGGCGGAGTGGATGGCGGAGACGTTCCGGGATCTCGGCTTCGACGCCTCTGTGCGGCCGACCGATGGCCATCCGATGGTGATCGGCCATCACCCGGGGCCGGGCGGAGATGCGCCGCACCTGCTCTATTACGGACATTACGACGTCCAGCCGCCGGACCCGCTCGAGCTTTGGGAGTCGCCGCCGTTCGAGCCGGTTCTGGTCGACGGGCCGCACGGCAAGCGGATTGTCGCGCGCGGAGCGGTCGACGACAAAGGCCAGGTCATGACCTTCGTCGAGGCGTTCCGCGCCTGGCGGGATGTACACGGAACCCTGCCCTGCAAGGTGACCGTGATGATCGAGGGCGAGGAGGAGACCGGCAGTCCCTCCCTGCTGCCGTTCATGCGCGCCAATCTGGAGGAATTGCGGGCCGATGCCTGTGTGGTCTGCGATACCGGCATGTGGTCGATCGACCAGCCCGCGATCACCTATTCCCTGCGCGGTCTCGCCTATCTCGAAGTGAAGATCCAGGGCCCGAATCAGGACCTGCATTCAGGGCTGTTCGGCGGTTCGGCGATCAACCCGATCAACGTGCTGGCCGGGCTTCTGGGTGACATGCACGACGAGACCGGCAGGATCGCGATCCCGGGTTTCTACGACGATGTGATCCCCTTGGGCGACAACGAACGCACGCAATGGGACGCGCTGAAGTTCGACGAGGCCGCCTTCCTCGCGAGCGTCGGCCTTGAGGGTCATGGCGGCGAGGCGGGGCTGGGGGCGTTGGAACGGCAGTGGGCCCGACCGACCCTCGATGTGAACGGGATCTGGGGCGGCTATACCGACCCGGGGGCGAAGACCGTGATCGCGCGTGAAGCCTTCGCCAAACTCTCCTGCCGGCTGGTGGCCGATCAGGATCCCGAGCGGGTCATGGGCCTGCTGCAGGATTTCATCCGCTCCAAACTTCCGAAGGGCTTCACCGCCGAGTTTATAAATCTGGGCACGGCCCCCGCCGTGCGCGTGCCGACCGACTCCCCGTATCTGCAGGCCGGGCTGGGCGGGCTGCGGGATATCTACGGCAAGGACGCCTTCCTGATCGGCTCCGGTGGCTCGATCCCGGCGGTCGGCGCGATCAACACGATGCTCGGCATGGATTCAATCCTGCTTGGCTTCGGCCTGGCCGACGACCGAGTCCACAGCCCGAACGAGAAGTTCGAGCAGATCTGTTTCCACAACGGCATCCGCAGCCACGCCGCCGTGCTGGCCCGGATGGCCGGGATCTCGAGAGACTAGGCGGCCTCCGGCGCTTCGTTGCGGCAAAGCTCCTTCAGGATACCGTCCTTGAGGGCGTAGACCAGACCGTGCACGGTCAGATCCTGGCCACGGCCCCAGGCGTTGCGCACGATCGTGGTGCTGCAGACATTGCGCACCTGCTCCTCGACATTGAGCTCACACAGCAGGTTCTGATTGTCCTCGCTGAACATGTCGCCCTCGAACCGGTCGTGGTTGAGCCGGTGGACCAGCCGGATATGGTTCAGCCAGTTGTCGATCAGACCGTGATCCTCCGACGACATTGCGGCCCGAACGCCGCCGCAGCCGTAATGGCCGCAGACGATGATGTGTTTGACCTTCAGAACCTCGACCGCGAACTGCAGCACCGACAGACAGTTCAGGTCCGAGGGCACCACCACATTGGCGATGTTGCGGTGAACGAAGACCTCGCCCGGCGGCAGGGTCATGATCTGGTTGGCGGGAACCCGGCTGTCGGCGCATCCGATCCACAGGAATTCCGGGGCCTGCTGCTGGGACAGGTTCAGGAAGAAATCGGGATCGTTCTGCTTGACCCGCTCCGCCCACTCGCGGTTCCGGGCGAAGATCCTCTCGAAATCCGACATGCTCTCTCCATACCTGATGAAAACCGGCGACAGCATATCCCAGAGTGCGGTTCCGGCACAGCCTGCACCCGCCGCTGCGGCGATAAATTCCAACAAGTGTCCAAAGCGCTCGGGAAGACTCCGACGCCCCGCGTGATCGCGTATCCGGCGGCAGCACTGTCGCGCCCGGCACGCCATTGAACCGTCCTCGGAAATCCGAGACCCTCTCACGAACCAAACAATCGGGAGCGGGTCATGACGGAACTTTCGGGCAAGGTGGCGATCATTACCGGCGGCACCAGCGGAATCGGCCTGGCCACCGCCGAGGCGTTCTCGGCGCGGGGGGTCAAACTGGTCCTGCACGGACGCCGGCAGGACATTCTGGAAGCCCATGCGGCCCGGCTTCCGGACTGCGCGGTCATGGCCGGCGACATCACCGACCCGGATACGCCCAAGGCGCTGTTCGATCTGGCCCAGGAACGCTTCGGCCGGGCCGATATCGCCTTCAGCAATGCGGGCCTGATCCACGGCGGGCCGGTCGACGACATCGACACCGAGAAGCTGGCCGAGATGATCCGGGTGAATGTCGAGGCCGCCTTCCGGTTCGCCTATACCGCCGTCAAGCACTTCAAGGCACAGGGCTCCGGCTTCCTGATGAACACCGGCTCGGTCCTCGGCACCAAGGTTCGGCCGGGGGCGGGCGGATATGCCGGCACCAAATACGCCGTCGAGGCGCTGTCCGAGGCGCTGCGGCTTGAACTGGCGGGCACCGGCGTGCGGGTCGCGGTGGTGGAACCGGGCCTGGTGCGCACCGATCTGCACCGCGATCACAGCGTGCGCCCCGAAGTCGTCCAGGGCGTCGACCAGCCGCTCACCCCGGAAGACGTCGCCCGCGCCGTCGTGTTCGCCTGCGAGCAGCCCCGTCATGTCCTGATTCCGCGCATCATGGTGCTGCCGGCGGGACAGGCGGTCTAGGCGCGCCGGTTTAAACGTCAACAGACAAACAAAAATCCTTGGAGGAACCCCATGAAGATCACAGGCGTGCGCACCCAGAGAGCGGTGGTGCCGTTCGACAAATCGATCCAGTCCGCCACCCATTTCATTCCCGGGATCTCAGCGGTTCTCGTCTGGCTGGACACCGATGAAGGCATCACCGGCGAGGCGCTGCTGTGGGCGGTCGGCCCGCACCGGATGCCGGTCTTGGAGGAGATGGTGAAGCTCCTGGGCACCCAGGCGATCGGCAAAGACCCGCGGGACACCACCGCCCGGTTCGACGACATGTGGGCCGAGAACAGCTTCCTCGGCCACAAGGGCCTCACCATGTACGGGCTGTCGGCGATCGACTGCGCGTGCTGGGACATTCTGGGCAAGTCACTGGGGGTTTCGATCTCCCGGCTGCTCGGGCGACGCCGGGACCGGATTCCGGCCTATGCCTCCGGCGGCCTCTGGGCCTCGCGCTCGATGCAGGAGTTGGAGGACGAGGCGAAGAGCTTTGTCGCCCAAGGCTTCAAGGCGGTGAAGATGCGGGTCGGGAAATTCGACATCGCCGAGGACATCGAGCGGGTCACCACCGTGCGCAACGCCATCGGCCCGAAGATCAAGCTGATGGCGGACGCCAATCAGGGGCTGACCGTCAGCCAGGCGATCCGGCTGGGCCGCAGGCTGGAGGATTTCGATCTCACCTGGTTCGAGGAGCCGGTGCCCGCCCACGACCTGGAGGGCCATGGACTGGTCGCGGCCGCCCTGGACACGCCGATCGCCAGCGGCGAGACCGAGTACGGCCGCTATGGCTTCCGCGACATGCTGGAGCGCAAATCGGCCGACATCCTGATGCCGGATCTGGAGCGGGTCGGCGGCGTCACCGAGTGGATGCGCGTGGCCGCGATGGCGGCGTCCTACGACGTGCCGGTCAGCCCGCACCTGTACACCGAGTATTCCCTGCAGCTGGTCGGCGCCGCCTCGAACGCGACGGTCTCCGAGCACATGCCCTGGTTCGAACCGCTCTATGCCGAAAGCATGGAGATGGAGGACGGCGACATCCTGATTCCGGACCGTCCCGGCTTCGGCTTCAGCTTCGATCCGGCGGCGGTGGAGAAATACGCGGTCGCCTGAGGACCCCGCCCCGTCAGGGCATCTGGGCGAGCGCCTTTTCGAAGAAGTCTGGTGCGCCGAAATTGCCGGATTTCAGCGCCAGTGCCAGGGTGCGGTCGCCCAGGGTGACCGTGCCCGGCACGCCGGGATCGATCTGCGCGCCGATATGCAGGCCGGTCACCCCAAGCGCGCTGACCACCGCGCCCGAGGTCTCTCCACCGGCCACCACCAGCCGGCGCACGCCGTCGGCATCGACCAGGGTCTTGGCGATGGCGGCAAGCGCGCGCTCGACCATCGCCCCCGCCTCCTCGCGGCCCAGGCGCTGCTGCACCGTCTTCACCACCTCCGGGGCGGCACTGGCGTAGACCAGCACAGGCTGATCCGGATGGGCGCGCGCAAACGCCAGGGCGGCGGCCACCTCGTCGACTCCGTCGGCCAGTTTCAGGGGGTCGATATTGTAGCTGGGCCGTGTCTGCTCCCAGATCGCCACCTGTCCCAGGGTCGCCGACGAACAGGATCCGGCGACCACCAGGGCCTTGCCCGGCACGCTCGGCACCGCATCGGCCCGCCCCGGCTGATCGGGCACCAGATCCCGGCGACGGTAGGCGTTCGGCAGCCCCAGGGCCACGCCGGAACCGCCGGTGATCAGCGGCAGATCCGCCAGCGCCTCACCGATCTCGTAGAGCTGATCGTCGCTGATCGCGTCGACGATGGCGTAACCGAACCCGTCCTCGCGCAGCGCCCGAATGCGCTCGCCGATCGCCTCGGCCCCATCGGCCACGTCCCGGTGCTGCACGAGCCCCACCTTGCGCTTGGTCTGCCGGCCCAGCACCGCGACCAGATTGCTGTCGGTCATCGGGGTCAGCGGGTGGTGGCGCATCGAGCTGTCGGACAGCAGCTGATCGCCCACGAACAGATGCCCCTTGAAGATCGTCCTGCCGGTCTCCGGGAAGGCCGGGCAGGCGATGGTGAAATCGGCGCCGAGCGCGTCCAGAAAAGCGTCGGCCACCGGCCCGATATTGCCCTGGTCGGTCGAGTCGAAGGTCGAGCAGTATTTGAAGAAGAACCGGCTGGCCCCCGCCTCTTGCAGCCATTTCAAGGCCACCAGCGAGTCCGAGACCGCGTCGGCCACCGGGATGGTCCGGGATTTCAGCGCCACCACGATCGCGTCCACATCTGGCACCGGTGTCCCGGCTTCGGGCACGCCGATCAGCTGCACCGTCCGCAGCCCGCCGCGCACCAGCATGTTGGCGAGATCTGTCGCTCCCGTGAAATCGTCCGCAACGCACCCAAGCACCGGAGCCATCGTCTCGTCCCTTCCTGATGCCGCGCGAACGGCAGGTGATTTTCCAACCGGATCTTTGCCCGGATGGCCTTTGCAGCGACCCTAGGTCCCGCCTATCGTGTGCGCAATCATAAGAACAGGAAACAGGATCGGGAAACGCAAGATGCCCAATTTCGCCGCCAATCTCTCCATGATGTTCACCGAGCACGATTTCCTCGACCGGTTCGAGGCGGCCTCCACAGCCGGGTTCAAGGCGGTGGAGTTCCTGTTCCCCTACGATTTCACGCCGGAAGAGATATCGGACAGGCTGAAAGCCCACGGGCTGACCCAGGCGCTGTTCAATCTGCCGCCGGGAGATTGGGCGGCGGGGGATCGCGGCTTCGCGGCGGTGCCCGGCAAGGAGGCGGTGTTCGAGGCGGCCCTGGAACAGGCGCTCGACTATGCCGAGGTGATCGGCAACGAGCTGATCCACGTGATGAGCGGAGTCATGCCGGGCGGGGCCGACAAGGCCGCCTGCCAGGGCACCCTGATCGCCAATCTGAAACGCGCGGCCCCGATCGCGGCGGCCCGGGGCAAGACCCTGATCGTCGAGCCGATCAATCCCCGCGACATTCCCCGCTATGCGCTGAACAGCCAGTGGGAGGGCCGCCGGGTGGTCGAGACCGTGGCCGCCCCCAATGTCGGCCTGCAGTTCGATTTCTACCACTGCCAGATCGTCGACGGCGACCTGGCCAAGACCTTCGAGGCGATGCGCGACATCACCCGCCACGTCCAGATCGCGGGCGTGCCGGAGCGCCATGAACCGGATGTGGGCGAGATCAACTACCCGTACCTGTTCGACCTGATCGACGCGTCGGGCTACACCGGCTGGGTCGGCTGCGAATACCGGCCCAAGGCGGGAACCCTGGAGGGTCTGGGCTGGATCAAGGGGCGGCTATAAGCGCCCTTCGACAGGCTCAGCGCGACAAACGCCAAAAACAAAGCAACACGAGGACACCTCCCATGAAGATCACCATCACCGGCGGCTCGGGGTTCATCGGCCGCAAGCTGGCGCGCGCGCTGCTCGACGACAACGCGCTGGGGGTCGAGACGCTGACGATGGTCGACATGGTGGATCCGCCGGCGGAGCTGACCGAGGACGCGCGGGTGCGGGCGATCTCCGGCGATATCGGCAGCTCCGAGCTGCTGGGCGACGCGATCGGGTCGGACACCGAGGCGGTGTTCCATCTGGCGGCGGTGGTGAGTGCGGGGGCCGAGGAGGATTTCGAGCTCGGAAAGACCGTGAACCTGGACTCGACCCTGGAGATCCTGGAGATCGCGCGCCGCCACGGCACCTGCCCGAAGATCGTGTTCGCAAGCTCGTGTGCCGCCTATGGCGGCGACATGCCGGAGGTGATCACCGACCGCCAGCAGCTCACCCCGCAGACCAGCTACGGCACCCAGAAGGCGATCGGCGAGCTGCTGATCAGCGACTATTCCCGGCGGGGCTTCATCGACGGAAGGGCGCTGCGCTACCCCACGGTGGTGGTGCGGCCGGGCAAACCGAACAAGGCGGCCAGCACCTTCGCCTCCTCGATCATCCGCGAACCGCTGCACTGCCAGGAGGCGCTCTGTCCGGTCGCCCCCGAGACACCCATGTGGCTGGCCAGCCCGCGCAGCATCGTCGCCAACACCCGGATCGCCCACGACCTGCCCGCCGAGGCCTGGGCCGCAAAGGCCGACGGCAGCGGCGGCACCTGGCGGGCGGTGGCCCTGCCCGGCTTCCATGTCAGCGTCGGCGAGATGGTCGCGGCCCTGGAACGGGTGGCCGGTCCGGAGGTGGCCGCGCGGGTGAAATGGGAGCGCGATCCCTTCATCGAGAAGATCGTCCACGGCTGGCCGAACAATTTCGAGACCCCCCGGGCCGACCGCATGGGCTTCCGCCGCGACCAGGACATGGACAGCGTGATCAAGGCGTTCATCGAGGACGAGATGGGCGGCCAGGCGGTCCGGTAGCCCGCCCATCCGCTTCCCCTCTTGCCGCTAACGCTGGTGCGGCTATGCTGGGCGCTTGGGGAATTTTTGCGGTGCACGCGCGGTTCGGGCACCAGGGGTCGAGGATCAGGATGGTGGGGATATGGCGGTAGCGGCGGAGATCGCGGCCGACTCGAATGCGGCGCCCGCGGTCGACGTGCGCGGCCTGCGCAAGGCGTTCGGCGATCTCGAGGTCCTGAAGGGCGTGTCGCTGTCGACCGCCGAATGCCGGGTGATCTCGATGATCGGGGCGTCGGGCTCCGGCAAGTCGACCTTCCTGCGCTGTCTCAATCTGCTGGAAATTCCCGACGGCGGCGAGGTCCGGATCTCGGGCGAGCTGATCAATATGAAGCCCGCCAAGGGCGGCGGTCAGGCCCCCGCCGACATGAAACAGGTCGACCGGATGCGGGCCAGGCTCGGCATGGTGTTCCAGAACTTCAATCTCTGGACCCACATGACCGTGCTGGAGAACGTGATCGAGGCGCCGGTCCACGTGCTGGGCGTGCCCAAGGCCGAAGCGGTCGACCGGGCCGAGGCGCTGCTCGCCAAGGTCGGCATCGCCGACAAGCGGCATCAGTATCCGGCCCACCTGTCCGGCGGCCAGCAGCAGCGCTGCGCGATCGCCCGCGCGCTTGCGATGGAGCCGGAGGTGCTGCTGTTCGACGAGCCGACCTCGGCGCTGGACCCGGAGCTGGTCGGCGAGGTGCTGCTGGTCATGCGGCAGCTGGCGGACGAGGGCCGCACCATGATCATCGTGACCCACGAGATGCGCTTCGCCCGCGACGTGTCGGATCAGATCGTCTTCCTGCACCAGGGCCAGATCGAGGAACAGGGGCCGCCCGAAAAGGTGTTCGGCGCGCCCGATTCGGAACGGTGCAAACAGTTTCTCGCAAGCCTGTCGAACGGCTGAGGCCGACGACCGGGCGGGCGGGGAGACTCGCGTTTTATCGGACAGACATCAGACACAGGAGGCCTAGATCGTGAATACGTTTCTGAAGACCATCACCGCCGCCGCCCTCACCCTCGCGGTGACCGGCCCGGCTGCCGCCGCAGACTGGGGCAAGGGCTCCACCGTGCGGATCGCCACCGAGGGCGCCTACGCCCCGTGGAACTACACCGACAGCTCCGGCAAGCTGGTCGGCTTCGAGCTCGATCTGGCGGCCGATCTCTGCGCCCGGATGGAGGTCGAGTGCGAGGTCATCCAGCAGGCCTGGGAAGGCATCATTCCGGCCCTGCAGGCCGGTAAGTACGACGCCATCATGGCCGGCATGTCGATCACCGAGAAGCGGATGGAGGTGATCACCTTCTCGCGCTCCTACGCCGCCACCCCGGCGGTGTTCGTGGTGAAATCCGACGGCCCGTTGGCCGACTTCAAGGCCGATGTCGACGCGGTCACCATGGAAGAGCTGACCGCAGGCGAGACAGCCGCCATCGAGGCCGTCAAGGCGGCCTTCGCGGGCAAGACCGTGGGCGTGCAGATCGCCACAACCCACGAGAACTTCCTGAACGAGGTCCTGGCCGGTGACGTCACCGTCAAGACCTACGACACCCAGGAGAACCTGGATCTCGATCTGCAGGCCGGTCGGGTGGACGCGGCGCTGGCCGCCATGTCCTACTGGAAGCCGCTGCTGGAAAGCGACAACGGCAAGGGCCTGGAGATGGCCGGCCCGGGATTCACCGGCGGTCCGTTCGGCAACGGTGTCGGCGCCGGGATCCGCAAGGAGGACCAGGCCCTGGCCGATATGTTCACCGCCGCCATCGACGCGGCGATCGCGGACGGCACGGTTTCCAAGCTGGCGATCGAGCATTTCGGGTTCGACGCCTCGGCCAAGAACTGATCCGCACACGTCAACCGCGACGGCCGGCACCCGCTGCCGGCCGTTCATCTAGGGATCTGCTATGAGCGAGGCATTGGCGCTGCTCGCCTGGGGCGATGGCGGCTGGGGCGACGAGATGGTGTTCGGCGCCTTCGTCACCCTGCAGGTCGCCACTCTGGCCTTCGTGCTCGGCATCGTGTTCGGAGCCGGCGGGGCGGCGATCAAGCTGTCCAAGGTGCCGGGCGTGCCGCTGATCGGCGATCTGTACACCACCCTGATCCGGGGCGTGCCGGACCTGATCACCATCTACATCATCTTCTTCGGCGGCGGACAGGCGGCGATGGCGGTCGCCCGGGTGTTCGGCTACACCGGATACATCGAGTCCGACCCGCTCACCACCGGCGTCATCGCCCTGGGCATCATCTCCGGCGCCTATTCCACCGAGGTGATCCGCGGCGCCGTGCTGGCCGTCCCCAAGGGACAGATCGAGGCCGCCAAGGCCGCCGGGATGAGCACCCTCACCCGGTTCCACCGGATCCTGATCCCGCAGGTCGCGCGCTACGCCCTGCCGGGTCTCGGCAATGTCTGGCAGCTCACCCTCAAGGACACCTCGCTGATCTCGGTGGTGGGGCTGGTCGAGATCATGCGTCAGGCCTTCGTCGCGTCAGGCTCGACCAAGGAGCCGTTCACTTTCTTCGTCACCGCGGCCGTGCTCTATCTCGCGCTCACCTCGCTCTCGAACAAGGTGTTCGACAAGGCCGAGATCTGGGCCAATCGCGGCGTGCGGAGGGTCTGAGGGCATGATCACCCTGTTCGACAAGCCCGACAACGTCTGGGAGCTGATCGCCAACGGCCTCCCCTGGACCCTGACCCTGGCGGCGTCATCGCTGGCGATCGGCTTCGTGCTGGCGGTCGGGCTGGCGCTGCTGCGCCTGTCGCCGATCACGCCCCTGCGCTGGGCCGCGTGGTCCTATGTCTACTTCTTCCGCTCAACCCCGCTGCTGGTGCAGATCTTCCTGATCTACTACGGGCTCGGACAGTTCGAGGCGGTGCAGAAAAGCGTGTTCTGGCCGCTCCTGCGGGAAGCCCACTGGTGCGCCATCCTGGCGCTGACCCTGAACACCACCGCCTACACCTCCGAGATCATCCGGGGCGGGCTGCAGGCGGTGCCCTGGGGCCAGGTCGAGGCGGCCAAGGCCTGCGGGATGTCGGTACTGATGCGGTTCCGCCGGGTGGTTTTCCCGCAGGCGATCCGCCAGGCCCTGCCCGGATACGGCAACGAGATCGTGCTGATGGTGAAATCGACCTCGCTTGCCAGCACGATCACGCTGCTGGAGATGACCCTGATCGCCCGCAAGGAGACCTCGGCCACCTTCACGATCGAACCGCTGTTCGTCGCCGCCGTTTTCTATCTGGCAATCAATTTCCTCGCCACCCGCGGGGTGATGGCGCTGGAGTACAAGCTCAGCCCGGATCTGCGGGACGCCAAGCGGAGCCTGCCGCTGCCGGACCAGGAACCGGTCGCCCGATGAGCCTCGAGCTGACGCCGTTCCCACCCGCGCAGCGCCCGCTGCTCGAGGGCTGGCTGGACACCACCCATGTGAAACGCTGGTGGAAGCCGCACTGGACCGCGCCGGTTCTGGACGCCTTCGACGCCGGAACGGCGCTGCCCGACGGCCTCCGCGCCTGGCGCATCGATCTGGACGGGCGGCCGATCGGCTATCTCCAGGATTACGACGTGATGCGGGACGGCGACGCCTGGCTCAAGATCGACCGGGTCGGCCCGGGCACGCGGGGGATCGACATCCTGATCGGCGAGACCGATGCCGTGAACAGGAAACACGGCCGCGCCGCGATCCGGGCGATCACCGCCAGACTGTTCGCCGAGTCCGGCTGCGATCGGGTTGTGGCCGATCCGCATCCCGACCATTGGGGGGCCATCATCGCCTTTCAGAAGGCGGGGTTCCGGGACAAGGGCCGCGCGATCTTCCCGTCGGGGCAGGTCATGGTGATGGCGGCGGCAAAAGCGGTTTGGAAACCGTGAGGGATTTGACTTAAAAGACCCTCGCTGGCTCGTTTCGCCGTACACCCGGTGACAGGCCGTGTAGAGTGCCCCCGATTTCGAAACCGCTTTGGAAGCCAGGAATGGACGCGCAGGATCTCGACGAAATGAAGCGGCGGCTGAACGAGATGAAGGTCGAGCACCGGGATCTTGACGACGTGATCGACCGGCTGATCGAAACGGCCCCGTTCGATCAGCTGCAGGTTCAGCGTCTGAAGAAGCGGAAGCTGATGTTGAAGGACCAGATCCTGCGGCTCGAAAGCAGCATTCTGCCGGACATCACGGCCTAGGGCGCCGCCCGCTCAGGTCGAATTGGCGGCGTTGTATTTAACGATCACCTTCCGCAGGCCGTTCATCAGCTCCTTGCCGACATCGCCGCCGTCGCCCTTGATCTTGGCGGCGCTGATCGCCTTCAGGGCGTCCACATGCATGTTCAGCACCTCGATCTCATTGGCGGAGACGGTCTCGGAGTGATCGATGAACTTGCAGGCGCTGTCCCCCACATGGCTGACCAGGGGATACCCGAAGGTTCCGGCCTGACCGCGCAGGTCATGCAGGGTTTTCCGCATCTCAATGAGCGCGGCCGACTGGCCGTCGCCGCCCTTCTTGAGTTCGGACATGGATTTGGAGATCTCGGCGACGTTCTGTTGAAAGATTTCCTCGAACTCGCCGCCGAGTTTCCGGACCGCCTGATCGGCCTTCTGGATCAGGGTCTTCGGGTCACGGCCCTGTTCGACCCGGATCTTCTTGGCAATCGGATTCGGATTATCAACGAATTCTACCTTCGGTCTTTTGTCGGACATCGGGTCCCCTGCTCCCCGGTTTCATCATGCTGGAGTGATATCCGATCCCTGGAACCGCACTGCGGTTCAACCGGGCCGGCGCATATCCCTTTATCTCCCCAGCCGTCTAACTTCCTGGAAACAACATAGCCGCTCTGCTCCAGGTATCATCGAACGGCCATTCTCCGTCCCGTCAAGCGCGGCCGACCGCTCCTCGGTCATCGTCCTCCACATCATCCGCCCTCCGTTTCGGTCCTCCATAGGCCGAATCGTAGCGTCGGCGTCGATCCGGACCGAAATAGGACTCGGTCCGAACGAACCGACGCGGGTTCTCGACGATCGCCGCCATCCGGCTGTAGATCGCGTTTGCGGACACCGGCTTGGCCAGGAACTCGGTCATTCCCGTATCGCGCGCCTGAATGATATTGCGGGCAATGGTGTTGGCGGAGACCACGATCACAGGCAGCAGCGGGTTGATGTTGCGCTTCCCACTGCGGATGGTCTTGAGCAGCTCCATCCCGTTCATTTCATCCATTTCCCAGTCCATCACGACCAGATCGACCTGCCCGCCCCGCAGCTCTTCGATCGCGTCGATCCCGTTCTTCGCCTCGGCCACCTCGCGCACGTCCAAGCCCCACAGGACGTTCACCAGGATCGTCCGCATGAAGCGATTATCCTCGACGACGAGAATTCGAATAGCCTCGAAGTTGTAGGTCTTCATTCTCGACACCCGCCAGCGTTGCAGCCAGGCTCACGTCCCAGGCAACGTTGATTTTTCATGATCCTGCAACACTCTACACGGCAATGTTCAAGGTGTCAGCCCGGGGGTCCGAGGCGCCTGCCCGAGGACGCGCCGGGCGAAATGACACGCTATTTGTTGCACGGAACCGAACACTGTCATAGATCAGCGCTTCAGGTTGCGAGGTGGAACTCATATGGCCGAGAAATCGACGTCTTCGAATCCAACGGGCGGCCCGCTCGTCGGGGTGATCATGGGCAGCCAGTCCGACTGGCCGACCATGCGCCATGCCGCCGAGGTGCTGGAGCAGCTGGGGATTCCCCACGAGTGCCGGATCGTCTCGGCCCACCGGACGCCCAAACGCATGGTCGAATACGCCGAGACCGCCGCCGGGCGCGGCCTTCAGGTGATCATCGCCGGTGCCGGTGGCTCCGCCCATCTCCCGGGCATGGTCGCCTCGATGACCCTGCTCCCGGTTCTGGGCGTGCCGGTCGAGAGCAAGGCCCTCTCCGGCTGGGACAGCCTGCTGTCGATCGTGCAGATGCCGGGCGGCATTCCGGTCGGAACCCTCGCGATCGGCAAGGCCGGCGCCACCAATGCCGGATTGCTGGCGGCCCAGATCGTCGGTCTGACCCGTCCCGGGATCGGCGCGGCCATCGCAACCCTCCGGGCGGAGCGCACCGCTGCGGTCTCGGAAACGCCGGTCAGCGACGACGCCCCGGTGTCGTCATGAGCAGTAGAGCATCGGTCCGGCTGGCGCCGGGTGCCACCATCGGCATTCTGGGCGGTGGCCAGCTGGGGCGGATGACCGCCCTGGCGGCCGCAAATCTGGGCTATCGCTGTCATATCTACGACCCCGCCCCGGATGGTCCGGGCGCACAGGTGGCGGCGGCGATCACCGTGGCCGCCTGGGACGACGAGGCGGCGCTTGCGGCGTTCGCCGACGCGGTCGACGTGGTGACCTACGAGTTCGAGAATGTGCCGATTGCGACCGTCGAGTTCCTGGAGGACCGGAGTCCGGTCCGTCCGAACTCCGACGCCCTGCGGATCGCGCAGCACCGCCTGGAGGAAAAGAAATACGCGCGGCATTGCGGTATGGAGACCGCTCCCTTCTGGGGCGTTCATGATCTGGACGAACTGGTGGACGCGGTATCGGCCATCGGCATGCCGGCGATCCTCAAGACCACCACCCTGGGCTATGACGGCAAGGGCCAGATCCGGCTCGACATGGACAGCTCCATGTCCGAAGCCTGGGAGGATCTGGCCGCCGAGCAGGCGGTCCTGGAGCGGATGATTCCGTTCACCATGGAAATCTCGGTGATCGTGGCCCGGGGCCTGGACGGCACGATGGCCAGCTTTCCGATCGCCCGGAACGAGCATCGCGACGGCATCCTGCACATCAGCACGGCACCGGCGGAGCTGCCCGCAGACATCGCCGAGGCGGCGGTCGCGGGCGCCGAACGGATGGCCGCCGGCATCGATCTGGTCGGCCTTCTGGCGGTCGAGATGTTCGTGACCGAGGACGGCGAGGTTCTGGTCAACGAGATGGCCCCGCGCCCGCACAATTCGGGGCACTGGACCATGGACGGCTGCGCCACCAGCCAGTTCGAGCAGCTGGTGCGGGCGATCTGCGGCCTGCCGCTGGGCCCGACCACGGCGTTGTTCGAGGTCGCCATGACCAATCTGATCGGCGCGGAGGCGAACGACTGGCCCGAGCTGATCGCCGAGCCGGACAGCAAGCTGCATCTCTACGGCAAGGCCGAGGCCCGAGACGGCCGCAAGATGGGCCATGTGAACCGACGGCTGAAGCCCGCCGAGAGCTGAAACGAGGGGTCAGCTCCCCGATTTGGCGGTCGCCCGGGCGGTCCGGGCGGCACGCATGAACCGCAGCGGATTCGGCAGCTTGCGGCCGAGATCGCCAATGCGGGCCTTGATCTGCGGGATCTGCATCACGTTCTCGATCCGCCGGTCAAGGAACGCCCAGGTCGCCTCATGCCCCTCGGATTCGTCGTCCAGCCAGTAGAGCAGGGTCGAGGAATACACCGCCGCCAGCAGGCCGCGCTTTGAGTAGAAGTTGAAATCGGTCGACCGGTCGCCGCAGGCGTACCAGATCGCATCCACCGTCCGGTAGAGCGCCCGGCCGGCAAGAGCCGCATTGCCGGGCAGGGCCAGCAGCCCCAGGGCGCGTCGCACCGCCTCCTTGTGCGGGGCGGCCTGTTCGAGCCGGGTGCGGACCGCGAAGGCGATCCGGGCGCGAATCTTCATGCTGTCCAGATCCGCCGCCTCGAGCGTGGCGCTCATCTCCCGATCCGCCCGCGCGAGCCAGTGCGCGATCGCGTCGCGGGCACCGCGTGGGAACACCAGATCGACATCGCCTTCCTGCAGGCCGGCCATCTCGGCGCCCAGCACCAGCGCCTTGCGGCTCCACCCATCGAACAGAACATTCGGCAGGGTGGCGTCCAGGATCCGGTCCCTCATCGCGTCCAGCGGGTTGTCGTCATCCTTGCGATCGGTATTCGCCGCCTCAACCATCCTGCTCTCCCGTCCCGGCGTCGGCGCCCAGCCATTTGCGGGCCGCCTCCGCCTCCATGATCTCTTCAGTGAAGCCCAAGCGGACCAGATCCGTCATCCGATCGAGATAGAGCACCCCGTCCAAATGATCCACCTCGTGCTGCACCACCCGCGCCCGGGTGCCGGCCAGTACCGCCTCGAAAACCGAGCCCTCCGGCGTCGTTCCCCGCACCTTGATCCGCTGATGCCGTGGCACTTCGCCGCGCAGACCCGGGATCGAGAGACAGCCTTCCCAGCCCAGCGCCATCTCGTCGTCGAGCGGCGCGAAGCTCGGGTTCACCAGCGCCGTCAGCGGACACGGACCGTCATCCGGATCGTCGGTCGCCCTGGCGTCCGGCACCTTGAACAGGATCACCCGGCGGCCGATGCCGATCTGCGGCGCCGCCAATCCGATGCCGCCGGCCTCGGCCAGCGACACGGTCATCTCCGCGATCAGATCCTGGATCTCGGGCGCGGTCGGATCCGCGACCTCGGCGGCCACCTGGCGCAGCACCGGATCCCCCATCCGCACGATCGGCGGGCACCCGGCCGTGCTGTCGTCGGTCTGATCACTCATCTCGCATCCTCGGTCCGGACCCTCAGTGTTGCATTTCCAGCCCGGCGGACGGAACTGGCTGTGGACAGCAGCGACTCATCCTGCCATATAGCGCGCGTTCAGTTCGGTCTCAATCGAGCCCGTCATGGATCAAGGCAGCGACATCCGCACGCCGTCCGTCCGGTCTGATACGATCGATGGGTGGCTTTGAAGCGGAAATTGGAGTACCTTGGACTTTCGTGATGACTGATCGGCGCTCAGATCGGGTGCCGGACGGTCGTTTTTGTCGTTAACGCTCGGTTTGTACCGAACCCAGGGAAGGAGTGGATTTTCCGTGCAAGTATCCGTCCGGGATAACAATGTCGATCAGGCTCTGCGCGCGCTCAAGAAGAAGATGCAGCGCGAGGGTATTTTTCGTGAGATGAAGCTCCGTCGTAACTACGAGAAGCCGTCCGAGAAGAAGGCACGCGAGCGTGCCGAAGCCCAGCGGCGCGCCCGCAAGGTGCTGCGCAAGCGGATGGAGCGCGAGGGCTACTAGTCCCCCGCTTCCCTGCGTTCAGGTGGAGGCTGCTTCACCGCCGCGGGACGACCGGTCTCACACCCGACGAACACCGTCTCCACGCTTCCCACGGCCCAGCCGTTCCGGGAAGCGTTTTACGTTGGGGCAAGCGCGGAGTCAGGTAAACCTGTCGAGCCGCGCGCCAAACCGCCCCTCACTTCGGCTTGCGCGCCACCAGCCCATAGTTCACCCGCGTGTCCGCCGTCTCGCTGAACCGTTTGTTCATGGCGTCGTAGTGAAAGCCGATGGCGGGCTCCGCCTCCATTCCGCGCGCCTCCAGCATGTCCGTGAGCTCGCGCGGGGTGGGGAACTGCCGCCAGTCATGGGTGCCGCGCGGGATCATGCGCAGCACGTACTCCGCTCCCACGATGGCCACCATGCGGGACCGCGAGGTGCGGTTGAGCGTGGTCAGCACCAGCACGCCGCCCGGCCGCAGCAGGCCGACCAACGCGTCGAGAAACGCGCCCTTGTCGGCGACATGCTCGATCACTTCCGAGGCGACCACCCCGTCGAACCGCTCGCCCGCCGCCGCCAGGCTTTCCGCCGGCGCCACCCGGTAGTCGATGTCGAGCCCCATCTCGGCCGCGTGGGCCCGCGCGGCGGTGACACCGGCCGCATCCGCGTCAATTCCCGTGACCTCGGCGCCAAGCCGCGTCAACGGCTCCGACAGCAATCCGCCGCCGCACCCCACATCGAGCACCCGCAATCCGCGGAGACAGGCCCGCCCGGTGCCTTTGGGCGCCAGCGGCGCGAGCGCATCCCGGATCAGGGCCATCCGAACCGGCACATAGCGGTGCAGCGGCGCGTGCGGCCCCTGCAGATCCCACCAGCGATCCGCCAGGGCCCCGAACCGCGCCACATCGGCGCCGTCCACCGTTCCACCCTGGCCCGTCCCGTCCGGGTACCGCCCGGCCTCCGCAAAGGCTTCGCCCATCACGTCGCGTTTGGCGGCGGGCTCAGCCACGGGGGCGGCGCCGGTCCGGGAGCGGGCGATATCGCGGGCGGCGCGGGCCAGCTTGGTCAGGATCATCGCAGTCTCTTTCGTTTTATCGAATAACCTTGCCGTGCGAGGCACCGAAATCTTGTGCCGCCGGCCCGTTCCTAATATGGATACGCGCGTCCCGCTTCGGCAATTCCAACGAGCACCCCGCGTCGAGGTGCCGCGTGTCTTGCCCAAGCGGGACGGCAGCCGGTCGAACTCAGTTTACACCAAGTTTTGGAATCCACCGCGATGGCGCGCATCGTCATGAAATTCGGCGGCACTTCCGTCGGAGACATCAGCAGAATCAAGAACGTCGCCCAACGCGTCAAGCGTGAGGTGGAGGCGGGCAATGAGATCGCCGTGGTGGTCTCGGCCATGTCCGGCACCACCAATCAGCTGGTGGCCTGGGCGCGCGAGATCGCGAGCCTGCACGATGCCCGAGAGTACGACACGGTTGTCGCCACCGGCGAGCAGGTCACGGTCGGGCTGCTGGCGCTTGCGCTGCAGGATCTGGGGGTCAACGCCCGGTCGTGGCTCGGCTGGCAGATCCCGTTCCGCACCGACGGAATTCACGGCAAGGCCCGGATCGAGAAGATCGAGACCGAGCTGATGATCGAGCGGTTCGATCAGGGTCAGGTCGCGGTGGTCGCCGGTTTCCAGGGCATCGGCCCGGACAACCGGATCACCACCCTGGGACGCGGCGGCTCGGACACCTCCGCGGTCGCGCTGGCCGCCGCCCTGAAGGCGGACCGCTGCGACATCTACACCGATGTGGACGGCGTCTACACCACCGATCCCCGGATCGTGTCACGGGCGCGCAAGATCGACCGCATCACCTATGAGGAAATGCTGGAATTGGCCTCCCAGGGGGCCAAGGTACTTCAAACCCGTTCGGTCGCCATGGCGATGCAGTTCGGAGTGCGCGTGCAGGTCCTGTCCAGCTTCGAGGACAAGCCGGGCACGCTGGTCGTGGATGAGGATGAGATCGTGGAACAGCAAGTCGTCACCGGCATCGCCTACAGCCCGGACGAGGCAAAGATCACCCTGGTGAACGTGCCGGACCGTCCGGGTGTCGCGGCCACCATTTTCGGCTCGCTCGCCGATGCCGCCATCAACGTGGACATGATCGTCCAGAACGTCGGCCAGAACGTGGCCGCCACCGATATGACCTTCACGGTCGGCAAGACCGACGTGGACCGGACCGCCTCGGTGCTGGCGGGATTGCGGTCGGACCTGCAGTATTCCGAGATCGTCACCGATCCGAACGTCTGCAAGGTCTCGGTCGTTGGCGTCGGCATGCGCAGCCAGCCCGGCGTGGCCAAGACCATGTTCCAGACCCTGGCCGACAAGAGCATCAACATCCAGGTGATCTCCACCTCCGAGATCAAGGTCAGCGTGCTGATCGCCGCCGAGTACACCGAGCTTGCGGTGCGGGCCCTGCACACCGCTTTCGGGCTCGACGCACCGGCGGCGGCGGGGGACGACTGATCGCATGACCGGCCCCAACGCCCCCCGCGAGACCGGCCCCCCGAACCGGCAGGGGGCGGAGGCCCTTCCGAACGGAGGGTCGAACGGCGTGGCCGGCGCACGACAGATGCTGCGACGGCTGCGCGACGTGATGGCCGGCGGCGGCTCCGCCCAGGCGCGGCTGGATGCCACGGTCCGGGTGATCGCAGCCGATCTGGTGGCCGAGGTCTGCTCGATCTATATCCGGCGCGACGGCAACATCCTCGAGCTCTGCGCCACCCAGGGCCTGAACCCGGACGCGCTTTACCGGACCCGGATGGCCTTCGGCGAAGGTCTGGTCGGGTTCATTGCCGAGACCGGACGGTCCCGCGCCTTCGCCGAGGCCCAGTCGCACCCCAAATTCGCCTATTTCCCGGAGACCGGCGAAGAGATCTATCACTCGCTGCTGGGCGTCCCGATCCGCCGCTCCGAACGGGTGGTCGGCGTGCTGGTGGTGCAGAACAGCTCGCCGCGCAAATATCTCGAGGAGGAGATCGAATCCCTGGAGACGCTGGCCATGGTACTGGCGGAAGTGCTGGCGGACGATGCGGTTCCCGGCGGCTCCATCGGCGGATCCATGGGACGGTCCGACAGTCACCCCGCCCGATTGGCCGGAACCGCGATCCACGGCGGCCTCGGGATCGGCCGGGTGCTGCACCATCAGCCCCGGATCGTGATCCGCCGGGTGGTCGCCGAGGATGTCGGCG
>JANSYC010000111.1 GCA_024742605.1 Alphaproteobacteria bacterium | reverse complement strand
ATATCCTGTACTGGCACTATGGGGACTACCTGGGCATCGGGCCAGGTGCCCATGGGCGACTTTCTGCACGGAATTCCAACGGATTACTGACCAAGACCGCAACCCGGACCCATCGGGCGCCGTCGATCTGGCTGGGCCGGGTGGAGCGGGACGGCCACGCGCTGGTGGACGACCTTCCGGTCGGCCGGGACGAGATGCTGACCGAGGCCACAATGATGGGCCTGCGCACCACGGGCGGGCTCGGCCGGGACCGCTGGCGGGCCCTGTTCGGCGCCGAGCCGGAGACCCTGTTCGCCGCCGATCGGCTGGGCGATCTGATCGAGGAAGGTTTTCTGGTCCTGGATGCCGACGGGCTGCGCGCCACCGATGACGGCCGGCTCCGGCTCGACGCGGTGACCGGCCATCTGCTGCGATAGTCGGAAAGCCGATCAGTTGATCAGCAGCTCGAAGCTTTGCGGCGCCGGATCCTCGACCTCGAACCCGTCCTGGGTGACCCGCAGAACCGCCAGACCCCTCTGGTTTCCGCCATCGGGCAGCAGCCGGAAGACCCCGTCGGCCCCGAGGAACCCGCTGGGCTGGGTCATGCTGACGGCATCGAATGCGGGACCGCCCGGCTGGCGCGCCAGCACCGCCGCCATCGACACCGCGTCATAGCCGAGCGACGCCAGGCCCGGCGGCACCTCGCCGAACAGACCCCGATAGCGCTCCTGGAAATCCTGCCGCACCAGCGGCGACGGGGCGGCAAACCACCCCCCGATCAGGGTCTTTTCCTGGCCGACGCTCGGATCGGACCAGAGCGCGGTGCCCAGGTAATGGGTCGTCTCCGGCGCGATATCATAGAAGGCCAGAAGCGGCGCGATGCTGCGGAGCGCCGCCCCGCCATCGGGGACCAGGACGGCACCGGGCTGATAACCGGCGGCAAAGCTCTTGACGATCTGCGCCAGCTCGGTGGTTTCCGCGGCGGGGGAATAGGTGGCGATCCGGGGGGGCGGCAGTCCGGCCACCGCGGTCGCGTCCAGCAGGGCGGCCCGAACCGCGTTGCCGTAATCGGACTGGGGCAGGATCGCGCCGAAATCCCGAACCCCGGTGGCGGCGGTGTAGCTCACCACCCGGCGCACCTGGTCGGCCGGCAGCAGCCCGAACACCCAGACCCCGTTGCTGGCCACCGCGATGTTGTTGGAGAAGCTGAGAACCGGGACCCCAGTGGCCCGCGCCAGCGCGCCGACCTCGCCCGTGGAGCCGCCGAACAGCGGACCTATGATCAGCTGCGCCCCGTCGGCGATGGCGGTCCGGGCGGCGGCGACGGCACCGGGGGCCGTCGAACGGGTGTCGTGAATGGCCAGCGCGAACCGGTCGTCGGCCACATCGAACAGCGCCATTTCGGCCGCATTCCGCAGCGCCGAGCCGACCGACGCGGCCCGGCCGCTGAGCGGCACCAGCAAGGCAACCCGCACCGTATCCGCACCGATCACCAGACCCTCGGGTCCGGACGGGACGATGAATGGCGGGGACGACGGCGCTTGGGCGCCGGTCGAACTCGGCGGGATCACATCCGGAACGGTCTGGCTGTTGACGGAAGGGGTGTTTTGCGCGCATGCCGCGAGCAGTATCATGCCGGCGGCGAGGGCCAACGCGCGGGCGGTACGGGCCGCCAGCGTGGAACGGGCGAGATCGGATGAAACGGAACCAGGCATGCATTCCTCCAGAGCAACCGGGTGGACGCTAGATCAGCCCTGCGCACAAGTAAACCGAGGCCGCGCCGTCGCAGGCCTTTGCGCGCGCCTGTGTCCGAACCACAACGTTTGCAGCAGAATGGGGTGAGATCATGGCCGCGGGTCCGCGCTCCCAGACCGATATCCGGCAGCATGCCGAGCGACGGGGACGGCGGGCCGAGACCCTGGCATCCCTGTGGCTGCGGCTGCGCGGCTACCGGATTCTGGCCCGGCGCCATCGCGGCCCGATGGGCGAGATCGACCTGATCGCGCGCCATGGGGGTCTGCTGGTCGCGGTCGAGGTCAAGGCGCGGGCGAACCTTGAGGCCGGGCTCGCCTCGGTTTCGCCACGCCAGCGTCAGAGAATCGCCCGCACGCTGCGCCATTTTCAGGCCCAGAGACCGGCGCTCGGCACGCTGGATCTGCGGGTTGATCTGGTGATCATGCGGCCCTGGCGCGTTCCGGTCGTGATCGCCGATGTCTGGCATCCCGACGGATGACACGCCATTATCGGTCCCGGCCCCTGTTCAGGACGTCGCTATGGTTTACTCTTTCCCTCCCGCCCCCTGCCGCAAGGTTTCCGATCCCATGCCAAACACGCCCAACGCTCGCGTCCTCCGCAGGCCCGGCCGGACCGCCACGATCGCTCTGTCGGCTCTCCTGGCCGGAGCCGTTCTCGCCGGCTGCTCGCCGGTCGGGGTCGCGGTCGGCGCCGGTGCCGCCGGCATCACCGCCACGCAGAAGGAGAAGGGCTTCTCCCAATCGGTCGACGACACCCGCATCCGGGCGCAGCTCAACGCGGATTTCATCGCCAACAATGTGGACCTGTTCGGCCAGATCTCCTTCACGGTCGAGGAGGGCCGGGTTCTGCTGACCGGCAATGTGCCGACCCCGGATGCGCGGGTCGAGGCGGTCAGGCTGGCCTGGGGCGTGGCCGGGGTGCGGGAGGTGATCAACGAGATCTCCGTGACCGACAAAAGCTCGCTCTCCGACGACAGCCGGGATCTCTGGATCGCCACCAAGCTGCGCGGCCGCCTGCTGGTCGACGACCAGGTGTCCTCGATCAACTATTCGATCGATGTGGTGAACAAGACGGTCTACATCATGGGGGTCGCCCGCAGCGCGGACGAGCTGAACCGGGTGCTCGGCCACGCCCGGCAGGTCTCCCACGTCCGGCGGGTCGTCGATCACACCCGGCTGATCCAGGCCCCGGCCTCATGAGCGGCGGGCCACAGGACGAGGCCGGACGGAACGCGGCCGGACGGGACCGGGCCGGGGAGGCGCTCAGCCGGCTGGCGGTGCTGGGCGACCACCCGCCGGAGCTGTCCTCCGATCTGGTCGCCGCCGCCCTGGCCCTGTCGCGGATGGAGCGGCCGGAGCTGGATCTGGAGCCGTATTTCGCCCATGTCGCCGATGTCACCGACCAGGTCGGCCGAGCCTGCCTGATGGACGAAGCCCCGGACGCCGCCCTGCGCGAGGTTCTTGTCGAGCAATTCGGCTACAGCGGCGACGAGGTCGGCTATGACGATCTCGACAACGCGGATATGGCCCGTGTCATCGACCGCAGGCGCGGTCTTCCGGTGGCCCTGGGCATTCTCTGGATCTCCGTCGCCCGGGCCCATGGCTGGCACGCCGAGGGACTCGATGTCCCCAATCACTTCCTGATCCGGGTGTTCGAGGACGCGGCCGACCGGTCCGAGGGCTGGGTGTTCGACCCGTTCCATGACGGCAAGGTGATGTCCGACTACGAGATCGAGATGATGACCCATCGCATGGGCGGCGGCGGGCCGATCTCGTCGGCGCATCCCGCCTATGCGGGCGCCGGGGGAAATCTGCGCAAGGGCAGCCGCGGCCCCCGCGCGGTCTCGGATCGATCGGTTTTGTTGCGTCTTCAGAACAACATCAAGCTGCGCCGGTTCCAGGCCGAGGATCTGGAGGGCGGGCTGGCCACGCTCTCGGCCATGCGGACCCTGGCGCCCGACCTGGCCTCCCTGGCGCTCGAGCAGGCCTCGGTCCTGGCCCGGGCCGGGGCGTTCTCCCAGGCGCACGGGGTGCTGATCGGCTTCCTGACGGCCGGTCACGGCGACGAGGGCGAGCGGCGGGACATCAACAGGTTCCTCGAGGCCCTGCGCTCCAGCCTGAACTGAGCCCTTTAATGTGGCACAATAGGGCGACGTCGGAGCGCCGCGCGAAAGACGCTTGCCAAGCCGAGCCCGCTGTCGGAAGGTCGCCGACCTGAATACCCGGCCATTTCCCAGACATGACGGAGCATAAGATGGCGTTGAACGTCGCGATCCAGATGGATCCCATGGAACCGATGGACATCAACGGCGACAGCAGTTTCGCCATGTCCCTGGAAGCCCAGAGGCGGGGCCACAGACTGCAGCACTACCAGCCCAGGCACCTCTCGTTCCGGGACGGCAAAGTGACGGCAATGGCGGCAGAGCTGCAGGTTCGGCGGGAACTGGGCAATCACTACTCCATGGGCACCCGGAGCAAGCTGGACCTGACCGAGATGGACGTGGTGCTGATGCGCCAGGACCCGCCCTTCGACATGTCCTACATCACCGCGACCCATATCCTGGATCACATCCATCCGAAGGTTCTGGTGGTCAACGATCCGACTGAGGTCCGGAACGCCCCGGAGAAGCTGTTCGTCACCAAATTCGACAACGTGATGCCGCCGACCCTGATCAGCCTGGACCCGGCCGAAATCCTGGCGTTCCGGGAGGAGCACAAGGACATCATCGTCAAGCCCCTGTTCGGCAATGGCGGCGCCGGCGTGTTCCACCTGAAGCCGGGCGACGAGAACCTGAATTCCCTGCTGGAGCTGTTCGCCGGCATGTTCCGCGATCCGCTGATCGTGCAGGCCTATCTGCCGGAGGTGCGGCGGGGCGACAAGCGGGTGATCCTGATCGACGGCAAGGCGGTCGGCGCCATCAACCGGGTCCCGGCCGAAGGCGAGGCCCGCTCCAACATGCATGTCGGCGGCAAGGCCATCAAATCCGAGCTGACCAAGCGGGATCTGGAGATCTGCGAGATCATCGGCCCGGAGCTGAAGGCCCGCGGGATGGTGTTCGTCGGCATCGACGTGATCGGCAATTACCTGACCGAGATCAACGTCACCTCCCCCACCGGCATCCAGGAGCTCAGCCGCTTCGACGGCATCGACGTGGCCGCCATGCTGTGGGACGCGATCGAGGCGAAGCTGTAACCTCGGCCCGGAGACCCGATACCCGACAGACGCTGGGAGCGCGCCATGGCCTATGATCCGAACAACATCTTCGCCCGCATCCTGCGCGGCGAGATCCCGAACCAGACGGTCTACGAGGACGAGCACGTGCTCGCCTTCCACGACATCAACCCACAGGCCAAGGTGCATGTGCTGGTGATCCCGAAGGGCGCCTATGTCTCCTTCGCGGATTTCTCGCAGAACGCCAGTCCGGAGGAGATCACCGCCTTCGTGCGCGCCTCCGGCAGGATCGCCCAGGATCTCGGGGTGGAAGCGGACGGCTACCGGATTCTGTCCAATCACGGCGTCGACGCCGCCCAGGAGGTTCCGCATTTCCACCTGCATCTGTTCGGCGGACAACGGCTCGGCCGGATGATCAAGCCGCTCGACTCCTGAGATGGATTGTCAATCCGTCGGCATCATGATTATGGAAAAATGAATGGCCTGATTTTGGTGGATATTATAACTATCTGATATTATTTACTTTTCCAGGGGTTGTTGGTATACATACACGTGTGATCCGTGCGGTGCACAAACCAATGGGTCCGCCTGTGGATAAGCTACAAGATGTTGTGGCTTTTTGCCGGGCCTGATCGTCCGATCGGCCCTCGGGGGAATCTCCGCATGACCGCACAACCTGATCTCGACCACGATGTGGCTGAAGCCGTGCGCAAGCACGCCCTGTACATCAGGAACTACGCCGGCGGCGCGCAAGCCGATCTCCGACACAAGACCCTGCGCGGCACCATGCTCGCCGGCGCCGACCTTTCGGACGCGCTGTTCGCGGGTGCGGATCTGCGCGGCTCCAACTTCTCCGGCTGTAACCTGACCAAGGCGCAGTTCTCCACCTCCCAGCTCGAGCGGACGGATTTCGCCGGTGCCAAGCTGATCTCGGCCAATCTGCGCGGCGCCAATCTGAAGGGCGCCAAGCTGATGACCGCGGACATGACCGATGCCGATCTGCGGCCCGCCAGGATCGTGGACATGAGCCGGACCATCGAGCAGGTGTCCAATCTCTCCAATGCCGACATGACCGACGCCAAGGTGGTCGGCACCGATCTGACCGGCGCGAACATGGCCGGGGTGACCGCCCCGGGCGCGCAGTTCCAGGGCGCCAATCTGACCAATGTGAACCTGAACCGGGCGGATCTTTCGAACAGCTCGTTCGAGGGCACCAATCTGCGCGGCTCGAACCTGCGCGGTGTGAACTTCTCGAACTCGGTGCTGACCGATACCGACCTGTCGGGCTCCGACATGCGGTCGTGCAATTTCGACGGCTGCGACATGTCGGGCGCCAATCTGTCCGACTGCATCATCGCCAGCGGCCTTGCCAAGCTCGCGCCGGACCTGCGCACCCTGATCACCGACCATTTCCTCTGGATCAGTTCCGCCGGGAAAAAGGGCGCGCGGGCGGATCTGAGGGGGTTGGACCTGTCCGGCGCCGATCTGTCCGGTGCCGACCTTTCGGCGGTCGATTTCACCGGAGCGGATCTGACCGGCGCCATCCTCAAGCAATGCTCGTTCCGGTTCGCGGTCTTCGCCGACGCCAAGCTCGACAAGGCCGATCTGTCCCGCTGCGATCTTCGGGGCGCCCGTCTGGCTGGCGCCTCGCTGCTGGAGGCCAATCTGACTCACGGACGGTTGACGCCGATGCAGATCCTGAGCCCGTCCAATCTCAAGGTGCAGCGGGAGTGGCCGGCGGATCTGTCGGAAGCGAATTTCACCGGCGCCATTCTGCAGAAGGCCGATCTCACGGGCACCGTCGTGCTGCGGACGATCTTCGACAGGGCCGACATGACCCACGCCTCGGTCCGCGGGATAGACCTCAGCGCCTGTTCGGTCGAGGGCACCATCGGTCTCGGCCCCTCCGCGATCGCCGCCGAGTAGCGTACCCGCGGCTCCGTCCCACCTTCCGCCCCCGGCCCGCGGGGAAAACCCGCCACCGGCTTCCTTACCCCGCCTCAACACGAGCGACGGAGGACAGGGCATGGTGGCGCGGGTATCGACGGTGGCGTTCCGGGGAATCGAGACCCTGGACGTGGACGTGCAGGTCTCGCTGACCCGGGGCGGCGATTTCCCGGGCGTCTCGATCGTCGGCCTGGCCGACAAGGCGGTGGCGGAAAGCCGGGAACGGGTGCGCGCCGCCCTGTCCGCAATCGGGCTCGCCCTGCCGCCCAAGCGGATCATCGTCAACCTGTCGCCCGCCGATCTGGCCAAGGAGGGCAGCCACTACGACCTGCCGATCGCGCTCGCCCTGCTGGTGGCGATCGGCGCCCTGTCCGCCGAGGATCTGGCCGGCTGGGTGGCCCTGGGGGAGCTGGCGCTGGACGGCCGGATCACCCCGGTCTCGGGCGTGCTGCCGACCGCCATCGAAGCCGCGGGGCGCGCCGACCGGCGCGGGGTGATCTGCCCGGCGGAATGCGGACCGGAAGCGCGCTGGAGTGAGGAGATCGAGGTGATCGCGGCCGGGGACCTGCTGTCCCTGCTGAACCATCTGCGCGGGGTCCAGGTGCTGCCGGAACCGCCAAGGGCCGACCCGGAGCCGGAGCCGGTCTATCCGGATCTGCGCGACGTGAAGGGCCAGGAGACCGCCAAGCGGGCGCTGGAAGTGGTGGCGGCCGGCGGCCATAACCTGCTGATGATCGGGCCACCGGGAGCCGGGAAATCGATGCTGTCGGCCCGGCTGCCGGGGCTGCTGCCACCGCTGACGGCGCGGGAGGCGCTGGACGTCTCGATGATCCGCTCGGTCGCGGGGCTGCTCAAGGGCGGGCGCATTTCGCGGGAGCGGCCGTTCCGGGAGCCGCACCACTCCGCGTCGATGGCGGCCCTGGTGGGCGGCGGCCTGCGGGCCAAGCCCGGAGAGGCGTCGCTGGCCCATCGGGGGGTGCTGTTCCTGGACGAGCTGGCCGAGTTTCCGCGCCAGGTGCTGGACGCGCTGCGCCAGCCGATCGAGACCGGCGAGGTGGTGGTCGCCCGCGCCAATCACCACGTCGCCTATCCCGCCCGGTTCCAGCTGATCGCCGCGATGAATCCCTGCCGCTGCGGCCATCTGGCCGACCCGGAACGGGCCTGCGCCCGGGCGCCGCGCTGCGCCCAGGACTACCAGTCCCGGGTCTCCGGCCCCCTGTTGGACCGGTTCGACGTCACCATCGAGGTGCAGGCGGTCAGCGCGCTTGACCTGTCCCGGCCGCCGCCGTCCGAGACCAGCGCCGATGTGGCGGCCCGGGTGGCCCGCGCCCGGGAGATCCAGGCCGCGCGCTACCGCGCACTTGCGGGTGCGGACCCCGGGTCCCGGCTGACCCTGACCAATGCGGAGGCGGATGGCGAGGTTCTGGAACGGGTGGCGGAGCCGGACGCGCCGGGCCGGGAGCTGCTGCGCCGGGCCGCCGAACAGCTTCGCATGTCGGCCCGCGGCTACCACCGTGCGCTCCGGGTGGCCCGCACCCTGGCCGATCTGGACGGCATCGCCACCGTCAGCCGCACCCATATCGCCGAAGCCATCGCCTGGCGCACCGGCAGCGCCGCCGCCCGCCCGGAGGACGACCGGCTGCGGGCGGTGCGGTGAGAGGCCCTTAACAGGTCAACCTTGTCAGGTAGTGATTACCGGCACTATCGAATTGATAATATTTGTAAATGTAGCCGGCACGCGATCCTTCACGGACCGCGTGCCGGCAGACGGGTCCTAGTGATGCGAATGGGGGGACATGGCCCCCACCGGGCCAATCGGGACCGTCACGGTCATCTCCAGCCCGGTGTCGAAATGCAGGGTGAGCGGAAAGCTCTCCCCCTCGACCAGCGGGGCGGCCAGCCCGATCAGCATCACGTGGTGGGCGCCCGGACGCAGCGAGACGGTGCCTCCGGCCGGGATCATCAGGTGATCGATCTGCCGCATCTTATGGGTCCCGTTCTCCATCGTCATCTCGTGCAGCTCGATCCGCTCCGCCACCGTGCCCCGGATCTGGGTCAGCGCCAGCGGGGAATCACCGGTGTTGCGGAGCTGGAGATAGGCCGCT
>JANSYC010000081.1 GCA_024742605.1 Alphaproteobacteria bacterium | reverse complement strand
GTTTTGCAACTCCAACCTACCGGAGACACGCGATGACCGCCTCATTCAAGCCACCCATCGGGACCTTGGGCTCCGGTCGATACGCTCCCTATGCCCAACGCCCCGATGGGCGCTTCGTACACCACGTGGGGGGACACAAGCGAGCAATGTGTTAATCTCCGAGGGAATGTAGCCGATGGCGGCAAAGCTTTGGCGCATATAAAGTCGGACTTCCATTTTTTCCGAAAATTTCCGAAAGTGGATTGGCCAAATCAGATCCATGTTGAGGCCGAAATCGCGTTTAGATCCGGCGTTTACTAATAATTTTCACCACCATATCTTTGGTTTCGAAATTCCTGCTGGTCGATCGTGGGGCACGCTAATTCCAAAAAAAGACAAAAAAAGCAGTTTCATGAAAAAAACCTCTTCGCCTGATGTTGGAAAGAAACTGCTCCTGACGATGCAGGTGGTCGGATCCGTGACACAGAAACAGTTTCACGCGCGTCTGCTCGCGGTGAACCCGAACACCTGCTTCCGTCCGGAGCGGGCCTATAAATGGATCAAGGGGCGGGCGTCACCACGTGATCCCTCGATCTTCGAGGATCTGGCCCTGCTGCTCGATTTGCGCCTGGACGGGAGGCGTGTCGGTGGCACCGAACTTTCGGCCTGTGATTACCCGACCTTTCGAGACCTGGTCTTCGCTCAGTATGGCAACCGGGTTCCGGCCCAGGAACTGCCGGCTCCCGAGGCGAACGGGGCCGCACGGCCGATCGAGAAGAAATGGAACTCGCTGCGCCAACCGGTCGCCAATGATCTGCCGGCCTATCTTGCCGGCCCATACCTGGTTCTCAGCCGGTCCTGGTCGATGCTCCAACGCAACCACCTCCTTGTGGGAGAGATGCTCCTGGAGCAACGTTCGGACGGCTTCTGGACGACAGAATATCTGGAGCGGCTGCCCGGCGGCCCGTTGCACATGATCGGACCTCTCTATCGCGCGGGCCGGAATCTCCAGATCTTGCTGAATAACTTTGATTCGGAGAACGTGATTTCGATGACCTTGTCGATTCCACCAGCCCCCGGGGCGGTGCTCTCCGGCGTGATGAGCGGAACCGCCGTGCATGATACGGAAATGCGGCCGACTGCCGGACGGGTGGTCTGCCTTGCGATGCGGTATCTCAATCCCGACGTCACCGCGCAGGATGCGGAATCCTGGAGGTTCGGGTTTGCGGAAGGCACGACCTATCTTGCGACCTCGCCGGACGCCATCAGCGCGCGCCTTCGGGAGTCCGGCATAGACGCGGACCTCGCCGCCCGTGTCGCGCCGGATCTCCATAACATGATAGTCCAGGACAGCCATCTGGGTGTCATCGACGTTTCCGGAGACCGGATCGCCAGTATCATCGGGTCGATCCTTCGATAAGCTGCTTGGTAAAGATCAGGGGCCCCGACCTATTGAGCCCGCGACGATGCCGATGGAGACACGGTCTTATTCGGGGGGCCGGAGTTGTCGGTGAAGTTGTCAGGTTCGCCGGCAGGTATCGCATGCCATTCCGCGAGCGTGGCTTCGATGAAGGCTATGGTTTCCTGGTGCGCCGCCTGACCGGCGGCGGTCACCTCTATGGGGTCGCCGATGGCAAATCGTACCGGCCGGTCCGGGGTGATCCAGCCGATATCGGTCACCAACCGGCCCTGCGACCAGGCCCCGGTATCGAGGGCAATTGGCACGATCGGTACTCCGGCGGCCTTGGCCAGACGCATCCCGATGCTGTTGAAAACCTTGCGGTCGAAGGTGGCGGTTCGATGCGCCTGGGGAAAAATGATCACCGATATGCCGTCACGCAGGCGGTCGCTGCCTTGCTCAATGACTTGGCGAAGGTCGGCGCGTGGATCTTCCCGTCCGACGACGATCGGATTGAACGCGCGCAGCACTCTGCCGAATATCGGATAGGTTACCAGGCTCGATTTCACGACGAAGGTGCACGGTGCCGAGTCCTGCAGGATCGACGGCAGGATCTGGGTCTCGAGGGCGCTCACGTGATTGGCGACGAAGACATAGGGGCCGCCGCCCCGCTGCCGAAGGGCCTCGGCCCCCGCGACCTCGAAGCGGACGCCGACCGACTCCAATGAGCGGCGAAGCGCATGGCTGCCGTTCACCAGCTCGGCGTTGTCGAGGCGGCCTCGGCCAGCCTTGAACGACGCGTACCCGATCTGAACAAGCGCTCGAGCGTAGAACGCTGTCGAGGCTAGGATTATTCGAAACATCGAGGTTCCAGTCTTATGCGTTCGGGCAGCGCGGATACCTGATCCGGGGAGGCCCTTTGACCATCGACCTGACCTATCTGGGCCGACATAAGAGGTGCTCTGCGGCCCGGCCTTGCACTCCTCGGCGGCGCGGAGGCCGACGCCGTATTCGGATGCGCCCAGGCTAGGCAAAGCGGTTCCAGTTTGGTTCAATCCATTCGGCACTATAGGCGTTCCTGGCGCCGGAGCCTATGGCTCAGGTGTCGAAGGCGTGCCTGATCCGCCGCAGGCCGGGGCCTCCGAGGAACAGCAATTGCCTAGAACGCGACGATCATCGCCGCCAGCAATCCGAGCCAGTAGTGGATCACGATGACGCCGATCAGGTTCTTCTGCCAGACATAGACATAGCCGAAGATCAGGCTGGCGAAGAAGGTTATGAGCACCGCATCCATGCCGAATGTCAGGTGCAGGGACGCGAAGATGGCGCTCGTCATGAGGATCGAGCGATGGCCCCGTTCGTCGCCGAGGAACTTCTGGAAAAGCCCCTGCAAGAGCCCGCGGGAACCGATTTCCTGAAAGACGATGTGGATGAAGTACTGAACGACAAAGAAGGCATCGACGGTAACCCCGACATTCTGGCCTGACGGTTTCTCCCAGTACCCGAAGAAGTATATCGAAACCGGAATTGTAATGACCACGCACGCGATGACGGCCTCGAGCAGGGAACGCCAGAAGCGCTCCTTCCTGAGCCCCAAATCCGACAGCGGGATCTTCATTGCCTTGATGATGATCAGGCAGGGTATCGCGAACAGGAACACGGTTTGCCAAGAAAAGCCGGGATCATATATGTTTTCAACATGACCTTGAGTCACGTGGTAGAATAAAACGGAAGAAATAAGAAACAGGGATATTGTAAATAGCAGAAAATATCCGAACTGATTTTGAAGCGTCTTGATTTCCAGCTGATGCCGAAGCGACGCAAGCATGTCATCGCTCATGGTCCGGGCCCGGCTGACGACAACACTGGCCAGTGCCCCCTTCAGTTCGCCGGTGATTGCCGAAGCGTTCGCAAGACCGGCGATCGCATCCGCGGAAATATCGATCACCCTGCAGGGTGTTTCCGCACGGACCGAGGCGGTTCTGCGCCCGCCATCGAGGAAGGCCAGCTCCCCGATACAGTCGCCGGATGACATGGTGTTCAGGACCAGCAGGGATCCGTCGCCGGAATCGCGGACGGCCGCGGCCGTGCCCGAGACCAGCAGGAACAGGTCCTTGCTCTCCTCGCCCTCGCGAATGAACGTTTCCCCCGGCGCGAGATCGATCATGCGGGAGACCGACGCGATTGCCTGGAGCGTCTCCCGACTCAGAGGCTTGAACGTCTTGTGCGCGTGCAGCACATTGGAGATGCTTTGGCCGTGCTGGTCCATGATGCTTTCACTCGTTCGGTCGCCGGCGCAGCGGCCCCGCGCGCGCATTGAGCGGTTTCGGTATCATGAGCGACTCCTTTGCACAATTTCGAATGCCCTCGGAGGCGCATTGGAATGCTAAGGTATTGTTCTTTGGATACGGATCTGGACTCTTGAGGTCCATAAGCGGTTGGCGGCAGCCTGATCCTTTAATCGGCGAAAACTGGGACGGATGCTCAAAAGCAAACGAAGAGTCTTGATCGTCAACGCCTACTTCGATCCTTGGCGCTCATCGACGCCGACGCGCTGGTTTGTCCCGCGGGCCATGGCGCCCTGCTATCTGGCCGGGCACTTCAATCGCGACCGGGTCGAGGTGAAGATCTGGGACGAGGTGTTCAATGGCAGCATGCTGGACACCCGACTGTTCGCCTGGCCGGAGCTGGTTGTGTTCACCGGCCTGACGGCCGCGTTCGACCGGGCGCATCAACTCTCGGCCTACTTCCGGCACGCCAATCCAGAGGTCATCACCGCGATTGGCGGTCCGATTCCCCGCGCTCTGCCCGCGCTCTGCGCAGAGGTTTTCGACTACGTCTGCCAGGGGGACGTGGAGGATATCGAGCAGGTCGTTCGCGATGTGTTTGATGGCGACTGCATCTCCGACGATCCGGCACCGCGGTACGATCTCGCCACCCCGACGATGGGCCTCGGGTATCTCGAGACCACGAAGAACTGCAATTTCGCCTGCTCATTCTGTTCGCTGACCGGAGAGCAGAGGCCTTATGTGTCGCATTCGGAGGGATCAATCACCGGCCAGCTCGACGCCATGCGGAAGGCGATCGGCGTCATGGTGCTGGACAACAATTTCTATGGAAACGATCGAAAGAGCTTTCAACGGCGGGTCGAACTGATCGGCGACCGGTGGCGGAAAGGGCAGTTCCGCGGATGGGGCGCGCTTGTCACCGGGGACTTTTTCAAACGGCCGGAGAACGTGGAGTTCGTCGCTCAGAACGGATGTAAGGCGCTGTTCTCCGGGGTCGAGTCGCTTGACCCCGCGGTCCTGAAGTCCTTCAACAAGAAACAAAGCGTGACCTCCGATCCCCGCAGATTGACGGAACTCTGCGCGGCGCACGGTGTCTTTTTCGACTACGGGATGATCCTCGACTTCTCCCAGCAGACGGTCGCGGAAGCCGACGGGCAGGTGAATGCGATCCTGCAGGATCCGTCCGTTCCATTGCCCGGTCTGCTGTCGCTGACGATCCCGATCCTGGGGACGCCCTATTTCGACGAAGCCGCGCGGGACGGGCGTCTGATGCCCAATCTGCTGCTGAGCGATATGGACGGCCAGAAGATCGTCGAGTGGCCACGGGAACCGTTGGAGGAGGTGGTCCCGTTCGTCGCCGATCTGTTGCGGTTTCGCGGACGCAAGCTCGCGCTGGCCCGGCATGCGGTGAAACACGCCTGGCGGTGGCGCAGGCATTTCACGCCGGATCAGACAGCCCTGGCTCTGGTGCGGCCGCTGCATCGGTTCGGCGGCAAGATCAATCTGGGGAGCCTCCGTCAGATGCGGGACTCCCTGCGAGAGCCGCCGCTGACCTATTGCGCGATGAGCGACCGTCTACGGGCGGCCTATACGCCGCGGGTCCGGATGCCGTCAGAATTTGCGAAATGCTTCGAGCCGCTCAGGATCACCGATCCGGACGGCGCCTTGACCGAGTCTCTGCTGACCGCCAGGGCGCGCCCGCGGGTGGCGGCCTAGGCGGGTTCGGAGGTTGGGTCTGTTTCCGGAAGACTGCGCGCTCACGCCCGGAATTTCGACTGGGCCGTGACGGCATTTTCGAGGAACTGCCGCGTGCATGCCGTCCAGCTGTGTTTGACGGCCCATGCCCGACACGTCTCCCTTGGAATGTCGCGTGCGTCCAGGGCGGCCTGACGCAGATCCTCGGACAGAACACCGGTCCCGCTGTCGGCGATGACGTCGCGCGGCCCCATGACCGGGAAGGCGGCAACCGGAAGCCCGCAGGCCAAGGCCTCGAGCAGGACCAGGCCGAAGGTGTCGGTGAGCGACGGAAAGACAAAGACGTCCGCTCCGGCATAGAAGGCCGCCAGGTCCTCGCCGGTCTTGTGGCCGGTGAACAGCACCTCGGGATAGGCTGTCCGCAGGGCCTCCAGATGGGGGCCGTCGCCGACAACGACTTTCGAGCCCGGAAGATCGAGATCGAGAAAGGCCGAAATATTCTTCTCGACCGCGACCCGGCCGACATTCAGGAAGATCGGGCGGGGCAGGTCGCCAGGAAAGCCCGACGTCTCCATGGGGCGAAAAATGTCCGCATCCACGCCACGGGACCAGATCATCAGGTTGCGATAGCCCCGCGCCGACAGGTCCTGTCTCAGCGTTTCGGTCGCCACCATGCAGCCCGAGCTGAAATTGTGGAACCGTCGAAACCAGGCGTGCAGCCAGCCGACCCAGATCGGCCATCGGGCCTCGACATATTCCGGGAATCGGGTGTGATAGCTGGTGGTATAGGGAAGCTTCATCCGTCGCGCCGCTGAGCCGGCCAGCAGGCCGAGCGTTCCCTCGGTCGCGATGTGCAGATGCTCGCACCCGAGCTCGACAATCCGCCGCTGGACCGCTCCGCGATAGGTCAAAGACAGCCGTATTTCCGGATAGGTCGGGCAGGGGATGGTCCGAAAGTCCTGCGGCGACAGAACCTCCACGCGGATACCCATCTTCCGCAGCTCCGTCATCGTCGACTCGATCGAGCGCACGACCCCGTTGACCTGGGGCAGCCACGCATCGGTGACGATCAGCAGCGAGGTCATCGTGGGGCCCCCCCGGCAGGCAGGCCGTCTCTGATCGTCATGAAGACTGATCTTTCAATCGCGCCTCGATCGGCGTGCTCGGCAGTGCCGAGAGCAATCGGACCCGGTCCGCCCAATAGATCACCTCGAACTCCCCATCCGTATGTTCGACCACCGCGGTACAGCTTTCCACCCAGTCCCCGGTGTTGAGATAGTGGATTCCGCACATCTCCCGGTTTTCGGCATGGTGGATGTGGCCGCAGATGACGCCCTGAACATCATGATGCCGGGCCTCTTCGGTGAGAACGCTCTCGTATTGGCCGATACGGTTCACGAAACTCTTTACATGGCGTTTCGCGAAGGCGCCGAGCGACCAATACTCAAGCCCCAACAGCCTGCGGGCCATGTTGAGCCACGTGTTGGTGTTCAATGCGAAAGCGTAGAAGCGATCGCCCAGATAGGCGAGCCACTTTACGTTCTGGATGATCAGGTCGTAGCGGTCACCGTGAACCACCAGATAGCGCCGGCCATCGGCCGCATCGTGAATCATCTGGTCGACCACCTCGACGTTCCGGACGCGGCGTCCCAGGAATTTGCGCGTGGACTCATCATGGTTGCCGGGCAGGTAGAAAACATCGGTGCCCTGGCGGGCCTTCTCCAGCAGCGTCTGGAGCACGGCGGCGTGCGATTGCGGCCAGTACCAGGATTTCCTCAGCCGCCATCCGTCAACGATGTCGCCGACCAGATAGATCCGCTCCGCCTCGTGGGTTCGCAAGAACTCCAGTAACAAACCCGCCTGACAATGAGGACTTCCCAAATGAAAATCGGAGACGAAAACGCTCCGGTACCGTCTCTTCTGGGAAACTGGCAAATTCAAACTCATGCAATTTTCCCGAAGTTGCCGAAAAACCCGAGGACGGACGGTTGGTCTTATCCCAACCATCTGACTCGGGCAAATTCATCGACATGTTCGCATGGGACGGCCCGGTTCTTTTAGGCCAGAACCGGCAGCAGGGCGACGTCGAGCACGCCGTCGGGCCGCATGCGCCAGGCGTCGTGGCGGCCGCGTATCACCGTCGCCACGAGGTGGTTGTAGAGGGTGAGCCAGGGTGGATCGCGGCGCAGGGCCCTGAAATTGGCCTGATGCAGCGTCTGCCGCTTCATCGGATCCGGCTCCATTCTGGCGGTGTCCAGTCGGGCCTCGACCTCCGGGTTGGAATAGCCCTGCCACCAGGCGCCGTTCTGACGGCTGTCGATCTTCTCGTAGAGGACACGAAAGGTGCTGATCGGGCTGCTGTCGAACAGGCACATGTCATGGATGCGCTTGTCGCGCACGGCCTCGGCATAGGCGGTCCGGTCCTCGATGACATGACGGCGGAGCGTGATCCCGATCCGCTGCAGCTGCTCGCCGAGCGCATCGGTCAGGGCGAGCGCCTCGTCGGGCAGGCGGGTCGGGCAGTCCACATCCATTGTCAGGCCATCCGGGACCCCGGCCTCGGCAAGCAAACGGCGCGCGGTATCGAGGTCGTAGCCGTCCGCGGGGTCCAGGTCGACGGCGCCGACATGCGCCGGACTGACGAAGCCGTGCAGCGGACGCCCGGCGCCTCCGAGCACCCGGTCGATCAACGCCTCCCGGTCGACCGCCAGATTGACCGCACGCCGCAAACGCCGGTCCGTGAAAGGGCCCTTTGCCGCGTTCAGCAGAAAGAGAATGCCGGTCGGGTCGATATGCGGCACACGGGTCAGGTCCGGCCCGTACTCCCGGTGCGGCGACAGCTTGGTGCCGATGGTCGCATGGCCGTCCAAGACGCTTTCCTCGCGCTGCGTCCGGTCAGGAACACCAATCCAGGCCAGTTCCGGGTTCGCGACCGGTCCGCCCCACCAATCGGGATTGCGCTCCATGATCATGCTCCGGCCGTCGCCCCAGTCCACAAAGCGATAGGCGCCGGAGCCGACCGGAGCGTCGAGAAACCCGGCCTGATCGATCCGATCCGGCGGCAGCGCGTATCCGGAGACCAGAACGTCCAAGAGATCGGCGCAGGGCTCGGCCGTCTCGATCTCCAGTCTGCGGGAGTCCAATGCGGTGATGCGGGCGCCTCCCAGATACTGACCCCAGACCGCCGGCGCGCCCAGCGTCGCTCCCACATCCGGTCGCTGCATCCGGGCGATGGAGGCCCGCATCACCTCGGCATCGATCGCACGCCCGTCATGGAAGGTGAGCCCGGGGCGCAAGGTGAACTGCCAGCGCCGTGCGTCGTCCGACAGCGTCCAGTGTTCCGCCAGCGCCGGGTGATAGCGGCCGTCGACACCGCGCCGGACCAGGGCATCGAACAGCGCCTCCAGCAGAGCCAGGGAGTCGGCATTGTCGGTGCAGTCCTGAGGGTCGGGGAGGGTCACCGAACGTTGAGCAATGGTGACGCGCTCAGGTCTGGTCATGGTCGTGTCCAACGCTGGTCATGGTCGTACGCCGACCCTAGCACCGGCCGATCGGTGCCCACCACCTCTCAGAACTAGGCCTGAGGCATCTCCAAATGAGAAAGAGGAGACACGCGGTTCGTGTCTCCTCTCTGTCGGTTTTGGCAGTCTGAGGGGCGGGGCGTCAGATCCCGCCAGGTGTCTTATTTCGCGATGTCGAACCGGTCGGCGTTCATCACCTTGTCCCAGGCCGCGACGAAGTCCGTCACGAACTTGCCGTTGGCGTCTTCCTGACCGTAGACCTCGGCCAGGGCCCGCAGCTGGGAGTTGGACCCGAATACCAGATCCACCCGGGTTCCTGTCCACTTGACCTCGCCGGTCTTGCGGTCGCGGCCCTCGAACACGCTCTCGCTGCCCGGAGCACGACCCCATTCGGTGCTCATGTCGAGCAGGTTGACGAAGAAGTCATTGGTCAACTGACCCGGACGATCGGTGAACACGCCATGTTCGGACTGGCCGAAATTGGCGTTCAGGGCGCGCATGCCACCCACCAGAACCGTCATCTCCGGTGCCGTCAGGGTCAGCAGCTGCGCCCTGTCCACCATCAGCTCTTCCGGCGACAGCGTGTACTCGGCCTTCTGGTAGTTGCGGAACGCGTCCGCGATCGGCTTGAGCACCGAGAAGGCTTCGATATCGGTCTGCTCCTGGCTGGAGTCGGTCCGGCCGGGCGTGAACGGGACCTCGACGCTGTGACCGGCGTCCTTGGCCGCCTTTTCGACGGCTGCGGCACCGCCCAGCACGATCAGATCGGCGAGCGAGACTTTCTTACCTCCCGAAGCGGCAGAATCGAACGCTGCCTTGATCCCCTCGAACACCTCCAGGACGCGGGCCAGCTGGGCCGGCTCGCTGATCTCCCAGTTCTTCTGCGGCGCCAGTCGAATGCGGGCGCCGTTCGGGCCGCCGCGCATGTCCGAGCCGCGGAAGGTCGATGCCGACGACCAGGCGGTCGCGACGAGTTCGGAGACCGACAGCCCGCTTGCCAGGATCTTCGCCTTGAGTTCGGCGATATCGGCCGCGTCGATCAAAGGGTGATCGACCGCCGGAGTCGGATCCTGCCACAGCAGCTCTTCCTGCGGCACGTCCGGGCCGAGATAGCGGACCCGCGGGCCCATGTCCCGGTGGGTCAGTTTGTACCAGGCACGGGCGAAGGCATCGGCGAACACCTCCGGATTCTCATGGAACCGCCGGGAGATCTTCTCGTAGGCCGGGTCCATGCGCAGCGCCATATCGGCGGTGGTCATCATGGTCGGGACCTTCTTCGACGGGTCATCCGCCGCCGGAGCCATGTCCTCTTCCTTCACGTCCTTCGGCGCCCACTGCCAGGCCCCGGCGGGACTCTTGGTCAGTTCCCATTCGTAGCCGAACAGCAGGTCGTAGTAGCCGTTGTCCCATTTGATCGGGTTCGCCGTCCAAGCCCCTTCGATGCCGCTGGTGATGGCATCGATCCCCTTGCCGGACTGATAGGTGCTGAGCCAGCCGAGGCCCTGCGCCTCGATCGGAGCGCCCTCGGGCTCCGGGCCCACATTCGCCGCATCGCCGGCGCCATGCGCCTTGCCGAACGTGTGACCGCCGGCGATCAGGGCGACGGTCTCCTCATCGTTCATGGCCATGCGCGCGAAGGTTTCGCGGATGTCGCGCGCGGACTTCAGGGGATCGGGTTCGCCGTTCGGGCCCTCCGGGTTCACGTAGATCAGGCCCATCTGCACGGCGGCCAGCGGGTTCTCCAGGTCGCGGTCGCCACTGTAGCGCTTGTCATCGAGCCATTCGGTCTCGGCACCCCAGTAGACGTCCTCTTCCGGCTCCCAGACGTCTTTGCGTCCGCCGCCGAAACCGAAGGTCTTGAAGCCCATGGATTCCAAAGCGACGTTACCGGTCAAAACCAGCAGGTCCGCCCATGAGATCTTGTTGCCGTACTTCTGCTTGATCGGCCAGAGCAGGCGGCGCGCCTTGTCGAGGTTGCCGTTGTCCGGCCAGCTGTTCAGCGGTGCGAACCGCTGCTGACCGCTGCCGGCGCCGCCTCGGCCATCGCCGGTGCGATAGGTGCCCGCGGCATGCCAGGTCATCCGGATGAAGAATCCGCCGTAGTGACCGTAATCCGCCGGCCACCACTCCTGAGACTGGGTCATCAGGTCGTGCAGATCCTTCTTCAGCGCATCGAGGTCGAGCTTCTTGAATTCTTCCGCATAGTCGAAAGCCTCGCCCATGGGATCGCTGAGCGGCGAGTTCTGATGCAGCATTTTCAGGTTCAGCTGGTTCGGCCACCAGGTGAGGTTGGAGGCCCCCGCCGAAGCGTTACCCCGATGCATCACCGGACATTGACCTGCTGGGATCTTATTGTTTCCGTCCATTGTTTCCTCCGCTGAAGAGTGAGCATGTGAAGCAAATGCGGTGCGCTACCGGACTGTCGCCGCGGCGACGGGGAGCGCCATGTACTGGGCATCCAGGTTGGGCCTGGGTCCTCGCGGTGTTTTCTTTTAGATCGCCGACAACGCGGCATATTCAACCGCCTGGCCCCTAGGTGCCGTGGATAGAAGGTCACCCAGAACGAGCAAATAATAAAATTGAATGTACCAATGGCCGCGATAGGAAACACCTATCGCTCTAGATCTGTCTCACCGTCAGGACGCGCCGAAGGGACGTCCTGACTATTCCTCCAGCAACTCGGGCCATTGCTGGGTCGCCCAGTATCCGGCCCCCGCGCCGGCCGCCATCCACGCCAGCAGCGTGGTGGTCTGGCAGAGGGCCTGTCTGGCGGGGGCCGACAGCGCCGCGGAGCCGAGCAGGCCGCCGCCCATGAAGGCCGAGGCCGTCTGACCCACAACAGGTGCCAGCATCGCCCCACCGGTCAGCGCGTTGACGGCGATCATTCCCACCACCGCCCCTTGTACGACCCAGGGATTGCCGGCGACCTCGGCCCAGGATGCGGTGACCTCGGGGACGGTCTGGGCCCGTGCCTCCGCGCCCGGCGTTAGGACCGCCAATGCAGATGCGAAGACGGCGGCTCTGAAGATCCGCGAGATGGGCATTGCGCAAGGCTCCTATCTAACGTCTGCGCCGTATCCGGCATTGCACCCCTTTTGACGCTCAAGGGGTTCCGAAGTTCGCCTGACCCGGCGATCCGTCCTGCTGACTATAGCACTTCAAGACGTCCATGTGCAGATACGGACCCGACGGTGCAGCGCTCAGTCCTGGCGGACGGCCTGTTCCGATGGCGGGGGGCCACGATGAAGGAGCGATCTGCGACGAAAAGTGGAATCGAGCCTGGGAACGATTTAGGTTCAGAGTTTCAGGGCGGTCATTTGAGCGCGCGCGTCGGACTTTCGGGGGAAGAGATGGGGCTCTGGCGTATACTCGGGATGGGCGTTGCGCTGTGGGTCCTCACTGGTGTTTGGATTGCACCGGGAGATCTCGCATCGGCGGCGGAAGGTCACCGGCACCCGGCCACATCCGGGCCGCATCTGCATGGCGGCCCGGTTCTCCCCCTCGTCGGCGAGGCGGCTCCGTATCCGGTCCGCACCGAACGTCCGATCATCCGCGCTCACAACCCGCACGCCCATCTCACCGTTGCCGACGCGTGCGACACCCCGGGACCGCTGGAAAAGATCACGATCAAAGCCGGCCGAGAGTTCGCGCGGCCGGGAGAGGTATTCGGTTTCAGCCCGCGGGTGGCGATGGTTTCCCCCTGTGCCGAAGTGGAGGTGACCTATAGGAATACCGACGACATTCGGCACACCTTCATGCTGCCCGGTTTGAACGTGATGCCCAATGTGGAGATCAACGGCAAAGGGACGCGCACCGTTCGATTTGTCGCGCCTGCTGAGGATATTTCGCTCGCCTATCACTGCCATGTTGCCCAACACGAAAAGATGGGCATGGCGGGATGGCTGATTGTCGGACGCGGCGGGCTGCCAGAGCATGAGCCAATGGCGGATGTGGCACCGTCAGATGGCGGGATGTCTCCACTGGGCGGTGTGCACGAAGTCGAAGCGGAGATCGTCGCTGTGGATCGGCGTCAATCGATGATCGTGGCGGATCACCAGGAGATTCCTGCGGTAATGGCTGCCATGACCATGGGCTTCAAGGTCGAGCGCCCCGACCTCATGGACGGTCTGGCAGTGGGAGCGCGGGTCCGGCTCAATCTTCGGATAGCGGATATGACGGTGACGGATATCGCGCCGCTGGCACCCGCGTCCGCTGGCGCGCGACCCCTGACGTCCGCAGCTGCAACAGCGGCGGCACCGGTCGCCGAGACAGTGCCGGTTGAAGCCGAAATCATCGCGAAACTGCCGTCGCGCAATGAGCTTTTGGTCGACCACGGTGACATCCCCGGAGTCATGCCCGCCATGACCATGGCGTTCAAGCTGCGCGATCCGGCCTTATTGGATCGCGTGACGGTCGGTCAGCGGGTGCTGCTTGATCTCGACCCGGCGGCGGGCGAGATCGTCGGGCTGGTCGAGGAATCCCTCCGAACGGTCGAAGCGCCGGCGGATCCCGTCGAGGCGTCCGCCGCCGATCGCCGACCCGGAATGTCATCCGATGCGGTGACCCTGGGCGCCGACCTCGACGGCGACGGCGATCCGGACGAGATCGACATCCGGCTGGAAGTGATCGAGCTGGAGCAGGAGGTCTGGCCGGGCAAATTCCTGAACACCTGGGTGTTTGCGCCCGCCGGTTCCGGGATGGCCCAGGTCGCGCGGTTGCCCAGCCCGGTCATCCGGGTCGAGGAAGGGGATCGGGTGCGGGTGCATCTGGAAAACACCCATTATCTGCCGCACACCATCCACCCGCATGGGACCGTCCATCCGAACGCGGTCGACGGGGTCCCGATGTTCACCCAGGCACCGGTGATGCCTGGCGAGGCGTTTGTGACCGAGTTCACCGCGATCAATCCCGGCTCCCATTTTTACCATTGCCATGTCCAACCGGATGTTCACGTCCCGATGGGTCTGGCAGGTATGCTGGTGATCGAGGAGAACCGGCCCGACAATCACTTCTCCCATCTGGTGGTCGGGGCCGGCGCGATGCCGGACATGTCCAAGGCGACGGCCGAATTGTACGATCGCGAATACGTCCTGATCTACGCGGACGCGGATGACCGGATGAACCGTATTCCGCTGGAAGCATCCGATGCAGGTACCGTCGACCGCCGTATGCATCGCGAGTTCGACACCAGCCGGTACGAACCTAATGTGTTCCTGCTGAACGGACGGTCCTTCCCGCTCACCCTGCGGGACACGCCGATCCGGGTGAAGGAGGGCGAGCGGGTCAAGCTGCGGATCCTGAATGCGGGCAGCCGGGTGATCAGCCTGCATCCCCATGGCCATCGGGTGCGCGTGACCCACAAGGACGGGTTTGCCGTTGCGCCGGGCGGGGGCGAGGTTGTGCGGGACGTGTTGACGGTCAGCGCCGCCCAGCGCCTCGACGTTGAGTTGATCGCCCGGTCGGACAGCGTCTACGCCTCCGGTCCCGGCGTCTGGCTGATGCACGATCACACCGAGCACGCCGCGACCAATTCGGGTTTCTCGCCGGGTGGCGACATCACCGCGATTGTCTACGAGGGCACCCATTGGGACGCGCAGCTGGGGCTGCCGCGCACCGCGCAACCCTTGAACCGGTACTTCGATCCGGCCTACTACACGGGCGATCTGCCGACCTTCGAAGGAGATCTCTTCGCGCAAGCCAAACGGCCGCCTGTCGATCTGGGGGTGGTCCGCGACGGAGTGGGGTTCGTGATTGCCAGATCGACCGGTGACGGGACCATCAGCATCGACCGGGAACCCTCTGTCGGACTGCGGGCCGGTATCGGAACCTACACGCTGTGGGACGAAAGCCTGCTTGACCGGGCCCAGGTCGGCGAGAAAGTGACGTTCACCCTCGACATTGAAAGTAATGAGATTCTGTTGATCGAACCCATTCCGTAATCGCCTGTATACAAGCGCGCAGTGGGGTTCGTAGTCTCTCGATACTTTCGAGTTCGAGGAGATTGTTGATATGGCGCGCGCTGGGACCAATCGTATGACCGGGGCCGAGGCCATGGTCCGGATGCTGCAGGCCTACGGGGTCGAGCACATGTTCGGCCTGTGCGGCGATACCACGCTCCCGTTCTATGACGCGCTGGCCCGACTGGACCACGGAATCAGCCACGTTCTGACGCGAGACGAACGCCACGCGGGCTATATGGCCGACGGCTATGCCCGGGTGACCGGCAAGCCCGGCATCTGCGAGGGACCGTCCGGCGGCGGGGCGACCTATATCCTGCCGGGTGTGGTCGAAGCGAATGAGAGCTCGACCCCGATCCTGGCGATCACAACCGATGTCTCGACCACATCGCGCGGCCGGTATCCGCTGACGGAGCTGGACCAGGTGGCGATGTTCCGCCCGCTGACCAAGTGGAACGCCTCCCTGGACGATGCGACCCGCCTCCCTGCGATGATGCGGTCGGCGTTCCGGGCGATGTCGACGGGACGGCCCGGGGCGGTGCATCTGGCCCTGCCGTTCGACACCCAGAAGGCCGAGGTCGACGGGGACGAGATCTGGGCGGATGAACGCCATCGGACGTTCCCGTCGGAACGGCCCGGTCCGGACCCGGATGCCATTCAGGCGGCCGCCGAGGTTCTGTCCAAGGCGAAGTCCGCCATTGCGGTCTGCGGTGGGGGACCGGTGATCGCGGGAGCTTTCGACGCGCTCGCGCGCCTTGCCGAACTCCTGGATCTTCCCATCGCGACCACCGTTTCCGGACAGGGTGCGATCGCGGAGACCCATACGAATGCGGTAGGTGTGGTCGGCTCCAACGGCGGGGTTCCGGCGACCCGAGCGGTGGTCGATGCGGCGGACGTGATCCTGTTCATCGGCTGCCGTGCGGGATCGGTGACCACCGAGCGCTGGCGGTCGCCCGCGCAGGACAAGACCATCCTGCATATCGACAGCGACCCGATGGTGATCGGCGCCAACTACAAGACCGAGGTGGCGATCTGCGCCGATGCGCGGCTGGCGCTCGAGGCCCTGGTGGCGGAACTCGAGACGCGGCAGCAGTTCTCCGCGCAGGGCGGTGCGGCGCGGGCGCAGTCTGCCTGGCAGGGCAAGCTTGCGGCCTTCGAGGCCTTGGCGAACAGCCCGGAGCGTCCGATCCGACCGGAGGCGGTGATGTCGGCACTCATGGATGTGCTGGATGACGACGCGATCGTTGTGGCCGATCCCGGCACACCGTGCCCGTATTTCTCGGCGCATTACCGCTGGCGCAAGCCGGGGCGGAACTTCATCAGCAACCGGGCCCATGGGGCGTTGGGATATTCGCTCGCCGCCGCGATGGGCGCCCATGTGGGGCGTCCGGACGTGAAGACCCTCTCGGTCATGGGAGACGGGTCCTTCGGCTTCTGCTGCGGCGAGTTCGAGACCATCGTGCGCCACAACATGCCGATCACCTCCATCGTGTTCTCCAACGCGGTCTTCGGGTGGATCAAGGCCGGGCAGAATGCGGGCTTCGGTCAGCGGTTCTACAATGTGGATTTCAACCGCACCAACCATGCGGCCGTGGCCGAGGCCTTCGGTGTCCGGTCCTGGACGGTCGAGGACCCGGCGGATCTGCGACGGGTGCTGGCCGAGGCGATCAATCACGACGGGCCGACCCTGGTCGACGTGATCTCCCAGCCTTTGCATGAGGCGGCGGCACCGGTGTCCGAGTGGATCGCCTGAAATCATGCTGACCTTCACGGCGGCTCTGTTCTTTCTGATCATCACGCCCGGGATCGGCGTGCTGACCACCGCCGGGATCGGCGCCGGTTTCGGGGCCGGGCCGGGGATCCGATTTCTGATCGGGCTGAACATCGGGACCAATCTGGCGGGTCTGCTGGTGGTCACCGGTCTGGCGGCAGTGGTGTTTGCTCACCCGGTGGTCGGCCCGGTGCTGTTCTACGGCTCGCTCGGCTATCTGGCCTATCTGGCGTTCCGGATCGGCTGGGCCGGATCGCGAATCGCCTTCGTCGAGAAGGCCAGCGCGCCAGGTATTCTCGGCGGGATCGGGCTGCAGCTGATCAACCCGAAATCCTACGCGGTGAATACGCCGCTGTTCTCCGGATTCCATTTCATGCCGGACGACCCGCTGCTTGAGATCGTCGCGAAATTCGCGATCATCAACGTGATCTGGGTGCCGGTGCATCTCACCTGGCTCTGGGCGGGCGTGTCTCTCAAGCGGCTGGATCTGTCCGCGCGCACCCAGTCGGTGATCAACAAGCTGATGGCCCTGTCCCTGCTGGTGGTCGTGGGGCTGGCGGCGGTCGGGACTTGATGGTTTCAAAAGAGACTGTCACAAATGAAACGAATATCCGAAGCCGGAATCGGCACACGGATCACACCTGGAGGATCTGAACATGGCGAAGGCGTTCGCGTCGCAGGGCGATATGGCGGAGAAGACGATCAGCTTCTCCGAAATCGGGCGGGACATCTGGGCGTTCACCGCCGAGGGGGATCCGAATTCCGGTGTGATCATCGGCGACGACAGCGTCATGATCATCGAGGCGCAGGCCACGCCACGTCTGGCCAACAAGGTCATCGAGAAGGTCCGCGAGGTGACCGACAAGCCGATCACCCATGTCATGCTGACCCACTACCACGCGGTCCGCGTGCTCGGGGCGAGTGCCTTCGGCGCCCAGCAGATTATCATGTCGGACAAGGCCCGCGCCATGGTGGTCGAGCGCGGACAGGAGGACTGGGACAGCGAGTTCCAGCGCTTCCCGCGTCTGTTCCAGGGCCATGAGAGCATTCCGGGTCTGACCTGGCCG
>JANSYC010000145.1 GCA_024742605.1 Alphaproteobacteria bacterium | reverse complement strand
GGTCGCCCTCGTTCTTGCTGTCCAGGATGCGGAGCGGGTTGACCTCCAGACGCCGCCGGCTGTCCTCGGACAGGGCGTCGAGATGATCGGAGAAATAGCTGACCAGCGCCGTGCGATAGGCCTTGCGGCTTTCGATGTCGCCGAGCGTGTTCAGCTCCAGCTTGGTGTGCCGCAGGATTCCGATCGCCTCCAGAATGTCCGCCCCGCAGGCCAGCACCTCCACATCCGCCTGCGGATCGGCCACGCCCAGTAGCTCGATGCCGATCTGGTGGAACTGGCGCTGGCGGCCCTTCTGGGGCCGTTCGTACCGGAACATCGGACCCTGATAGAAGAACTTCAGCGGCAGCGACTGGCTCAAGCCGCCGGAAATCAGCGCCCGGGCGACGCTCGCCGTGCCCTCGGGGCGCAGGGTGATCTCCTCGCCGCCATTGTCGGCAAAGGTGTACATCTCCTTCGACACCACGTCCGAGCTTTCACCGAGCGTCCGTTTGAACACTTCCGTGAACTCGAAGATCGGAGTCTGGATCTCGCCGAACCCGTAGCGCTCCGAAGTGCCGAGGGCCGTATCGATGATATGGCGATGGCGGCGGGCGTCCTCCGGCAACAGGTCATGGGTGCCGCGAACGGGTTGAAGCTTCGCCATCTCTCAAGGGTCTCCGGTAAGTCGTCTCGGGTGCCGGGTATGCACCGATTATGGGGCGCCGATCATTCGGCGGCCTGGGTCTCCGAGGCGCGTTTCTTTTCCGCGTCCTGCTCCAGCGCGATCTCGGCCGCCTTCTTCTCGATCAACTCGACCATATGGTCAACGACATCCTTCTGCTTGAGCTTATGGTCCGGCTGCCCGGCGATGTAGACCATGTGGGTGCCGTTGCCGCCGCCGGTGATGCCGATATCGGTTTCCCGCGCCTCGCCTGGGCCGTTCACCACGCAGCCGATCACCGACACGGTCATCGGCGTGGTGATATGGGACAGGCGCTCTTCCAGCAGGCGCACGTTCTCGATCACGTCGAACTGCTGGCGGGCGCAGGACGGGCACGAGATCACGTTGACCCCGCGATGGCGCAGGTTGAGGGACTTCAGGATGTCGAAGCCGACCTTGACCTCTTCCTCGGGCGCGGCCGAGAGCGAGACCCGGATGGTGTCGCCGATCCCGGACCACAGCAGCATGCCCATGCCGACCGAGGATTTGACCGTGCCGACCCGGGTGCCGCCAGCCTCGGTGATGCCCAGATGCAGCGGGTAGTCGCAGGCGTCGGCCAGCCCCTGATAGGCGGCGACCGCCAGGAACACATCGGAGGCCTTCACCGAGATCTTGAATTCGGTGAAATCGTTGTCTTCGAGGATCTTCGCGTGGTCCAGCGCGCTCTCGACCATGGCCTCCGGGCACGGCTCCCCGTACTTCTCGAGCAGGTCCTTCTCGAGGCTGCCGGCGTTCACGCCGATCCGCATCGAACAGCCGTGATCCTTGGCGGCCTGCACCACGTCCCGCACCCGCTGCGCCGAACCGATGTTGCCGGGATTGATCCGCAGGCAGGCGGCGCCGGCCTGGGCGGCCTCGATCGCGCGTTTGTAATGGAAATGGATGTCCGCGATGATCGGTACGTTGACCGCCTGCACGATCTCCTTGAGGGCCGCGGTCGACCCTTCGTCCGGGCAGGACACCCGAACGATGTCCACGCCGACCGCCTCCGCCCGGCGGATCTGCTCGATCGTGGCTTTGGCATCCGTGGTCAGCGTATTGGTCATGGTCTGCACGCTGATCGGCGCATCGCCGCCCACGGGAACCGGTCCGACGTGGATCTTCCGGCTCTTGCGGCGCTGAATATCGCGGTACGGTCTTACGCTCATCTTGAGCCCTCCTGGCTCCCGTCAAACAGCTCGGAGATGCGTCAGGGTCCACCCGCTGCCGAGATCGGACCCGGGCCCGTTGGCCTGCGCACCAGAGGTGTTATAGCGGAGGTCGCCGCCGCTCGAAAGACGGTGTGCGGAATAGCCCTGCCACGCTTGGAAGGAGACGGGGCCGACGACGCGCCTAGGGTACCGGCTGGGACGCGGTTGCCCGATCCGGGGGCGGCGCGGCCACGGTCGGCGTCTGTACGTTCTCCGCCTCCGTCCGTCGCTTGAGCGCTGCCGGATCCAGGCTGATGTTACGCACCACGTCGCCGAAGTCGCCGAGGGTCGGAATCGCCGTACCGTCGACCAGAATCTCCAGCGTGCCCGCATTGCCGGTATCCAGGGTCAGGCCCCTTTGGTTGGGGACTTGATAGAAATCGCCCTCGCTCAGGACCCGAGTGAAGAGCGTGTTGCCCGAGGGATCCTTGATTTGGACCCAGCTGTCTCCGCTGGCACGCACCACCACACCGGTGTCCGGCACGGCGGGGGCGGTTGTGGAGACGCCGGGCGCTGCCGGAATTTCGGGCGCAGTCGGCACCGCCGCTTCTGAACTGGCAACAAGAGACGAGGGACGGGCCGCGATCTGCTCGGAGGGCGCTGCGGGTGCCGCTGCCGAGGGTTCGACCGGCGCAGGTTCGACCGACGCATCCGCAGTGACCGTTACGCCGGCATCGGTGGACGCGGGTGACGGAGAACCCGGAGCCTCTGCCGGTGCGGTTTCCGTCGTTGCGGTGTCCGCCGCTTCCGGGGTGACTGCCACCGGCGGAATCGGGGCCCGGGCGACCTGCGGCATATCTTCGGCAGGCCCGCTGGTGTCGCTGGCGCGGCGCGGCTCGATCGCGATGGGCGCCGGCGGGATGTCCTGAGTGGATGCCGGTTGAGCGAATGCCGGGGCATCATTGGTCGGGGCCGCGGCCGGTGTGTCGGCCGGGCCGGCCAGCGGGGCCTGAATTTCCGAGGTCGCGCGGCGGTCTATCGCAGCACTTCCGTCCGGGTTCGCCTGGGCGTAGGTCGAGACCGGCGGAGCCGTGATCGAATTTTCCGCGCTGGAGGCGCCGGTGCTCTCCTGTGGCGCCAATGCGGGATCGCTGTTGATCAGTTCGGCCAGCCGCTCTGGAACCGCCGGGACGATGTCATCCAAGGTCATGCCGCGTTCGCTGAGCACGTACCAGCCCCCATAGGCGAGCGTCGCCAGTACGGCCGCCGCCACCATGACGCCGGCGCCCGGTACCTTGCCTTCCGGGGCGGGGGAGGGGAAGGAGAGTTGGGCCGGAGCCTGCAGTCCGGCTGCCTCCTGCTTGAAACGCCGGACGGCATCGTCCGGATCCAGATCCAGAAAGGCCGAATAAGTTCTCACGTAGCCGATCGCGTAGGTCACGCCGGGCAGTGCGTCCGCCTTGCCGTCTTCCAGGGCGGCGAGAAAATTCGTCCGGATGCGCAGATGCGCCGCCACGTCGGACAACTCCATGCCGGCCGATATGCGGGCATTTCGCAAGGCTTGACCGATTGGTTCCGTTTTCATGGCCATACCACCTGTCGTCGCGGGGGTGGCGCGATCCGTTGCTGGAAAGGCATCGACCGATGCGTCTTGGGTCCGTCCGTCCTCTTCATTCGCAGCGCGAGACGACGGCGTCGTATCTGTCCCCGCGGTGAAGCTACGCATACCCGAACGGCCGCCAAGCGGAACCGTCTCTATATCCTTAATTCTAATGCGTGAACCGGCCGATTTGAGTCCCATGATACCCCATCCATGATCCTTCGTAATGGCGAGTGCCGACTCTCTGTCCCCAGAAAAGGGTATAGGCAGCCGACTATGCCATTTGTCACACTCCATTAGAGTAGCTGGAAACACTTGATAAATCAAATGGCTATTCGTGAAACCGTTTGATTTGGGTTAATTGTGCATCGGCCGCGTTCGGATCGGACACATGCGAGTTCAGGGACGATCCCGCAGGAAAGTTGTGACGCGATTTCTGATGTCGGCGGCATTTTTTTCGATCAAAAAATTAATAAACTTATCTAAATTACTGATATGACGTGACCGAAGCGCCTCCTTGATCACGCCGACAGACGCAGCATTAATAGATAAATTGCGATATCCGAGGGCCACCAGGATCAGAGCCTCAACCGGCCGTCCGGCCATCTCACCGCAGAGAGTAACACGACAACCATGGCGTGTTCCAGTGGTCGCAATTTGCTTTAGAACCGTGAGGAACGGACTCGTCAGCGGATCGTACCGGCGGGCCAATCGCGGACTGTCCCGGTCCGCCGCGTAGAGGAATTGGAACAGATCGTTGCTGCCGACCGAGAGAAAATCGGCCTCTGCGGCCAAGCGATCGAGATCCCAGAGGATCGACGGAACCTCGATCATGGCGCCGACCTCGACGGTCGAGGGCAGGACGGCCCCATGGCTCTCCGCCCGCTCCCGTTCCAGCGCCACCATGTCCCGGGCTTCCCGGAACTCCTCCACGGTCGCCACCATGGGAAACATGACACGCAGGGACAGCCCGGCAGAGGCGCGGAACAGGGCCCGCAGCTGCTGGCGGAGCAGGCTGGGATGGTCGAGTCCGATCCGCAGCGCCCGCCAGCCCAGGGCCGGGTTCTCCTCCACATCATGGGCGAAGGACGGCAGTCGCTTGTCGCCTCCGGCATCCAGGGTGCGGAAGGTCACCGGCCGGCCGCCGGCGCTTTCCAGGATGCGGGCGTAGAGCTGGGTCTGTGCCTCCACGTTTGGATATTCCCGGCGGACCAGGAACGGGATCTCGGTGCGGTACAGCCCGATCCCGTCGGCCCCGGTCCGGTCCAGCTGGCTCATGTCCACCAGCAGTCCGGCATTCAAACTGAGGGACACCTGAACCCCATCAAGGGTTTCCGCCGGAAGATCCCGAATGGCATCGTAGCGGGCTCGGGTCTCTGCGCGGGCGCCCTGGGCCGTCGCGAACTGGGCCAGAGCGTCGGATCTGGGCCTTAGCAGGACCTGGCCGTGATCGGCGTCCACGATCATGATGTCGCCCGGCTCCGCCTCGCCCAGCAGCCCGGCCACGCGGCCGATCACCGGTATGTCGAGCGCGCGCGCCACGATCGCCACATGCGCCGTGGCCGAGCCTTCCTCGAGTGCCAGCCCCTTGAGCCGGTTGGGGTCGTAGTCGAGCAATTCGGCGGGTCCCATGCTGCGGGCCACCAGGATCCAGTCCCCCTCCGGGGCATAGGCCTCGGTTCCGGCATTCTCACCGTCGGAGGCGAGGGTCTGCAGCAGCCGCAGGGCGATGTCCTCGAGATCGGCCAGGCGTTCGCGCAGATAGGCATCGGTGATGCTGGCCATCCGGGCGCGGGTGTCGTCGCGCACCTTCTGAATCGCCGCCTCTGCGGTCAGACCGCTGTCGATCGCCTCCCGCATCCGATTGATCCAGCCCTTGTCGCGCGCCAGAAGAACATAGGTCTCCAGAACTTCCCGATGCTCTCCGACCTCCGACAGCACGTCGGTTTTGAGCAGCCGGTCGATCGAGCTGTGCATCCGGTCGAGCGCCCGATCCAGTCGGACCCTCTCCTCGCCGACATCCTCGGCG
>JANSYC010000039.1 GCA_024742605.1 Alphaproteobacteria bacterium | reverse complement strand
GCTGGATTATGAGCGCGCCGTGCTGGCCGCAGGGCCGACCGGCATCATGCAGGCCTGCATGGATGTGGTGATTCCCTATGTCCATGAGCGCGAACAGTTCGGCAAGCCGATCGGCACCTTCCAGCTGATGCAGGGCAAGCTGGCCGATATGTACGTCATCATGAACGCGACCAAGTCCTATGTGTACACCGTCGCCAAGGCCTGCGACCGGGGCGAGGTGACCCGCAAGGACGCTGCCGGGGCCATCCTCTACGCCGCCGAGAAGGCCACCTGGATGTGCCTGGAGGCGATCCAGTGCCTGGGCGGCAACGGCTACACCAACGACTACCCGACCGGCCGGCTTCTGCGTGACGCCAAGCTCTATGAGATCGGTGCCGGCACCTCAGAGGTCCGTCGGATGCTGATCGGGCGCGAACTGTTCAACGAGACGATGTGATGGCGGGTGATCGCTGTTCCTGGTGCGGAGAGGATCCGCTCTATGTCGCCTACCACGATGAAGAATGGGGGTGGCCGAGCGGGGACGATGTCCACCTGTTCGAGAAGATCTGTCTGGAGGGGTTTCAGTCCGGCCTGTCCTGGCTGACCATCCTGCGCAAACGGGAGAATTTCCGGGCGGCCTTCGCCGGGTTCGACTTCCACCAGGTCGCCAGGTTCGGCGCCGAGGATATCGAGCGGCTGCTCGGCGATGCGGGCATCGTCCGGCATCGGGGCAAGATCGTCAGCACCATCAACAATGCCAACCGGGCGCTTGACCTGATCGAAGAGGCTGGATCACTGGCGGCGTTTCTGTGGAGCTACGCGCCGAAACCGAAGGAACGTCCGGCGCGCTACGACTGGGAAAGCCTGCGCGCCATCACCCAGACACCGTCGTCGGTGGCGCTGTCAAAGGCGCTGAAGAAGCGCGGGTGGAGCTTTGTCGGCCCCACCACCATCTACGCCTTCATGCAGTCGGAAGGCATGGTGAATGACCATGTGGAGGGCTGTGTGGCACGCGAAATCTGCGAAGCGGAGCGGGCGGCATTCGCGCCTCCTGCGCTCAAGAAAGGAATGGCTCAGGTATGATCGGTAAACGCATCTTCTCCGGCTCGGTGTTCGAGGACATGGCGGGGTACTCCCGGGCGGTGATCGATCCGCCCTATGTGTTCGTCTCGGGCACGGTCGGCTTCGACCCCGACACCAAGGAGATCCCCGAGGACGTCGAGGCACAGGCGGAGAACTGCTTTCGGAACATCCAACTGGCGCTGGCGGAGGCGGGATCGGATCTATCGCATATGATCCGGGTGCGGATCTTCGTCGCCACGCGGGACGAGTTCGACCGGATCAAGCCGATCATCAAGAAGCACTGCGAGGCGGCCCGACCTGCCAACACCACCATTCTCGCCGAACTGGCGGAAGCGCGCATGCGGGTCGAGGTGGAGGTCACCGCCAAGCTGCACGCCGGCGGGATCAGCCAGCACGATGACAGCCGCTAGAGCGAAGAAAGACAAGGGCCGGATCAGCCGACTGCGTAATCGCGCAGCGCCTGAATCATCCGGGTGATGGCGGCCTTGGTCGCGCCGTAGCGCTCGCTGCGGGTGATCGCTGCCTCGTCCATGTAGATCCCGCGGTTGACCTCGATCTGCAGGCTCTCCCGCCGGTTGGCGGGGTCGGCATAGCGGCGGATCAGTTCGACCCCCTTGAAGCGGTCATTGACGGTCACCGAGTATCCCGATGCCCGCAGGCTCTCGACCACCACCTCCGTGAACGCGTCGGAGGCGGTGGTGCCGTCGCGGGTGCCAACGATGAAATCCGAGCGCCGGGTGCCCTGATCGCCCCAGCGTGCATCGCCCCATTCCGGCATCGAATGACAGTTCACGTGGAACACCCGGTCGTGCAGCGCGTGCACCTCGTCGAGGGCGGCCTTCAGTTCGGCGTGATAGGGGCGCCAATAGGTCTCGATCCGTGAGCGCACCTCGCCGACCGTCAGCTTGCGCCCGTAGATTGGCGTTTCCCCGTCGATCACCCGCCAGATCAGGGACGCCCCACGGGCGGTCTTCTCGGTCGCTTCCACCGGGTCGGGCCAGCCGCCCTCGATCATCGTGACATCCAGATCGGCCGGATCCCGGTTCGGATCCAGATAGGCGCGGCGGAACAGGGCTTCCAGGAACACGGCCCCATGAGCAGGTGCTTCGCCGAACAGATCCTCAATGAACCAGTCGGAGACGCGTTCACACATTTCCATGGGGATGACGGGGTCGAAGTCGTCCGGGAACGCCATGCCGGTGTGCGGGCTGTCGAAGACCAGCGGCGCCGGTGTGCCGTCCGGGTCGGTGCGGCGCAGAACCTGTGGGATATCCTGGGTGACCGTCGGCATGGCGGGGATCCGGTTTGGCTGGTGCGTGACGACGTTCTAATACACGAAATGCCATAAATCGAGCGTTCGAGACGATCGGGGTGTCCCGCCGCTAGCCGAACCTGACCAGGCCTTCAAGGCTTTGCCGGATCATCTGACGGCCCCGCCACAAGACCATTTCCTTCCAGGTGTCGCTGTCCGGATGATAGTGCTTGCGGATGGCGGATTTGATCTCGACGGTGCGCGGATCCGACCAGTCGACGGTGCAGCCGGCCAACTCGGCCTGATGGTGCAGCCAGTGATCGGCGCGCAGCACACGGGTGCCGTTGTCCGGCTGGTAGGTGCCGAATTCCAGCGCCACGTACGTGTAGTTGTTGCCCAGGCGCGGGCCCCAGATTTCCCGCTGGGTGCCATGCAGCGGAATCGACGATGAGGTGCCTTCGGAGGGCAGGCCGACCGTGTCGCCGTACATCTCCAGCACCCGATCGAAGCCGACGGTCCCGCGCTTGTGGCCGCAGATCGGCTCACCGTGCCCGTGCGGGCCGAGGCCGGTATGCACGTCGAGAATGGTGACCAGACGCCGCTCCGCCAGCTCGTAGCGCTCAATGATCGTCTCGAGCGTCTGGCGCGCCCAGGTCGGCCCGAAGCCGCCGAAGAAAATGGAATGGGCGTGCGCGTACTGTCCGGCCTTGCGGGCGGCCTGATAGACCTTCTCGCCATGCTCGGCCCGGAAGGCCTGGATGCGGGCGTCGGCGGCGGTGATGGTGTCCGGCTTCAGATCCGCCGGCACGAAGCAGTCGACCAAGGCGTCGTGGCCCGCATTCTCCGGCAGCGGCTCGTTGAAATTGATGCCGTTGCGGTTCAGATCGCAGCCTTCCTCGGTGACACGCCGCAGCCAGGCGAACCCGTGCGGGTTCAGGGCGTGGATCAGCAGGATTGCGGTGTCGCGGGGCAGGCCGGACGGACCGCCGGTCAGCAGCCAGTCGTTTTGGATGCCGGAGCCGCAGAACCCTTCGACCCCGTGGGTTGCGGAGACCACCACCAGCACCCGCCCGGCATCGGCCGGACCGAACCAGGCGGTGTCGCAGGTCAGGGATTCGCCCTTTGGACCGGAATTGGGGTTGTCGTGGGCTTCGAGACTTCCGCCCGCCGCTTTGGCACCCTCCAGGAACAGGTGCCGGCATGCGGCGTAATCGGATCCGAAGGTTTTGGGGATTGCGTCTAAAATGTTCATGGGGTTCCGCTATCACTGCGCCGGGGCATCGACAAGGGTTCCTTTCAGAGCAGGTCGATCCCAAGCGGCGTTGTGAAATTCCGTGAAGGAAACACCGGCGGTTTTCCGCAGGTCGCCGGGGGTTCGGTTGGCTATTGCCGGGCGGCGGAATGACGACCGCCACGACGGCGGCGCGAGGTGCTTCCAAATGACCGGATTTCCCTCTAGCCTCATTGTATACAAAGCCTTGTCTGCCGTTCCAGGAGGACCGACCGATGCCAGATCTCGGATTGTTCATGATGCCGTTGCATCCGCCGGCGCGAAAGTTCGGTGACGTTCTGGCAGACGATCGGGACCTTGTGAAACTGGCTGATAAACTTGGATATGCCGAGGCCTGGATGGGGGAGCATTACACCTCCACGGCCGAGCCGGTGACCTCTCCGCTGCTGTTCAACGCGTCCCTGATCGCCGAGACAACCCGGATCAAGTTCGGCACCGGTGTGATCTCCCTGCCGCAGCAGCACCCGGTGGTGGTGGCAAGCCATGTCGCCCTGTTCGACCATCTGTCCCAGGGCCGGTGTCTGTTCGGGATTGGCGCCGGCGGTCTGTCGAGCGACTGGGAGATCTTCGACAATCTCGACGGCAAGAACCGGACGATGAAAATGGTCGAGGCAATTGAGGTTATCCAGAAAGTCTGGCGGGACGAGCCGCCTTGGAGCCATGAGGGCAAATACTTCAATGTCTCTCTCACCGACCGGGTGTTCCCGGAGATCGGCCTCGGCCGGTTCCTCAAGCCCTATCAGGATCCGCACCCGCCGATCGCCGTCTCGCTGCGCAGCGCGAATTCGATGACGGCCAAGTTCGCGGGCATGCGGGGCTGGATTCCGATGTCCGGAAACTTCGTTCCGGCGGTCGATATCGCGACCCACTGGCCGACTTATGCGGCGGGTGCGGAGCAGGCGGGATTGCGGCCGGATCCGTCGGTCTGGCGGGTCGGGCGGTCGGTCCTCATCACCGATACCGATGCCGATGCGGAGGAGCTGCTGAACGACCCGGATGGCGCCTTCGCCTTCTATTACAGCTATCTGAATCTGCAGGGAAAATTCGCGGGTGGCGATTTCTCGACCGATGTGGATTGGGACCAGGTCAAGGCCGCGGCGGTCGCGAAGTCGAAGGATCTGATCATCGCCGGCACCAAGAAAACCGTGCTCGACAAGCTGGTGGCGTTCCGGGACGAGATCGGCGATTTCGGCGTGCTGATGCTGACCGGACACGATATGGATGGCCTCAAAGACAGTTGGATGAACTCCTTTACCGTGATGGCGGAGGAGGTTGGCCCGGCCCTGACGCGCTATATGGATGACCGTCGGGGAAGCTCCGCCGCCGCCGAATAGGACCTTTATGACCCTTCCAGATCCGCCTTCGAACCCCGGAGCACGGGTCGACGAGGCGGGAGATCGCATGCCGGTTCAACCGGTCGGTGTGATGTCCCTCGTCGTCGATCGCGAATTCCAGAAACTGTGGACCATCGGCGTGCTGATGGGCGCCATGCGCTGGCTCGAGATGCTGGCGATCGGTGTCTGGGTCTATGCCGAGACCGCGTCTCCGGTGCTGGTGGCGCTGATGACGGTGCTGCGCATGCTGCCGATGGCCATGTTCGGCACTTTCACCGGTGCGATCGCCGACCGGATCGACCGGCGCCTGATCCTGATCGGCTGCATGATGACAATGGCGGCGGTGACCGCGCTGCTGTCGATGCTCGCGTGGTTCGAGATGCTGGAGATCTGGCAGGTCGGACTGGGGGCGTTCATCAACGGGCTCTGCTGGTCGACCGATTTCCCGGTTCGTCGGACGATCTTGGGCGAGAGCGTGGGGCAGGGGCGTCTGGGACCCGCCATGTCGATGGACAGCGCGTCGAACAACGCGACCCGGATGATCGGCCCGCTGGCAGGCGGAGCCTTGTTCGCGGCGGTCGGCATGACCGGAGCCTATGCAGTGGCGGCTGTCTTTTACGCGCTGGCCGGCCTGCTCTCGATCTCGCTGATCTATCGTCAGGCCAAGCGGCCGCCCCGCAGCACCAAACTGTTCGCCGATATCGGAGAGGGGATCGCCTATCTGCGCAAGAACCGCGCGCTGATGGGACATCTGGGCGTGACCATCATCGTCAATCTGTTCGCCTTCCCCTACGCGGCGATGGCGCCGGTGGTCGGCAGTGAGACCTTTTCCGTCAGCCCGGTGCTGATCGGCCTGATGATGGCGTCCGAGGGAGCCGGGGCCTTCGTCGGTGCCACAATGCTGGCCTTCCTCGCGACGCCGGCTCGGTTCCGCCGGATCTATGTCCTGGGGTCCGGCCTGTTCATCCTCTGCATCCTGCTGTTTTCGCTGGTCGATATCTACGGGCTGGCGGTGCTGATCCTGATTGTCGGAGGGTTCGGAATCGCAGGGTTCGCGGCGATGCAATCGGCCATCATGTTCTCCGAAGCTCCTCCCGAGATCCGGTCGCGGCTGATGGGCGTGCTGTCGGTCTGCATCGGTGCCGGCCCGATCGGTGTGATGCATGTGGGGTGGCTCGCCAGCATGCTGGGCGGCTCCACGGCCCTGGCGGTGATCGCGGTCGAAGGATTGATAGCACTTGCCGTTCTGCTGGTATGCGTCCCGGAACTGCGGCGATGATCAGGACCCTTGATAACCGAGAGTGAAACCCAGATGACTGACGCCGCCGCAATACTTGCCGCCCTCGAATCCTCCGCCGAAACCATCCGGACCCCGATTGCCGGTACCGACGGCCATCATGTGGTGTGGCGCTGCTGGGGGAGCGGTGAGCCGCTGGTCCTGCTGCACGGCGGGTTTGGCTCCTGGAACCATTGGGTGCGCAATGTGGAGGCCCTGTCCGCGCGGTACCGGGTGATCGCACCTGACATGGCTGGACAGGGGGATAGTGATGATCCGCCGCATCCGTTCGATGCGGACAGTCTGGCGGCGATACTGCGGGACGGGCTCGATCGCATAGTGGGCGCGGAGCAGGTGCGAATCGCGGCCTTCTCCTTCGGCTCCATCATCGGCGGCGTGCTCGCTGCGGGTCTGGGTGATCGGGTGATCTCGTTCACGGGTGTCGGCGCGGCAGGTCTGGGAGAGCGCGGGCCGATGACCCAGCAGATGATCCGCGCCACCCCGGAGATGACCCCAGATGAGCGGGAGCAGATCATGCGCCACAATCTGGGGCTTCTGATGTTCGCCGATCCGGCCAATATCGATCCGCTGGCGCTGCACATCCAGCGGATCAATACCACGCGCAACCGCATCCGCTCCCGGCCGATCTCGCTCTCCGACCGGCTGCGTCGGGAGATCCCCAATGTCACCGGGCGGATGAATCGGGTCTGGGGAGCGGAGGACATCACGGCGGTCGGCTATTTCGAGCCGCGACACGATCACCTCCGCAGCCATCATCCGGACGCCGGTATCGTGATCCTCGACGGGGTTGGCCATTGGGCGCAGTACGAGGCGTCCGAGACCTTCAACGGCGTCCTGCTAAATCTTCTGTCGGAGTCATGAGGCGCATACAAAAGCTTGTATCGACAGACGTGGAACTGTCAGATTGCGGGTAGGTGCAAATCGTGGGCGGGGCAGGTTGTCTTCAGCGCGGTTGCAGGGGAAGACATGCGGATCGGGATCCGCCACATCCGGGATGAAGACCATGCGACGGACACTTCTTGCGACCACGGCCCTGTCGATGGCGGCTTTCGCGACCGCGCCGATCGGCTCCGCATATGCCGCCGAGAAGCTGAGTGCTCGGGTCGGCGGCTATATGGAGCAGTTCGTCGGCTACGTCAGTCAGGACCTGTCGAGCGTGGATGTGGACGGCTTCGATGTGAAATCGGATACCGAGATCCATTTCCTCGGCGCCACCACGCTGGATAACGGCCTGAAGATCGCTATTGACGTCCAACTCGAAGGCAACACCTCCGGCGACCAGATCGACGAAAGCTATATGACGCTCACCCACGAGTACGGTGACGTCATCCTCGGCAGTGAAAACTCTGCCATGTACAAGCTGCACGTGGCCCCGAAGAGTTTCGGGCTCGGCGTGAACTCCGGCGACAATATCGAGTGGATGGCCTTCGACGGTATCGGTGGCAACAACGGACTGTTCCGCGGTGCGTTCGGGTCGACCTATGTGGAACCCAACCGGGTGAATGACACCAATCGGATCACCTATCTCAGCCATTCCATCAGTGGGTTCCGGGTGGGCGCCTCCTACGTTCCGGACGCGGTCGAGGACAGCAGCCCTCTGATCGACCGGAAGGTCAGCCTGCACGACGGCGTCACCTTCGGCGCTCAGTACAAGCGTTCGGTGGGCGCTTTCGGCTTCGCCCTGTCCGGCGGGTGGGGCCGCATGTCCCTGGGTGAAAATGTGTCCGGCGACGATCCCAGTTCCTACAATCTGGGTGCGTCGGTCAGCTACGGAGCGGTCTCGGTCGCAGCGTCCTATGCGGAGTCCTTCGACGACACGTCGTTGGGCGATATGTCCGGTCTGAATGTCGGTCTCGCCTATGAGCCGGAGGGCGCGATGAAGTTCGCGCTGCTGGGCTTCTTCTCCGAACGAGATGGCTCGCCCAGTGCCAATGCCGGCGGGACCGGAGCCCGGGCGGCCAATCTGGACACGGTCCAGTTCGACATGTCCTACGCACTCGGCCCCGGCGTGACTCTGGCCGGGTCCCTTGGAGCCGCCGAGATCACCGACGACAGCGGCTTCGGTGAGGACAGCACGGCGATCTTCGGTGTCACAATGGTGAAACTGTCGTTCTAAAGAGGGTGCCGCCGATTATACGACGAAGGGCGACCATGATGATCGCCCGCCGCCGTCCGCCTGGCGGAGATTTCAGCCGATCAGTCCACCATCCTCGCGTTTGACCGCGATCACGCAGGAGCGCGGGACCGACTGGCCGCCTCCGGGGAAGGCGCTGCCGCCTTTCTCGCCCGGATGCTGGACCCCCACGAAAACCGTCCGGCGGTCCGGCGCCCAGGTGATGCCGGTGATCTCGCATTCCTTCGGGCCGACCAGAAAGCGTCTGATCTCGCCCGTTGCCGGGTCGCCGATCAGCATCTGGTTGTTGCCCATCCCGGCGAAGTCGCCCTCGTTCGAGTAGTTGCCGTCGGTCTGGATCCACGCCAGGCCGGTGCTGTCGAACGCCAGCCCGTCCGGCGAATTGAACATGTTCTCGGCCGTGACGTTGCTTGAGCCGGCATAGGCATCGCTGTGCACGGTTGGATTTCCGGCCACGACTAACAGGTCCCAGGTGAAGTTTGGTCCGGCGTGGTCGTCGTCGACCGGGGCCCAGCGGACGATCTGGCCGTAGTTGTTCTTCTCGCGCGGGTTCGGGCCGTTGACCGGGGTCTGGTCGCCGCCGGCATTCGGCTTCACGCCCCGGTTCCGGTTGTTGGTCAGACAGCAGTAGACATCGGATGTCTTGGGATTGGCCGCCACCCATTCCGGACGGTCCATGGTCGTCGCACCCACCGCTGAGGCTGCGATGCGAGTGTGGACCGAGATCTCGCCCTTGTCCCTCATCCCTGTGGTCTCCGGTGTCAGGGCGAGCCACTCGCCGGTTCCATCATCGTTGAACCTGGCGACGAACAGGTCGCCGTCCTCGAGCAGGTCGGAATTGTCCGCGCCGACCGCGTACTTGCCGGAGGAGACGAACTTGTAGAGGAACTCGCCCCGCTCGTCGTCGCCCATGTAGACGGCGACGGTCCCGTCGCCGTTCACGACCAGTTCCGCGTTCTCGTGCTTGAAGCGTCCCAGGGCGGTCCGTTTCTTCGGCGTGGAGTGCGGGTCCAGCGGATCGATCTCGACCACGTAGCCGGCGCGGTTCGGCTCCTGTGGATGCTTGGAAATGTCGAAGCGCTCGTCCGTCATTGCCCAGGCGTAGCCCCAGTCTTCGGTCTTCACACCGTAGCGCGACAGCTCGGCGCTGGGCTTGTAGTCGGCGTCGCTGGACGAGAAATAGCCGTTGAAGTTCTCCTCGCAGGCCAGGTAGGTGCCCCAGGGGGTCCGGCCGTTGCCGCAATTGTTCCAGGTGCCGAGCGAAGTGGTGCCTGTCGGGTCCGCCGCGGTCTTCAGCAGGGCGTGTCCCCGTGCCGGGCCGGTGATCTCCATTGGGGTGTCGGCGGTGATGCGGCGGTTGTAGGCGGAGTCCTTCACCACGTGCCACCTGCCGTCTGTCTCGGCGATCTCCATCACCGAGACGCCATGGGCGGCCTTGCCCTTGCGAACGTCGTCGGCGGTCTCGGGCAGCTTGCTGTCCCGGTTGCCGAAGATGATCGGGCGATTGGTGTATTCGTTGTTCACCGCCAGCACCAGACTGTCGCCGTCCACGAACAGGGCCATGCCGTCATTGTTGTCGCCGAATGCGGCCTCCTGGCTGACGCCCGTCCCGCGGCTTGCCGGATCGAACTCGGCCGCGGCCGACCACAACGGGTCGCCCCAGGTCGCGACCGGATGCCAAGAGTACCCGGTCGGCACCGTGATGGTGTCGAGGCTATTGGCGGCGACCTGCTCGAACCCCAGACGGGACGCGGCGCGGGCGGCGGGTGCCAGGGCCGTGCTGCCGAGCAGCGCCACGGCGCCGAAGGCCGCCAGGCCGCCAAGAATTCCACGGCGGGAGATGGCGCGATCGACGACGGCGTCGAAATCGCAGCGCTCAGCGCGGGGCGAGTGCACCTCATCCCACGCATCGAAGGACAAATCATGATCTCGGGTCTGCATGACGGATCTCCGTATTTCGCGGTCGGGGTTTATTCTGGCTCCCGACGACCAGTAGCCGGCTTTCGCGACAGCTTCGTGACTGTGATATGATGGAGGCTTTAAGATGGACCCGGCGATTGAAAAGCCCGTGCAGCCCCTAGACTTAGCATTCCGCGTTCAGCAGGGTGTGGGGCGACATCTGGAGAAGATCATGAAACTCATGCTGTTGGCTGGTGATGGTATCGGCCCCGAAATCGCGGATGCGACCGAGCGCGTGCTGGAGGCGTTGGACAAGCGCCACAGTCTTGGCCTCGAGCTGTTCCGCCAGCCGGTCGGCCTGGAGGCACTGAAGCAGCATGGAGTGACGGTCACCGACGAGACCTTCGCGGACGCTGGGGCGGTCGACGGGGTGATCTTGGGGCCGGTCTCGACGGTCGATTACCCACCGAAGGAGAAGGGCGGGCTGAACCCGTCAGCCGAGTTTCGCAAGCGCTTCGATCTTTATGCCAACATCCGCCCCTCGCGCACCCGACCGAACGTGCCGGCTTCGGTGAAGGAGATGGACCTGGTCATCGTCCGGGAGAACACCGAGGGATTCTACGCCGACCGGACCATGTTTCAGGGCTCGGGCGAGTTCATGCCGACGGCCGACGTGGCCCTGGCGGTGCGCAAGATCACCCGGCAGGGCTCCGAGCGGATCGGCCGCGCGGGCGCCTCGATTGCCGATGGTCGCCGCAACAAAATGACCATCGTGACCAAGTCAAACGTGCTGAAGATGACGGATGGACTGTTCCGGAACGCGGCGCAGTCGGGGGCCCGCGACTATGCGGGAATCGAGGTAGAAGAGGTGCTGGTTGACGCCATGGCCTCGCTTCTTGTGCGTGAGCCGGAACGGTTCGACGTTGTGGTCACCTCCAACATGTTTGGCGACATTCTGTCCAATCTGGCCGCCGAACTGGCGGGCGGTCTCGGGGTCGCCGGATCCTTGAACGCGGGCGACGGGTTCGCGATCGCCCAGGCCAGCCATGGGTCGGCTCCGGACATTGCCGGACGGGGGACCGCCAATCCGGTGGCGCTGATCCTGTCGACCGCCATGCTGATCGGCTGGATCGGAAAGCGGCAGGAGAACCAGGCGGCGATCCTGGCGGCCCATGCGATGGAACGGGCGGTGGATGCGGCGCTCGCCTCCGGCGGCGCGCTGACCGCCGACCTTGGGGGCTCCGCGTCGACCCAGGAGGCGGGTCTCGCGATCAGCCGCGCGATCCTTCCGGAGTAGCGGCGATGCGCACGGTCACCTTACCGGACGGAGAGACGGTTCCGGCCCTTGGGCTCGGGACCTGGTATATGGGCGACCGAGGCTCCGACCATGCGGCGGAAGCGGACGCGCTGCGGCTCGGTCTCGATCTGGGAATGACCCTGATCGACACGGCGGAGATGTACGCGAACGGCGGCGCCGAACGGGTGGTGGGCGACGCGCTGACCGGCCGTCGGGACGACGCCTTCGTGGTCTCCAAGGTCCTGCCGCACAATGCCAGCCGCCAAGGAACCGTCACCGCATGCGAGGAGAGCCTCAGCCGGATGGGGACCGAGACCATCGATCTGTATCTGCTGCACTGGCCCGGCCCCCACCCGCTCAAGGATACGATCGCGGCCTTCGAAGAGCTTCGGCAGGCGGGCAAGATCCGGCACTGGGGCGTCAGCAATTTTGACACCGACGAGATGGAGGATTTGGTCGCCGCCGGAGGAGCTGCCTGTGCGACCGATCAAATTCTCTACAATCTCACCCGTCGGGGGCCGGAATTCGATCTGTTGCCATGGTGCGCCGAGCGCCGTATGCCGGTGATGGCCTACTCCCCCCTGGAACAGGGCCGGCTCTCCGGGGACCGGACGTTGGCGAGAATTGCCGCCCGGCATCATGTTTCGCCGATGCAGGTGGCCCTGGCCTGGGTGCTGCGGCGCGAGGGGGTGATCGCAATTCCGAAGGCCTCCAATCCGTCCCATGTCCGTGAGAACCGCGCCGCCCTCGATCTGCGTCTCACCGAGCAGGATCTGGCGGATCTGGATGGTGCCTTTTCTCCGCCGCGCCGGAAGCAGCCGCTGGAGATCCTCTGAGCCGTCCTTCACATGTTTATTTGCCCCGGTCGGGATATCGCCCCGTGCTCTCGTCTATCGCGCGTGTTAACCTTGTTTCGGATTCCTGGACGCGACAAACGTTGAATTCCACCGAGACTATGCTACCGAAACGAGGAGGCGGCCCGAATGGATTTCCAAGGCGGACCACAAAAGGGAGATCCAAGAGCCGATTCGACCTTCCGAACCGTCTGTTCGGCATTGCTCTTCCTCAGCTTGTTCCTGCTGACGGCGGGGCCGGCGTTCGCGGATGGCAACATTCAGGGCCGGCCGCGGGTCCTGTCCGGTGACCAGTTGCGGATCGGCAAGACCGAGGTCCACCTGTTCGGTTTGGATGCTCCCGAAATGGATCAGTACTGCGAGAATGAGTACGGGCGTCCTTACCGCTGTGGCGTGATGGCCCTGGACGAGCTCAAGCGGATGGTCGGCCCCAACACCATCTCCTGTGTGCCGGAAGGGGTGGATGACCAGAATCGCGTTCTGGCGGTCTGCTATGTCGGGGATATGAACATCAACAGCCGCATGGTCCGGACCGGCTGGGCGGTCGCACGTCCGGCGCAGCGCCCCGATTACGCACAACTGGAGTCCCTTGCGAAACGGGACAAGACCGGAATTTGGGAGTTCATCTTCCAGGACCCCGAACTTTGGCGGTCCGAGAACGCGCCGAATTAGGCCGGCACGCAAGTGACGAAGTCCTGGCCCTCTGGTAGAGCCGGGCTTACGGCTTGTTGAAGAAGTCTCTGATTTTTGCCTGGACCACCGGATCATTTGGGTCGGCGGAGAGCGCGTCCACAAAGGCTTCCGCCGCCATATCCGGCCGGTCGAGGTATTCCCACGCCACCCCTTTCGCCAGGAACAACTGCGCCGGCTTCGGGAAGTCCAGGCGCGCCGCGTCCTCGAAATCCGTGATCGCTGCCTCGAAGCGGTTCAACTGCAGGCGGGCCGCGCCACGATTGAACAGGACCAGGGTCCTGACGGAGCGTGGCAAGGACTCGGTCGCCGCGAGGGTTGTCAGCAGCCGTTCCGCCATCTCAAAATTTCCATCGCTGTAGTGGGCGATCGCGTCGTCCACGCTGGCGGCGACCGGGTCCGGATGCCGCTGGACCGAGGTTGAGTTCCCAGAACCGGATGACTGACTCCCAGGCACTGATGCTGCGGAGACAGTCCGGGGCTCGGACAGCGCCAGCGCGAACAGTGTCGCCGCCAGAAGCCCGAAATACCGGGGTCCGCGCGAAATTGGATGGGACATAAGCTTCATCTGAGACTCGCTTCGGTTTCTAGGGAGTGTCATTGAAGTGTCACGCTACGCGCACCTGGTGCGCTTTTCAAGCGGTAAGGCGCACCAGGTGCGGCTTTTTCCTTTGTTTGATAGGCAGTTTCCGAAGATCGGCATTTGATTGAAAAACTATGATATTTTAGGATCAAAGAATAACTGTATTTATATATTGACAGATAACCGGATCGGTATTTCAGTAACGCACAATAGTTATTAAGAGAATTGGCGTTTGATTCGTGGTGATTGGTTGAGCGGGAGGAGAATTATGCAGATACTGACCTTTACTTCGCAAAAGGGCGGTAGCGGAAAGACCACCCTTGCCGGACATGTGGCGGTGGCGGCCGAACGCGCCGGCGCCGGACCGGTTGCGATTCTCGACGCCGACCCGCAGGGCAGCTTGTCGGATTGGTGGAACGAACGGATCAGCGAAGTGCCGGTATTCGCCCACACCTATGTGTCTCGCATTGAGCAGGATGTGGCACAGATGCGCGGTCAGGGCATCAAGTTGCTGGTGATCGATACGCCGCCCGCCATCACCGAAACGATCGAACGGGTTGTCGCGACCTCCGACCTCGTGGCCATTCCGACACGGCCCAGCCCGCACGATCTGAGAGCCGCAGGCGCTACGATCGAGATCGTCGAACGGTTGGGAAAGCCGCTGGTCTTCGTGGTCAACGGTGCCACACCCCGCGCGCGCATAACCGGTGAAGCAGCGATTGTGCTGTCTCAGCATGGCACGGTGGCACCTGTCACCATTCATCAGCGCACCGATTTCGCGGCGAGCATGATCGACGGTCGGACCGTCATGGAAGTCGACGCGTCCGGGCGGTCGGCAGACGAGGTCCGACGGCTCTGGACCTATCTGTCGGATCGCCTCGAAGGGCGGCGTCCTACCCGCTTGGCGCCCGACCTGCGTGCCCGCCCGGCGCCCTTGATCGGCGCCGCGTGATCCGGGAAGGAATGGACCATGGGATTGTTCGTCATGAAAGGTCAGGCGAGCCCGTCGCAGGGCTGGGAGGCGCGCCCCTCTGAGCCCCCGCGCCGGTCGAGACCCGTGCCGGTGCTGCGCTTGCAGCCTGCTGCCAATCTTACTCCGGCCGCCACCAGATCGCCATCGCCGCGCAGGGACCCCGTGGTGGACCGAAAGCGTTTCACCTTCCGGCTCAGTGTCGAGGATCATGCAGCGCTCAGGCTTGGGGCGGAGCGGGAGGGTACGAGCGCGAACGGTCTGTTGACCCGAGCCCTTGCTGCCTGGCTGGCCCGGGAGGCCAATCCCAAATGAAGGCGTCCGGCAAGGCGGATGACAGTTTGGCCGCGTCCTTGCTCGGGATCGATCCGCGGGCGGGAGGGACACGCACTACGCCTAAGGCCTCCCGTCGTCCCGGTCCGGCGTCGTTCATGGCGGATGTGACGGCCCCCGTTTCGCAGCGAAATCGCACGGGGGCCGAGGGCGTCGTCCGGGACGGTGACCGTCTGCTCGGAGCCTGGCGCCGCCCGGATGCGGGAGAGGGGCTGGCCGCGTTCCGTCCGACCCGGTCCAGGTTGATGGCGTTCGAGATGCTTGGCGAGGGGGAGCGGCGGCGGGCGCGGCATGTTCTGATCGACGCGCCGAAGATCGACGCTCTCCCGGATCTGGACCCGGAACGGATCGCTTGGATCGAGCAGATTTGTGAGGATCTGATACGAACCGGACGCCCGGTCGTGCAGCGGGAGGCGTTCGAAACGCTGATTGAACGGCAGGACCTCGTCGCCACCGCCGTCCCGGCACGAGGAGCCTACGGCGCGGATGTTCTGGTCGCTCTGGAAAATCTGAAGAGCCGTCCGGCCCCTAAAGGCATTTGAACGGGAACCAGGCGAGCGAAAAGCCATCGGCATCGTCGCGCCGTTCGAACCAGAACACGGGTGCGAGGCTGGCTGGGGCCTCCACCCGCCAGCGGCCCTTGCAGTGGGCCTCACACCATTTGCGCCGCCCGCTGAGCCTGCCGTCGAACTCGACCTTCTCGGGCGGAAACCCTGCCGAACGGGATTCCCAGGATTCCGGAAACCGAATTGGATGCCAACTCGCGCGCATGTCGGCCAGATGGTCGCTGACCACGTCGACGGCGCCGGTTCCTGGATTCATCTCCACTACCAGGCGCCCGATGCCGCCCTGATCGATCAGGGCTTCCTGCTCCGAAAGATGCCGCAGCGTGCTCCGGGTCATCCGAACCGCGAGCCAAATCAACAGGCCGAATATGCCGAGCACGAGAAGGGTCTGGACCGACATGATTCGCAGGGCTCCCTCAGCCGGTGTGTCGATCCGGAAACGCTACTCGGAATCGACGTCGCGGCACAAGATTCGAACGGTTCCCTCTAACCTTTCATTTTTAAAGCGAAATCAGATCTTTGGAAATGAATGAATTGAATCTAAAAGATCTGTCTATTGATTTGTTGGGTAAAACCTGGGATTCTTAGACTTGGATGGTTGTCTGGTCCTTGAGGGGGCTGGAGGCGGAAAGATGAGTGAGATGAGCATCGAAAAGGTTGCGCTGGGCATTCTGGCTGACGCCGTGGACCGGACCGTTGGAACCGGGTTCGTTCATGCGGCAATCACGCGCGCCGCGTCTACGCTTGAAAGCACCGATGTGAGCCAGGCCGATCGCGCATTCCGCATGCTGAATCCCCGCGAGTGCAAAAAGGTTCGCGATACGGCCATCGAAAATGCAGAACTTTACAGGGATTTCGGTGACTACAGCGATCCGATCGACGAGCTGAGCCCGGATCCCAGACTCAAAGACATCCGAGCCAAGTCCGCGAAGCTTGGGTCTGGCTAAGCCCTAAATAGCCTTTTATGCACCAGCTGATATTGGGCCTTCCGGTTTTTGGGTGGGAAGCGGTAATGCATATTCGCCTTCCTTTTCAGATCGTAGCCAAAAATTTATTTGCGTTCCAACAGATGCAAATTGTCAATAATTGTCGCTTGTGAATCGACCGTTCTCCTCCGTAGAGTCAGGACTTCAAATGGAGAGAACCGATGGCAACTATTCCGGAAACCAATCAGAAGCTCTGGTCTACCTTGCGTCGCATTTATACGGCCCAAAGGGACACGGCCGAGGATGCCGTCTCTCAGCTCGCGGCTCTCGGTGAGACTGACCCTGACTTGGCGAAGGATCCGATCGCCCGGGACGAACTGAGTTCGGCGCTGTCGCGTCAGCGGGGCCACCTCCGGTTCGCCGAAAGCCAGCTCACCTTGGTTAATGTCATGAGCGGCTATTGGGAGCAACGGAGTTCGGACCCCGTGCCGGAAGCCTCGTATTCCGCCGGTTCGGGTTCAAATCTGCTGTCCTCCACAATTGCGCCAGCACCTCTGGCGTCCCGAATTGCGGCGTCCAACCAGGCTGAACGCGCGGTGGGCGGCCGGCGGGCGTAGACCGCGAATCGGGCGTGCGGAACAGGGGTCACGCTCTCGGCGCCCCGTATAAATAATCCTGACTCAATGCGCTGGAGGACGGTCAAGCTCAGCGCCTTAGGTTCGGGCCCGGGCAGGGCGGTGCTGAAAATGTCCGCAAGGGCTCGAAATCCGCCGATCCGTCGGAGTTAAGACCCTTTCCAGTAGAAAAATGCCTTTCCATTGACATCTGTCGAAGTGAGGAAAGAGTCGATGAAGGAGACGAAATCCTTCGCGTCCGCGTCGTAAGAAATCCTTAATACGTTCGCTTGATACTCACTTCGCTGTTTAAGCAGTCGGTAAGAGTGAGAGATGATCAACCCCCCCGCGAACGAACAAACATCTAGAACCGTTGTCCGTGACGACAGCGGTCGGTTAATGGTCGGCAGACACCAGTCGGAGCGTTTGATGGTGCAAACCTTCAAGGGCGATGACGAGGAAGGCCGGGCGCGTGCCCTTGAGCGGTATGAAGTTCTCGATACGCAGGAGGAGGATGCGTTCGAGACCATCATGAATTTGGTGCAGCAGATTTTGGACGTTCCGATCTGCGCGGTCTCTCTGGTCGACCGTGAGCGCCAGTGGTTCAAGGCACAGCGTGGACTTTCGGTCTCGGAGACGCCCCGGGAGATCTCGTTCTGTACTCATACCGTTGAACGGCCGGCCCCGTTCCTGGTGCCCGACGCACTCCGGGATCCATTGTTCTCGGACAGCCCCTTGGTCACGGGAGAGCCGGGAATACGGAGTTATCTTGGCATTCCGCTGATGACCCCCGAGGGGTATGCCGTCGGCAGTCTCTGTGTGGTCGACACCAAGCCGCGGAGTTTCACGGAACGGCAGGTGAAGATCCTGTCGGATTTCGCGAAGGTAATCGTGAACGAGCTTGAGTCGCGCACGGTCGGAGATCTCGACTCCCTGACCGGCGCGTTCACGCGGGCCACCTGGGAAGCCAGGGCGCTGGCGGAGTTGCGCCGAACCGCGAGATACGGAAACCCATTGAGTTTTGCGATTCTCGATCTAGATCGCCTGTCAGCCGTAAACGAATGCCACGGCTATTCGGTCGGAGACGAGGTTATCCGCCGGTTTGCAGATCTGTGTCACAACCAGATCCGCGATACGGATATTCTGGGCCGTTTCGGCGGAGAGGAGTTCATCCTGTTGTTGCCGGAAACCTCCTGCGAGAACGCGCTCAGCATCGTGGAGCGGTTGAGAACGACATTTTCGGAGACGCCGATTCCAATTTCGACCGGCGTCGATCTGCTAGTGACGGTCAGTGCTGGGCTGACATCCTCCTTTGGTCGGGAACTGTCGGTCGGCGAGCTGCTGCGCCGCGCGGACCAAGCCCTCTACGACGCCAAACGATCGGGACGGAACTGTTCGATCGTCGATGATCTGGTTCCGCTTGAACCTGCACTCGGACTTCGTGCTCAGGCGGGCCAGCCCGTATGAATTTGGGGTTCTCGCTCCTGAATAATCTGCTCGTGCTGTGCGGCGGTGCCACGCTCGTTTTCCTGATGGCATCTCAATTCCGGCTCGCGCCGGACCAGTTCAAAAAGTGGCACGGCCCCAGAAAAAAAAGGAACGGCTTGAGAAATCAGGCGATGTTCGGGTTGGTGCTCGGCGCGCTTTCGGTCGTCGTGGTGGAACTGCCGATCGTAACGCCATACGGGGCGACCTTTGATACCCGTTCGGCGCCGGTGGTGATGGCGACGGTTTTCGGTGGGCCTCTTGCCGGCCTGATCGCGGCCACCCTCGGAGCCATCGCCCGCTACGAAGTCGGCGGGCCGGTTGTCCTGGGGGGCGTCGTCAGCCTCTATCTCTATTGGGTGTCCGGATTGATGGCGGTTTGGATCATGGGGGCTCTCCACCGTGAGGCCTACGGTGTCCTAGGCTTCGTGGCGTTGGCGGTTTTCTCGACGGTCACGGTGATTCCGTCATTCTTCTTAAGTGTCGATGTGTCCACAGGACTAGCGATTCTGTCGTCCTTCGGCTGGATTCTGCTTTCAAGCAACCTGATCGGGGTTCTTGTTCTCGGACTGATCCTGGAGAACATGTTCCGGATCGCGGATGAGGGAGAATTCTACCGTAAGATCACCGAGCAGTCGCGCCTGGCCCGCAGCGCTGCAGGGATCGGCATCTGGGAATACGACCTGGATACCGATCGGTTCATCTGGGATCCCGTTCAGCGCGACATATTCGGCACCGACGGTGCGCCGAAGACGATGTTGGAGTTCGATGGGATGCTCGTCGACGGTGCGCGGGGTACGATTCTTGCCGATTTCGAGACCGCCAAGTCGACCCGCTCGCGCTGGGATCGGACCCTCACCGTTCGCACCCCCTCTGGGCATAGGAGGTACATTCGCTTTATTGCGGAGTTTGTGCCGAATCGGGGTCGTCCTGAAGGCGTTACTGTTCTTGGCGTCAGCATCGACGTTACCCGCGACGTGGAGCTCGACCTGGATCTGACGCTGAAAAGTGCGGCCCTGGAGTCGGCGACGAACGGGGTCCTGGTGACCACCGCGGGGCCCGATCACACGCTGGTCTATGCCAACCGGGGCTTCCTGGAAATGACGGGCTATGCGTATGACGAGGTCGTCGGCAGAAACTGTCGCTTTCTCAATATCGATGAGCGCGACCAGGAGGAACTGGCTGTCATAAGAGAGACGCTTGAACAGGGTACGGCCTGTTCGGTGACCCTGCGCAATCGGCGGAAGGACGGTACCCGGTTTTGGAATCAGCTCCGCATTGCACCGATCTTCGATGCGGACGCGGGTTTGACCCACTATGTCGGTATCCAAACCGACGTGACACGAGAGATCGAAGACCAGAACGCGTTCGCGACTCTCCGCGATCACTTCGAAGCCGTGTTGCGCGCGGTGCCGGATGCGATTCTGACGGTCTCAGAGCACCAGCGGGTGGAAATGGTGAACGAGGCGGCGGAAAATCTGTTCGGATGGACCAAGGAGGATCTTGTCGGCGCCCCGATCGATGTTCTGGTGCCGCAGTTCGTCAGGGGCCGGCACGCCGGTCTCATGGACAAGTATATCGCGGACGCCGCGTCAAAAGCCGGGCCGATGTCCTCCAGTTCGCGGATCGTTCAGGCTTTGCGCCGCGACGGCTCGACGTTTCCGGCCATGGTCTCGCTGGCGCGGTTTGAGGTCGGCGGGAAGATTTCGGTCGCCGTCAGCGCCCACGACATGACTGAAATCATGTTGGCGAACGAGCAACTCTCGACCTTGTCGGAGGAGCTTCAGGAAAAGCTTCAGCAGGCGGAAGAGGCGAACAACGCCAAGCTCCAGTTCTTGATGAACATGTCCCACGAGTTGCGCACGCCGCTGAACGCCATTATCGGGTTCTCCGAAATGCTGAAGACTTTCGGTGTTAAATCTCTGGGCGAGTCCAAGGTTGAAGGCTATGCGGCGGATATCTATGACAGCGGAAGCCAGCTTCTCGACCTGATCAACGACATCCTCGAGATCTCGACGATCGAGAGCAGCTCCGTCGAACTCACGCCGGAGCGTCTGGCGACTTCCGAATTGGTCGCGCGCGCGCTGAAGACCATTCATCCCATCGCCGAGCGCTACGGGGTATCGGTCGAGGCACGGATCGATGACGATCTGGTGATCGCGGCGGACCGTCGGTCGACCCATCAGTGTCTCCTGAATCTGTTGTCCAACGCGGTGAAGTTCTCCGCACCCGGCTCGGCGGTCCTGGTCGAGGCGACGCGGGAGGACGGGCGCCCGATGATTTCGGTTCTGGACCGTGGGCCGGGGATGAGCGCGGATATGATCGAAAGGATCGGCGAACCCTTCCTGAGGCGTGAAAATGCGCTGGTCGCCGAAGGGCAGGGCGCCGGGCTGGGCCTTGCGATCACAAGCCGCCTGATGCGTCGCATGAGCGGAAAGCTGGTGGTGGGATCCAATCCCGACGCGGGGTCCAAGTTCACTCTGGTCTTCGCGCGATCACCGGTCGGAGAAGGGGTGAAGTGAGCGGATCTGGCTCTACCCACTCACTACACAACTCGCTGGGACCGTGACCTCCAGATCCAGCAGGTGGAACGCCAGGCTTTTGCCATGGCCGTCCAGGTTCAGCGACGCGTTTACTCCGCCCTGCAGGACGTCGTCGATGACGAAGTTCATCGCCGGCAGATTGGGCAGTTCGTACCGTGTGACCTCTCCCGCGCCTTTATGCGCGAAATGGGCCTGGATTCGGGCGGGCGTGAGCTGGTCCAGGAGATACGGCCAGGCTTCATCGTGATACGGAATGACCGAGATGTTGACCCGGTTGCCCTTGTCGCCGGTGCGCCCATGGGCAACCGCATGCAGCTTGGTGGTGACGGTGTTCGACATCATGCGGTCTCCTCGACCAGACGGGCCGTGGGGTTCACACGGGCGCGATCGATCAGAATGGAAGCGGTGGTGACCTGTGGGGCGATTCGGTGGCGCACACCGGCGCCGCCAGCTGGCCCGGAGCAATACAGCGAGAGCACTTCATCGGCGATCCATTGCGCCATCTGCTTGTCCGGTCCGCGGGTCGCCATGCGAACCCGGTATTCGCCGTCGGACGAATAGTCACGTCCGGCTCTCAGGTCGCCGTCATCCCCGTCGAAGGTTGCGACGGTCCCGATCAGGTCGAAGCGCAGCGGCCAATTGGTTCCCAGGCCCCGAGCCCTTTCCCGCAGCACGTCGATCGCCAGTTCGGCCCGCCGCCGCGCGTTCGGCCCCGCATAGGTGATTTCCCCTTCGCCGAGCCAGCCGCCCTCGAAGCTGAGGGTGGCCTTCAGGGTCGGCGGCATCGGCTTGCCCCGCGCGCCGGTGACCGATACCCGGTCCGGACCCACCTCCTTCACGGTCACCCCGGTGATATCCAGGGTCACATCGGGCGTCAGATAGGCGCTCGGGTCATGCATCTCGTAGAGGATCTGTTCCTTGACCGTGCGGTGCGAAACCAGCCCGCCAGTGTCGTCCGCCTTGGTGATCGTGATCGCCCCGTCTGCGGTGACCTCGGCGATCGGAAATCCGACGCGGCCGAAATCTGGCACATCCTTGAAGCCGGGATCCGCGAAATACCCACCGGTCACCTGCGCGCCGCATTCCAGGAGATGTCCGGCCAGCGTTCCCGCCGCAATCCGGTCCAAGTCGTCCAGCGGCCAGCCGAACTCGTGCAACAGCGGCCCCAGTGCCAGTGCCGGGTCGGAACAGCGTCCGACCACGACGATGTCCGCGCCCAGAGCCAGGGCCTCGGCAATCGGCTGCGCCCCCAGATAGACATTCGCCGCCACCATCTTGCCTTCCGGCATGTCGAGGCCTTCGACCGGGGCATGGTCGCGGATCTCGGCCTCGGTCATGACGGCGGTCAGGTCGTCTCCGTCCACGACTGCCACCTTCAGGCCGTCAATCCCCTCCTCGCGGGCCATCGCCAGCAGTTTCCGCGCGCCGCCCAAGGGGTTGGCGGCTCCGAAGTTCGAGACGATTCGAATCCCCGCCGCTTTCGCGTCCCGCATCACCGGGCGGACATAGCGTTCCAGGTACTGGGAGTAGCCCGCCTCCGGGTTCTCGATGCGGGCCTGTTGCGCAAGCGCGAGCGTGCGCTCGGCCAGGGTTTCGAACATCAGATAGCGCGGGCCGTCCCGGCGCGCCAGGGTCGCCACAACCGGTACTGCGGCATCCCACCGGTCACCCGCGAACCCAGCGCCACAGCCGATGTAGACGGTTCTTTTTGCCATTTGGTTTCCTCCGATTTTCTCAGACTCTAGCGGGCAGCGGCCGCTTTCGGTAGGGCGTCTGTCGGCGATGCCGCCTTGCGCTGATCGCATGAACGGCCTATTCCCAGCCGGCGACCCCATGGAGACCGACTGATGGACATTGCAGCCCGTATCCGCAGCATTCTGGACGCTGAAGCCCAGGCGATCAGCGCCATTCAGGTGGATGACAGTTTCGCTGAGGCGATCGACCTGATGTTCACGGCACCGGGGAAAGTGATCATCACCGGCATGGGCAAGGCGGGCTATGTGGGCCGCCGGTTCGCGGCGACCTTGGCCTCGACCGCAACGCCAGCTTTCTTCGTCCATCCCAGCGAGGCGGCGCATGGTGATCTGGGGCATGTGGAAGACGGCGACTGTATGATCGCGTTCTCAACCTCCGGCAAGACGGTTGAGGTGGTCGAGTTCATCAAGCTGGCCCGGCACATCAACGGGACGGGGAAGGTCATCGCCGTGACCTCGCATCCGGATTCGGGCCTGCGGGATCTCGCCGATGTGGTTCTGAATATGGGGGCGATCGAAGAGCCGTGCCCGCTGCGTCTGACGCCCTCCGCCAGTATCGCCGCAATGAGCGCGATTTCCGACGCCCTGACCCTGGTCCTGATGGAGAAGAAGGGCGTCACCCGGGACGAGTACGGCCTGCGCCATCACGGAGGCTATCTGGGTCGCAAGGCGCGTCTGGACAATCTCTAGCCCGTCGGCCGGACGGCGACCTCACCCCTTCACAGGGCATCGTTGCCATGCCAACAATTCGTCCTGATCGAACCCGCCCAGTCGAGGCCGGGCAAAATTATCTTGGGAGGATGCGATGGCGGCGCGGTGGACCAACCGGCCTGAAGGGTCGAACTGGGGCGATTTCGGACCGGATGATCAGCTGGGGCGGATCAATCTTCTGACCCCTGAGCGGGTGGTCGAAGCGGTCAAGGAGGTCAAGACCGGCACGTCGTTCTGCCTGTCCCTGCCCCTGGACCTGCCGGGCGGCCGAATCCTGAACCCTCGACGCTTTCCGCCCAAGCTTTATGCCACCGCGCGCGAGCGGACCGGGCTTTCGAACTACAACTTCACAGCCTCCTCCGAATCGCCCGGCATGACGGACGTGGTCTCCGACGACGCGGTTCTGATGTGCCTGCAATATTCGACCCAGTGGGACAGTTTCGCCCATGTCGGATCGCAGTTCGATGCCAACGGCGACGGCATTGCGGAGATCGTCTACTACAACGGCTGGAGCGGGCTGGAGCATCTGATCGCGCCCACCGAAGACCCTGAGGCGGACCCGCTGCAACGGTTCCCGGGGGTGCGGGCGAAGGCGCTGGGCATCGAGACCATGGCGGAGACCTGCGTCCAGGGGCGCGGCGTGATGATCAATCTGCGCAAGCATCTGGGCGACGACCGGACGGTGGTCGATTTCGCGATGCTGGAGAAGATTATGGCAGAGGATGACGTGGTGGTGGAGGAGGGTGACATGGTCTGCATCCACACCGGCTTCTCCCAACGGCTGATCGATATGGGCGGCAATCCCGACCCGGAGGTGCTGCACAAGGGCTGCGCCACCCTCGACGGCGGAGACCCGCGACTGCAGGACTGGATTCGCGTCAGCGGTCTGTCCGTCCTGATCGGGGACAATTACGCGGTCGAGGAGATCCCCAACCCGCGCTCCAAGACCGGCAAGCCACCTTTGATGCCGATCCACGAGCTATGCCTGTTCAAGCTGGGGATTCATCTGGGGGAAATGTTCTATCTGACCGAACTGGCCGAGTGGCTGGCCGCCAACGGACGCAGCCGTTTCCTGCTGACCGCCCCGCCGCTGCGCTTGCCCGGCGCCGTGGGATCGCCCGCCACACCGGTTGCAACCGTCTGATGTCGAAACCCTTTAACGATCGGCCTGCCGTCTCGACCCTGAAATCCCTTGTCGACCCGGCGTCCATAGCCGTGATCGGCGCTTCGGACGATCCCGCGCGGATCGGCGGGCGTCCGCTCGCCTACATCCAGCGGGCCGGGTTCAAGGGCGACATTTTCCCGGTCAACCCAAAGCGGGACTCGGTCCAAGGCCTGAAGGCCTATCCAAGTGTCGCGGACCTGCCGCGGGCGCCGGAAGCCTGCATCATCGCGGTTCCGGCGCCGATCGTGCCTGAGACGCTGGAGGCCTGCGTGGCCAAAGGGGTGAAGGCGGCGGTGCTGTTCTCGTCCGGTTTCGCGGAAATGGGCGCGGAGGGGCAGGCGGCCCAGGACCGCATCCGGCGGATCGCCCGGGACGGCGGCCTGCGCCTGCTCGGTCCGAACTGTCTGGGGATCTTCAACGCCCATTCCGGATGGATGGCGACGTTCTCGTCCTCGGTCGACAATTTCCTGCCGGAACCGGGTCCGGTTGCGATCGCCAGCCAGTCCGGCGCCTACGGCAGTCACGTCTTCGCGTTGCTGCGCAAGTCGGGTGTGAACACCGGAATCTGGATCACCACCGGCAACGAGGCGGATGTGGATCTGGCCGATGCCATCGGCTATCTGGCCGAGGATGAGCAAACCCGAGTGATCGTCTCCTATGCCGAGGGGATTCGGGACGGGGACGCCCTGCGCGAGTCACTTCGCAAGGCGTCCGATGCCGGTAAGCCGGTGATCATGATGAAGGTCGGCCGGTCCGAGGTCGGGGCCGCCGCCGCCGCCTCCCATACGGCCGCCCTGGCCGGCTCCGACCGGGTCTACGACGCATTGTTCCGGCAATACGGCGTCATCCGGGTCGACAGCACCGACCAGCTGCTCGACGCGGCCTATGCCGCCTCGCGCGGGCGGTTCCCGTCGGGAAACCGGATCGGACTGATGACGATCTCGGGGGGCGTGGGCGTGCAGATGGCAGACGCGGCCGACGATCTGGGCCTGGACGTGGCGCCGATGCCGGAGTCGACCCAGGCCAAGCTGAAGGCGCTGCTGCCGTTCGCCGCGGTGCGCAATCCGGTCGACATCACGGCCCAGGCCTTCAACGATGTCAGCCTGATCTCCGAGAACCTGCGGATCATGCTGGAGGAGGGAAACTACGACGCGATCGTCGCCTTCTTCACCATGATCGCGTCGTCGAAATACATCGCCGACGATCTGATCAAGACCCTGGCCACGACCCGGGAGCAGTTTCCCGACAAGGTTATCCTGCTGTCCCTGATCGGCTCGCCTGAAATGGTGCGCTACTACGAGGACGGTGGTTACCCGGTGTTCGAGGATCCGACCCGGGCGGTCTCTGCTGCGGCGTCGCTGATGAAGCTGGGCCGGTTCTTCGCCCGTCGCGGGACCGGCGCCCCGCCCGAAGCCCCCAAGGACGCACCGCAGGTTCCGACCGCCTCTTTGTCCGAGCCCGCGGCCATGAGCCTGCTGGCGAAATGGGGCGTGCCATTCGTCCGGCACCGGCTGGCGGGGTCCGCCGGTGCGGCGGCGGAGGCGGCGTCCAAACTCGGCGGCAAGGTCGTTCTGAAGATCGCCTCGCCCGACATTCTCCATAAGACCGAGGTCGGCGGCGTGATGATCGGCGTCGGCGGCGGTGAGGATGGCGAGGTCAAGATCCGGGCCGCCTACCGCACCCTGCTGGATCGGGTCCGCGGACAGGTTCCGGACGCCCGGATCGAGGGTGTGCTGGTGGCAGAAATGGCGCCCGAGGGCGTCGAGGCCGTGGTCGGCGTTCAGCGGGACCCGACCTTTGGGCCGGTGGTGATGGTGGGGCTGGGGGGGGTCCTGGTCGAGGTGCTGGAGGACGTGGCCTTCCGATTGGCGCCTTTCGGGGTCGAGGAAGCCCGGAGGATGATCGGCGAGTTGAAGGGGGCGAAGATCTTCGACGGCGTCCGGGGCGCGCCGGTTGCCGATGTGGATGCGCTGGCGGAGCTGCTGGCCAAGGTGTCGGTTTTCGCGGCGGCCGAGGCGAACCGGATCGAGAGCGTGGACCTGAACCCGGTCCGGGTGCTGCCAAAGGGATACGGAGTGGTGGCGCTGGATGCCCTGGTGCTGGGAGCGAAGATATGAGGGACGCGCTGTTTCAGACCCGGATTACCGAGCTGTTCGGCATACGGCATCCGATCCTCGCCGGCGGTTTGATGTGGCTGGCGGACGCCAACTACGTCGCCGCTGTGGTGAACGCCGGCGGGATGGGTTTCATCACCGCCAAGACCTTCCCGGACTTCAAGGATTTCGAGGCGGAACTCGACAAGGCCCAGCGGCTGACCGGCGGAAAGCCGTTCGGCGTCAATCTCTACATGTCGGTCCGCCCGGAGCAGAATGCGGACCTGCCCGCCCAGCTTGAGATAGCGCTCGACAAGGGCGTCCGGCATTTCGAAACCGCCGGTCTCCCGCCCGCGCATCTCGTCGAACGGATCAAGGATGCCGGTGCGGTCGTGATGCACAAGGTGGCGACCGTCAAACACGCGATCTCGGCCACCGGCAAACTGCCGCTCGACGCGATCGCGGTGGTGGGCTCGGAATGCGGCGGACATCCGGGCCTGAATCTGGTCGGCTCGATCGTTCAGGCACCGCTGGCCGTCGCGCGGGTATCGATCCCGGTTGTGATCGGCGGCGGCATCGGCACCGGCGGGCAGATCGCCGGGTTGCTCGCCATGGGAGCGGAGGGTGTGTTGCTCGGCACGCGCTTCCTGGTCGCCTCCGAGATTTGGTCCCATGACCGGATCAAGCAACGGGTTGTGGACGCGGATGAAACCCAAACGGCCCTGGTGCTCGCCTCCATGCGCAACACCTTCCGAGGCATCGACAACGAGACCACCCGCGCGATCGCGAAGCTCGAGGCGTCGGGCGTGACCGATTTCGAAGTCTATCGCCCCTACGTCATGGGCACCGCGCAGAAAGAGGCTTATACCGAGGGCGATCCTGAGAAGGGTATCCTGTCCATGGGACAGGCCTGTGTCTTCGCCGACCGGATTGAGCCCGTCGACGCGATCATGGACCGGTTGGTCGACGAGGCGGCGGCCGCGACGGGCCGGTTGGGCGCACTGGCCGCATCGGCGAGGCGCGCGGCTGAGTAGGGCGTCAGCCTCGGCCCGCCAGCATGCCCTCAACCAGTTCCTGCACAGCAAGAGCCTCCTCGACGCTGGCGAGCTCGTGGGCTTCGCCGCGCAGCCATCGGTCGGCCTGGGTGAGCTGGCGTTGCAGGGCGCTGCGGCGGGGGTCCTCGCCGGTCGACCAGTCGAGCGCCTCTTTCCAGTCACCGCCGTCCGAACGCCAGAGCTGGTAGAACTCCCGGAACTGATGGCTCTGCCTCGCGGCCTTGACGGTGACCTCCTGCCGGTCGGGCTGTGCGCCGCCGACCGTGCCGATCACGTTCACCGGCCTACCGTCCGCCGTCTCCAGCCGCGCGATGATGTCGGTCTCGCAAAGAGCCGGGTTTGACGGGTAGCTCGGACGCGCATGCTTCAAGGTCAGCGGGCCGAGGAAGCGTCCAGCCAGGAACAGGAAGTGGGAGATTACTTCGCGGGTGTAACCTCCCTCCGCTTTGAAGCGCAGCCAGTCGGCCTCGACTTGCCAGGCGCGCGGCCAAGACGGATAGGTTACCACGATGTCGATGCCGACCAGATCGCCGGTCTCGCCCGCGGCGATTGCGCGGTGCAGTTCCTCGAAGCCGCGTGAGCTGGCCTGGGTGAAGTTCACCACGCTCGGCAGACGACCTGTCTTGAGTCGCGCGGTGAGGTCCCGGCTTTCGGCATTGTCGACGCCCAGCGGCTTCTCCATGAACACGCCCTTGCCGGCGGCGGACGCTGCCAGCGCATAAGCCTTGCGCGGGGCAGGAGGGCAGGCGAGGTAGACCATGTCGGCGCCCGCGATCGCGAGCTCCGCGGTCTCGGCGCTCGGCGCGCCAGGAGCGATCTCCCGAGCCTTGGCGAGCGCATCGGAGGACGGATCCCAAAGGCCCGTCACCTCGAACTCCGGATGCACCAGCAGATTGTCCAGCATCCGCCGACCCATGATGCCGAGGCCGATGATCGCGGTTTTATGTGTCATGTTTCCGCCCCTGTTAGCCGTAATCAGTAGCCGAGCGCGCAGCCGTCCTTGCGGGGGTCCGAGGCACCGGTCAGGACACCCGTGTCAGGATCGATCATCACCGCCTGGCTGCCGCCGATCGGCTTGTCCATATGCTTGAGCACGTGGCCGCGCGCCTCGAGGGCGGCATAGGTTTCCGGGGCCAGGGTCCGCTCGACCTGCAGTTCTCCCTTCAGCGCGAAGCTGCGGGGCGCGTCCATGGCTTCCTGCGGGTCCATGCCGAAGTCGATCACATTGGTCAGGAAGCTCGCGTGGCCGGTCGACTGATACTGGCCGCCCATGACGCCGAACGGACCGAGGATCGTGCCGTCCTTGGAGAGCATGCCGGGAATGATCGTATGCATCGGCCGTTTGCCCGGCGCGATCGCGTTCACATGACCTTCGATCAGGTTGAAGGATTGGCCGCGGTTGTGCAGCATCACGCCGCTTTCCGGCGCCATGATCGCGCTGCCGAAGCCGCTGAACAGGGAGTTGATGAAACTGATCGAGGTGCCGTCCGCATCGACGCAGGAGAGGTAGATTGTGTCTTTGTGAACCGGGAAGTCGCTTTCGGCGAACGCGCCGGCCTTGGTCATGTCGATCATCGCGTTCAGCTGCGAGACGTGCGCGTCCGACAGCAGCCAGTCGACCGGAACGGCGACCTGGCTCGGGTCGCTGATATAGCGGTCGCGGGTGGCATAACCGAGCTTGGTTGCCTCGGCGATCAGGTGGACCCGATCGACCTCGGACAGCGACGCGATGTCATGCTTCTCCAGAATCTTGATGATGATCAGCGCGCAGATGCCCTGGCCGTTCGGCGGGCACTCGTGGATGTCATAGCCTTTGTAGTTGGCGGAAATCGGCTCGACCCAGTCGGCTGACGCGGCGGCGAAGTCGTCCATCGTGTGCAAGCCGCCTAGCGACTGCAGATGGGTGACGATATCGTCGGCGACCGAGCCTTTGTAGAACCCGTCTCGTCCCTGTGCCGCGATCTTTCGCAGCGTGCCGGCCAGCTTCGGCTGGTGGTGCAGGGAGCCGATCTCCGGCGCCTTCCCGTCGACCAGCATGGTGGCCCTGGACACGGGGTGGGCCGACAGACGCTCGACCTCGTCCTCCCAATCCGCGCCGACGCGCGGCGCGATCGGGTAGCCGCCCTCGGCATAGGCGATGGCGGGCGCCAGGACTTCGGCGAAGGTCTTGCTGCCGAACCGCTCCAACAGAGCCGCCCAGCCCGCGATGGCACCTGGAATGGTGACGGTGTGCGGGTCGCCGGTGCCCTTGAGCTCGGTAATGCCGTTTTCCTTGAACCAATCGAGCGTCGCCGCCATCGGTGCCTTGCCCGACCCGTTCAGGGCGAATGGCTTGCTGGCACCCTTGGGGGCGACCAGAGCGAAGCAATCGCCGCCGATTCCGGTCATGTGCGGCTCGACCACGCACATCACCGCACAGGCCGTAATTGCAGCATCAATCGCGTTGCCGCCGGATTTCAGCATCTCGAGACCGGCTTGGCTGGCCAGCGGATGCGAGGTGGCAATGCAGGCGTTCGGCGCATAGACCGGCGAACGGCCTGGAAGATGAAGATCTCGCATCGGGGATACTCCGGTATCAGGAACGCGGGTGGGGCATCGGGCACTCCCACTTGGAAAGCGTTCGAATAGCCGCTGCACCACCGTCCTGCAAGGGTTACGGTGTTTCCATTCCGGCACGGAAGTCCGCGCGCGCCGATGAGTTGGGCTCAATCCTAGATCAGCGACTCGATGAAGACTTCGTCGACCATGCCCGGGTACCGCTTCGACAGCAGCTCATAGGCGGAGCCTTTGAAGTCGCGGATGGCATTGGGCGTGGGGCGTCCGCTCTCGAACATGCGGACTGCGAGCGGATAAATGATCCCGTTGATCGCCCATTTCTGCGCATCCATCGTCGTCTTGTCGGACACGGACTTGGCCTGGACCGCGACCCTGACCCGGCCTTCGACCGGCTGCCCCTGTACGAACAGGGACACGCTGTAGGGACCCAAGGCGAGCACTTTCGGACCGATCACCCGGCGAAACTGGATCTCGCGATTGAATTCCTTGTCCTTCTTTTCTTGAACTTTCTCCTGCTCTTTCCGGTCCTTGGTGGATTCCGCCTCGGCCGCGAGAGCGGGGCTTCCGGAAACCGTGCCGTCCGGCATGAGGAGCAGCGTTGCCACAGCCAGCGCCGACGCGCCGCGCAGCAGAGGTCCGATCCGTTGGAGTCGATGAAAGCAGCCCATGATCCCTCTCCAGTCTCAAAGGTTCCCGCGCCGGGTGTCAGACATCCCTATCTAACGCGCATATAGGGGGCTTCGGCCTGGATCAAAGGCCCTGTCGCGAGGCGCTGGGTGTCCAGGATGACCGCAGCCATCCGCGCAACCTCTCCCAACGAGAGGATTGCACTCGTGATGTCTCCATCTGCCAGAGCGCCCAACAGGGCTTCGGTATCGTAGCCGTCGCGCGGGAACCGGACACGCTCGACCGGGGCATCGGGGGCGATGCCGATCGCTTGCCGCGCAAGCTGAAGCGCTTCGGAGTACCCGCCCAACCCGTCGACCAGCCCGACCCGCCGGGCATCCTCTCCGGTCCAGACCCGACCGCGGGCAACGGCGTCGACCTCGTCCTGGTTCAGGTTCCGGGCGGCGCCGACCTTGCTCGCGAAGTCGTCGTAGATCGAATCGAGGATCCGTTTCATCCGCAGGCTTTGGCTCTGGGTGAACGGTCGGGTGACCGAGTAGATCCCCGCATTGTCGCCGATCTCCACGCGGCCGATCGCCACGTCCAGTTCGTCCAGCAGCCCGGCGCCGCTGACCTTTCCGCCGACGGCACCGATCGATCCGGTCAGGGTACCCGGATGGGCCAAGACATGGGTGGCGGGCAGGGCTGCGTAGTAGCCCCCGGACGCGGCCATGTCCCCGAAGCTCGCGATCACCGGGAGGTCCGCTTCCCGCAGTCGCAGGACCGCGCGACGCATGGTGTCAGAGGCGACAAAGCTGCCGCCCGGGCTGGAGATCCGCAGGATGACCGCCCGAACCTCGTCATCTTCCAGAATTCCGTCGACCGCGCGGTCAAAATTGACGGATCCGGCGAAATGCTGGCGTTGCAGGGGACCGTCATCGCCGCGATCGATCTGCCCGTCCAGGTGCAACAGAGCGATCCGAACACCTTCCTCATGCGGATGTCCGGCCGTCGCCAGGTACTGACCGGCATCGACGGTCTCAAGCGAGCCTCCGGTTGCCAATAGCTTGGCCTCGCGCGCGTAGCCCAGACCATCGATCAGCCCGTTGTTGGCGGCTTCGTCCGCCAACAGCGGACCGCCATCGATCACGTCGGAGACATTGCTGCCGCTCATTCGCCGTGCGCTGGCGATCCCCGAGACCATCTGCGCGTAGAGGGACTCTGCGATCCGTGTGTAGTTCTCCCGCAGCGCCGGGGGGAATTCACGATCGGTCAGGAACGACATGGCGCCCTTGTACTCGTATCGGGTTTCGAATTCTGGCAGCAGTCCGACCTTCTCCATCAATTCGCGCGCCAAGGGCAGTTCTATGGAAAGCCCGGTCAGCCCGAGCAGTCCCGAGGGCTGCATCAAGATTTGGTCGAATGCGCTCGCGAGATAGTAGCCGCCGGCGCCGGATTCGAAACTGTCCGCGAAGGCGACGGCGGTCTTGCCGGTCGCCCGGAACCGGAACACCGCCGCCCGCAATTCCTGGGTCTGTGCGAAACCGGGGGCGGCGCCGGACAGGTCGGCGATCAATCCCTTCACCCGGTCGTCGCCCGCGGCCTGGTCGATCGCGTCGACCATGTCGACAAGGCCCAGTTCCGCTTCCGACGGCCACAACGCTGCAATCGGATCGTTCGGTGAGGCTTCCGGAATCTCATCGGAGATGGTGAGCGCCAGAACGAAGCTGTCGGGCAGCGGGGCGTCTTCGAGGAATGCGCCGAACGCCCACCAGAGACCGGCAACAAGACCGGCTGTCGAGATCAGGAAAACCACTCCGACCGTTGCCAGGATCCCGACCAAAATACGTCGCATAGCGCCGCTCTCTCCGTGTTGCACAGTCTTCGTTACGGCGCACTTAGCTCGACGCCTGCCGAGCCAAGCCGCTATGAACAATCATATTCCTTTTGAGCGACGGCACAAACAATGGCAGGACGTCTGGTTGCGGACGCACGAGACTTGCTTGCACGTGGCCTTGCCCGGAATGCGGCCGGATAGGACTGTTTCCGTCTGGGCCAGAGAGTCCTTTGCCCGCTGCAGGCCGCTCTCGTATGACGGGGCCTGCACGCGCGGCGCTCCGTTCAGGAGGTGGAGCGGGATGCCAGGGGACCGCACTGCGCTTCGTGACGCATCAGATGGTCCAGCAGCACGCAGGCCATCATGGCCTCGCCCACCGGAACCGCGCGGATTCCGACGCAAGGATCGTGTCGGCCCTTGGTGATCACGTCGACCTCCTTGCTGAACCGATCGATCGATTGGCGCGGTGAGAGGATCGAACTGGTCGGCTTGACCGCGAACCGCACGACCACGTCCTGGCCGGTCGAGATGCCACCGAGGATGCCGCCGGCATTGTTCGACAGAAAGACCGGCTTGTCGCCGTCCAGTCGCATTTCGTCCGCCGCCTCATGGCCCGGAACAGATGCCGCTCCGAAGCCGGCGCCGATCTCAACCCCCTTGACCGCATTGATGCTCATCATCGCGGCGGCAAGGTCGGTGTCGAGCTTGCCGTAAATCGGCTCTCCCAATCCGGCAGGCACCGCGCTTCCGACGATTTCGACCACCGCACCGGCGGAGGAACCGGACTTGCGGACCTCGTCCAGAAACCCGTCCCAATGGGCGGCGGCCTTGGCGTCGGGGCAGAAGAACGGGTTGCGGCCGACTTCGTCCCAGTCCCAGTTGTCCCGGTCGATCCCGTGCGACCCGACCTGCACCAGAGCGCCGCGGACGGCGAAGGCGTTGCCGAGGCGCCCGGCCAGGACCTTCTTGGCGACGGCGCCCGCGGCGACCCGCATGGCGGTCTCCCGGGCCGAAGACCGTCCGCCGCCCCGGTGGTCCCGGATGCCGTATTTGGTGTCATAGGTATAGTCCGCGTGGCCCGGCCGATACTGATGCTGGATTTCGCCGTAGTCCTTCGATCGCTGGTCGACATTCTCGATCATCAGGGAGATCGGCGTGCCGGTGGTCATGCCGTCATAGACGCCGGACAGGATCTTGACCTGATCGGGCTCGCGCCGCTGGGTGGTGTGGCGGGACTGGCCGGGACGCCGACGATCCAGGTCGTGCTGTATATCCAGTTCCGACAGGGCGATGCGCGGCGGGGCCCCGTCGATCACGCAGCCGATGGCCGTCCCGTGGCTCTCGCCCCAGGTGGTGACGCGAAAAATCTCTCCAAAAGCATTGCTTGCCATGATTCGGGTCCGTCAGACGGTCGCGATATCAGGCGCGTCCACAGCCTTCATGCCGACGATGTTGTAGCCGCAGTCCACGTGATGAACCTCGCCGGTCACGCCGGTTGAGAAATCGCTCAGCAGATAGAGGCCGGAGCCGCCGACATCTTCCAGTGTCACGTTGCGTCGGAGTGGAGAGTTGTACTGGTTCCACTTCAGGATATAGCGGAAATCGCCGATCCCGGACGCGGCCAGGGTCTTCATCGGACCGGCGGACAAACCGTTCACGCGAATGCCCTTATCACCCAGATCGACCGCCAGATAGCGGACACTGGCTTCGAGGGCCGCCTTGGCGACACCCATCACATTGTAGTGCGGCATGACCCGCTCCGCGCCGTAGTAGGTCAGCGTGAGGAGGCTGCCGCCGTCCGGCATCAGGTCCGCGGCATGGCGGGCGATGGTGGTGAACGAGTAGCAGGAGATGTCGAGGGTCCGCAGGAAGTTGGTCTTCGTCGTCGCGAGATACTTGCCCTTCAGCTCTTCCTTGTCGGAGTAGGCGATCCCGTGCACCACGAAGTCCAGCTTGCCCCAGTCTTTCTCAAGCGTCTTGAATACCGCCTCCACGCTGCCGTCGTCGGTGACGTCGCAGGGCAGCACATGCTTGGCGCCGATGCTCTCGGCAAGCGGGCGGACCCGTTTCTCGAGCGCTTCCCCCTGAAAGGTCAGGGCGATCTCGGCACCATGGTCGGCAGCCGCTTTCGCGATGCCCCAAGCGATCGAACGGTCGTTCGCGACGCCCATCACCAGGCCCCGCTTGCCCGCCATGATGCGCGTTCCGTCGGTCATGCTCCGCCCCGCCAATTGCGTGTTAAAAAGGGTGGCGCATCCTACACGAACAGGTGGGTGCCGCAAGCTTTCCCCGGTCTTCGACGGATCGCCTGACCGAGGGGTGGGGAGCCGTGGCATCGAGGCGTCGGGACTCGGGACCGGCCGCCCGGCGATCGATCGCCGGGCGGCCGGCGCGGCTTCAGTGGGCCCGAAGAACCGGCAGGTGGGTCTCGGTCAGC
>JANSYC010000060.1 GCA_024742605.1 Alphaproteobacteria bacterium | reverse complement strand
TGCTGGTCGAGGAGGGCGGGTTCCTCTACGACAGCGACAGCTATTCCGACGATCTGCCCTATTGGGTCCGGGAATCGGGCAAGGATCATCTGGTGATCCCCTACGCGCTCGACACCAATGACGTGAAGTTCGGGGCCCCGGCCTCCTACGGGTCCGGCGAGGACTTTTTCCGCTATCTGACCGATGCCTTCGACCAGCTCTGGGAGGAAGGGGCGGAGGCACCGAAGATGCTGTCGGTCGGCCTGCACCAGCGCCTGGTCGGCCGTCCGGGGCGCGCGCGGCAGCTTGCCCGTTTCCTCGACCATGTGATGGCGAAGGGCGACAGCTGGATCTGCAGGCGCATCGAGATCGCCGAGCATTGGCATCGTGAGCACAAGCGCGTGTGAGACTGTCGTGATCCGACAGGCCTAGGGCAATAAAGCCTGGATCCCTCCAAGCTGTATGAACCCCGCAACCATTGACACCTGCGGCTCACCCGGCATAACCGCGTCATGATTCAGGATAGCGATCTCAGACTCTTGAACGTCCTCGCCGGTGCGCCCGTCGGCGGGGCGGAGACGTTCTTTGTCACCATGACCAAGGCGTTCCAGGCGGCGGGGGTCGAGCAGCGCGCGGTCATTCGGGAAAACCCGGACCGGGCGGCCCAGCTGCGCGCCGCCGATGTTGAGGTGGACGAAGCCCGCTTCGGCAGTCTTTTCGATGTCCGCACGGAGTTCAAACTCGACAAGATCGTCCGCGCGTTCCAACCGACCGTCGTGCTGTCCTACATGGAGCGCGCCTCCAGTTTCATGCCGAAAGGCCCGCATCTGAAGCTGGCCAGACTGGGCGGCTACTACAAGCTCAAATACTTCCGGCGCTGCGACCACCTTTTGTGCATCACCAACGACATCCGCCGCCATGTGATTGCGGAGGGGTGGCCGGAGGATCGCGCGCACTACATGCCGAACTTTGCGGAGGTCACGACGGCGCCGGCGATCGCGCGCGCCGAGTTGGACACGCCGGACGGTGTTCCGGTGATCTTCACACCGGGACGGCTGCACAAGGTCAAAGGGCTCGATACGCTGATCACGTCGATGAGATCGGTTCCGGAGGCGTATCTGTGGATCGCAGGGGACGGCCCGGAGCGGGAGGCGCTGATTGCCCACGCGGCGGCCGAGGGTGTGTCCGGTCGCGTCCGGTTCCTCGGCTGGCGCACCGATACCGGACCGTTCTTCCGGGCCTGCGATATCGTGGCCTTCCCCTCCCGGCACGAGCCGTTCGGCACGGTGACTCTGGAGGCCTGGGCTTACGGCAAGCCGCTGGTGGTGACGGACTCGCAGGGCCCGGTCGAGGTGGTGCGGCCGGACCGGGACGGGATCATGGTTCCCAAGGACGACGCGGACGCTCTTGCCGCCGGATTCAGGCGGGTCCTCTCCGATGCTGCGCTCGCCCGATCGTTGGTTGAGCAGGGGTCGGCTCGGCATCAGGCCGATTTCACCGAGGCGGCCTGCGTCGCCCGTTATCTCGATCTGTTTCGGGCGCTGTCCTGAGCCGCCCCGATCTGCTAGCTAGAGACAGTCGCGACCCTTTGAGCCCGATCATGTCCAAGCCTGAAGCTGCCCCCGCTCCGGATCTTTCGATCCTCGTGCCCGTCTGCGACGAAGCGGGGGGCATTGAGGCGGTGCTGGGTGAGCTGCTGGAGGTCGCCGGTGCCGCTCTTTCGGTCGAGGTGATCGCGGTCGACGACGCCAGCCGGGATGGGTCACCCGAGATCATCGCCCGTCTGGCCGAAGCGGAGCCGCGTCTGCGTCTGATCCGGCATGGCAAGCGGGCCGGCAAAAGCGCGGCCCTGCGGACCGGCGCCGAGTTCGCCCGTGCCCTCTGGATCGGCACCATCGACGGCGATGGCGAGAACGATCCGAAAGATCTGGTCAACATGACCCGCGAGATCGATCTCAAAGCGGTCGACCGGGTCGGTCTGGTCTGCGGCATCCGGCGACGGCGCACGGCAGGGGTCAGTCGGCTGCTCGCGTCCCGCATCGGAAACGGGGTGCGGAAATTCGCCTTGCGGGACGATTGTCCGGACACGGCCTGCGGCCTGAAACTGATCCCGACGGCGCTCTTCAAGCGGTTGCCGTTCTTCGACAGCCTGCACCGGTATTTCCCCGCCCTGGTGAAACGCCACGGTTTCGAGACCCGGCATGTGACGGTCGATGACCGGCCACGGCTGTCGGGTCAGTCCAAGTACACCAACTGGCAGCGGGCGCTGGTCGGCATCGTCGATCTTCTGGGGGTGGTCTGGCTCTTGCGCCGAACCACAGTGCCCCCCATATCCGCGCCCGAAGATTCCAAGGCGTATAACGGTTCGGACTGACTGCGCCGCCCTTTTTCAACCGCATCGTCACCAACCGGGACCCGCCGAGATGTTCGCTTCCCTCGATCGCTTTTTCGACACCCTGGTTGCCGTGGCGCAGGACCGGGCAACCCGTGTCGGTGGCATGTCGGTCCACGCCTGGGCCTTTCTGGTGGCGCTGTCGGTGGCGGCGATGCTGCCCGGTCTGGCGAGCGTACCGGTGATGGACCGGGACGAGGCGCGGTATTCGCAGGCCTCCCGGCAGATGCTGGAGACCGGCGACTTCGTCGATATCCGGTTCCAGGACGTGCCGCGGCATGTGAAACCGGCCGGAACCTATTGGCTGCAGGCGGCCAGCGCCTGGGTCGCCGGTGGGCCGGAGGCGGCCAAGATCTGGGCCTACCGCCTGCCATCGTTCCTGGCGGCGCTCGGTGCCGTATTGGTGACGGCCTGGCTGGGCGCGCGGATCGGCGGTGGGGCGGCCGGGCTGATAGCCGGAAGCCTGATGGCTGTCTCGCTGATCCTGTCGGTCGAGGCGCGGACCGCGAAGACTGATGCTCTGCTGCTGTTGAGCGTGGTGGTGGCGCAGGCCGCCCTCTGGCGCGTGCTGGACCGGGAAGGGCCGTCCAGGTTCGGCGGAGCGCCCCTCGTGTTCTGGCTTGCCCATGGGGTAGGCGTGATGATCAAGGGGCCGATCATCACCCTGGTGCTGGGGGCGACCCTTGCCGCGTTCTGTCTGTGGCGGCGGGATCTGGACCCCATACGTCGTCTGAAGCCGCTATGGGGCATTCCGGTGACTTTGCTGGTGATCGCCCCCTGGCTGATCGGGATCTCGATGAAGGTGGGCGGCGCGTTCCTGGAGGAATCTGTCGGCCACGCGCTTCTGGGCAAGGTGGCGCAAGGGGACGACGCCCACGGAGCTCCTCCCGGATATCACACGCTGGTGTTCTTCATCGCGTTCTGGCCGGGCGCGATCCTGGCGGCCATGGCCGTAGCCCAAGGTTGGAGCAAACGGGCGGAGCCGGCCATCCGGTTCCTGATCTGCTGGATCCTGCCGACGCTGATCGTGTTCGAACTGGTGGCGACCAAGCTGCCGCACTACACCCTCCCGGTTTATCCGGCAGTGGCCATTCTCGCCGCGCTGGCGGTGACACACGGTGCGGATTTCGTGGCGGAGGGGTGGTGGCGAACAGCGCACCGGGTGGTCGCCGGTCTGTTTCTGGTGATCACGGCGCTGCTGGCGCTGGTGCCGCTGGGTGCGACCCTGCACCTGGAAGGGGTGGTCAGTTTCTCCGGAACCCTGGCCCTGTTCTTCGGCGCGATGACTTTCTGGGCCGGGCTGAGGTTCCTGAAGACTTTGGCTCCGGGACGCCTCCTGACGGTGTTGGCGCTGGCCATGCCGTTCTATTTCACCACTTTCCACCTGGCCGCGCCGCAGCTCGACAGCCTCTGGATCACCCGCGACCTGAAACCGGCGGTGGCGCGCGCCGCGTCCTGCCCGGAGCCGGTGGTGGCGCTGGCTGGGTTCGCGGAGCCGTCGACGGTCTTCATGCTCGGGACGAAGACGAGACTGGGCGAGGCGGACGGGGCCGCCGCAGCGCTGCGGGACGAGCCCTGCGCGGTCGCGGTCGTGGACCGGCGGGAGATGGAGGCGTTCACCAAGGCGCTGGGCGAACTTCCGGTCACCCGGCATGTGGTGATCGAGGGACTGAACTATTCGAAAGGCCGGGAACAGGTTCTGACCCTGTTCACCCGAACGCCCTGAACCGCTACCACATGCGCTCCTTGGCGTAGGCCGGATAGCCGGAATCATAGGCGCTTGCATCGAACTCGGCGCTCATCTCCTTGATGAACTGACCGGCCGTCGGAATCTCGGCGGTCTCGACCTCCGCCGCCCAGAGTCTGGACCGCATGATCGCCATGGCGCATTGAAAATACAGCTCGTCGACCGTGATCACGATGACGGCCTTGGGTTGTTTGCCGCTCTTCTCGAACGATGCGGTCAGCGCCGGATCGGCCGTGAGAGCGGCGCGCCCGTTGACGCGCACCACATTGTTGCAGCCGGGGACCATGAACATCAGGCTGACGCGCGGGTCCCGGACGATGTTCCGAAGCGAGTCCAGCCGGTTGTTCCCGCGCCAGTCCGCCAGATGAAGGGTGGTTGCATCTGCGATCCGGACCACCGGGCCGTCATCGCCCCGCGGGCTCGCATCCGTCCCTTCCGGGCCAACGGTCGACAACACCGCGAAGCGGGAGGCCTCGATCCATTGCCGGTAAAGCGGCGTGATCTGGCGCGCCACCTTGGTCAGGGCGGCTGGCACAACGGCGTCGTAGAGGGCTTCAAGGGCCTCGATGCTGTCGATCGTGTTCATTGGGGCCTCACATCGGGGAGCGGAGCGCGGGCTCAGGCGCCAGACCGCTTTAGCACGGACCGTCGACCGGCGTAATCCGCACCAATTGCCCGTCGCTCTCGTCTGAGAGCAGCCAGATGCCCCCATCCGGGCCGATCCGGACGTCCCGGATACGCCCGAAGACGTTCTTGAACATGCGCTCCTCGCCGGTGATCGTGTTGCCGTCGACATCGAGCTTGGACAGGAGCCGGAACTTCAGCGCTCCCACAAGAATGTCACCCTCCCAGGACGGAAACAGCGGACCGGTCACGAAGGCCATCCCCGACGGTGCGATCGACGGGTCCCAGTACCAGACCGGCGGCTCCATACCGGGGGCGGAGCTGCCTTCGCCGATCGGCGCGCCCGAGTAGTGGGTCCCGTAGGAGACCACCGGCCAGCCGTAGTTCTTGCCCTTCTGCGGGCGGTTGATCTCGTCCCCGCCCCGGGCCCCGTGTGCGACGGTCCAGAGTTCCCGGGTCGCGGGATTGAGCGCGGCACCCTGCGGATTGCGATGGCCGATCGACCAGATGTCATCGAGCCCGTCCCGGCCGATGAACGGGTTGTCGGCAGGGATGCTCCCGTCCCGATTGATCCGGACGACGGAGCCCGCATGGTCGAAGCGGTCCTGGGCCCGATCGCGCGCGCCCCGGTCGCCGATTGTGATGAACAGCGTATCGTCCGGCCCGAAGACCAGCCGGGATCCGAAATGCCGACCACTGGAGGTCGGTTTGGTCATTCGGAAGATCACTTGAAATCCAGCCAGCAGCGGCGTGCCGTCCTCGATTTCCAGCCGGCCCCTTCCGACAGCGGTTCCGGCCCCGTCCGGTCGGGATTCCGAATAGCTGAGATAGATGAGTCGGTTTTCGTCGAAATTCGGATCGACCGCCACGTCCAGCAGCCCGCCCTGGCCGGAGGCCCGCACATCAGGGACCCCGACCACATCCGTCACCGCCTGGGTCGCGAAGTTCACATGCAGCATCCGGCCGCGCCGTTCGGTCACCAGCACCTGGGGGACGTCCGGAATGAACGCGACACCCCACGGATGATCGAGGTCCGAAATCATGACCCGGCTTTCGACCGTGCAGCCGGCCGCCTGAAGCGTCTCGGCTGCGGCGTCCGAACGGGGGACAACGGCGGCACCGAGGATCGCGGCACTGAAAAACAGGGGAATTGCGGAGAGGTGTGCACGCATGGGGCGGCTCCCGAATGGTTAACTTCGAAGACTATGTGGCGATGATTTTTGCGAAGTGAACCGCAGGCCTTTAAACCAGGAACGTTGACGAGCGCCCGGCTGCTCTGCCAAACGAGCGGGACAGGACGTGAATTTGTAAATTGAAGGATGCCTCCGCTGAGCCAGCTCGCCACATCCCCCGAGATTCTGATCTGTGAGCCCTGGGAGGATCATGCGCTGCTGGACAGCGGCGACGGCCGCAAGCTGGAGCGGTTCGGACGGGTGGTTCTGGATCGTCCGGATGGTCAGGCGCTCTGGACACCGACCCTGCCGAAAGCCGATTGGGCCCGCGCGGACGCGCATTTCCTGGCCGGGCGCGAGGAAGAGGGCAAGGGCCGCTGGGACATGCCGGGGAAGCCCCCACCACCCTGGCCGGTCCGCTATCGCCAGGCCCAGGTCGAGGCCGAACTGACCGGGTTCCGCCACCTCGGTATCTTCCCCGAACACCGGGTGCACTGGGACTGGACGGCGGACCGGATCTCCTCGGACTCGTTCGAGCTCCTCAACCTGTTCGGCTATACCGGGGTCGCCAGCCTGATCGGTGCCGCCGCAGGTGCGCGGGTCACCCATGTCGATGCGTCGAAGAAGGCCATCACTTGGGCGCGCGCCAATCAGGAAGCCTCCGGCCTGTCCGACAAACCGATCCGCTGGATCTGCGAGGATGCGGCCAAGTTCGTGGCCCGCGAGGTCCGGCGGGGCAACCGCTATGACGGCATCGTGCTCGATCCGCCGAAATACGGGCGCGGACCGAAGAACGAGATCTGGCGGTTGGACGAGCAGCTCCCGCAGTTGCTCGCCGACTGCGCCGCGCTGCTCGACGGGAACTCAGCGTTTCTGGTGCTGACCGCCTACGCGACGCATCTCTCGGCGATCTCGATCGCGCAGCTGTCGGAGGCCGCGCTGTCGTCTTTGGGGGGACGGATCGGGTTCGGAGAGATGACGATCCGCGAAGCGGCGAGCGGAAAGCTGCTGCCGACCTCGCTGTTCGTGCGCTGGGATAGGCGGGGGTGAGATGACCACGGATTTCGAGATCACCAGCGCCGCCAACCCGGAGATCAAATCGATCCGGGCGCTGAACACCAAAAAGGGACGCAGCGAACAGGGGGCCTTTCTGTCGGAAGGTTTGCGTCATGTGCTCGAGGCGGCGCGGGTCGGCTGGACCATTCGGCGGTTGCTCATCTCGAAGACAGCCCGGCAAGGTCCGCTTCTGGAGGAGGCGCGGACCGCCTGTGTCGCGAGCGGCGGGCGGGTGCTGGTGGTGCCTCCGGCCTTGATGGAGCGGGTCGCCAAGCGGGACAACGCGCAATCCGTGATCGCGGTGATCGAGCAGCGACGCCGCGCCCTGACGGATATTCCGGGCGACGGCCCAGGGGTGTTCCTGGTCCTGGAAGACGTTCGGGATCCGGGCAATCTGGGGTCGATCCTGCGGACCGCCGATGCGTTCGGAATTTCCGGGGTCCTGCTGGTCGGGACCTGCTGCGATCCGTTCTCGGTGGAGGCGGTGCGGGCTTCCATGGGCTCGGTGGTGAACGTCCCGGTGACCGAAGCCGACCGGGATGGATTTCTCGCCTGGCACGCCGGCTGGCGTGGGGCGACCGTGGGCGCCCATCTCAAGGGCACCGACCTGCCGCGCCTGCGCGATCTGACCGGCGGCGTGCTGATTCTGATGGGAAACGAGCAGGCGGGGTTGAGCGCGCCGCTCTCCGACATCTGTGAGACGCTGGTCCGCATCCCGATGCGCGCCGGATCGGATTCCCTGAATCTGGCGGCGGCCGCCGCGATCATGGCCTATGAGGCAACTGCCGCAGGTTTGACCGCGCCTGAGTGACAGACCCGCAATCAGGACGCGCATGCCCTCAGGATCTAAGCGTTTTATTAACCATTCTACGTGAAAATAGGGGTCGTGTGGTCTCCTGGGGATGGAAATCTCACGGAGCGAACGGAGAGCGTGCGGCAGCGGTCTGGTGGGGAGGTGACATTGCAGGATAGCCTTCGCGTGTTTGAGATCGCGGAGCGCTATGCGTCCGGAGACCTGCGTCCTGACGATTGGGGACCCTTGGTGGATGCCCTCCAATCCCTGCCGGGCGTTGCATTCGCTAAAATCGACGAGTGGCCGCTGTCGGGTGCGCCGGATCTGATGGTGTTTCCGTTGATGTCATCGGAGCCTGGCAACTTGCACGTGTCGGTACAGCTCTCCGATCCGGCAGCGTTCGATCCGTGTCATCGGGCCGTCGAACTCGCACTCAAATCCATATCGCGCGCCCTCGCAGGAACGGGCGGTCGTCGGCCCGGTCTTCTTCCCAGCGACGACACGCTTCTTTCGGTGGTCGGCCGCTGGTCGATGGTCGCCGTCCTGATCATGGATGCGGAGTTCAGTATCGTCTGGTTGAACGATGGCTTCACCCGCATGTTGGGCTACACCCTCGACGAGGTCAGGGGGCGCCACCCCGCCGATTTTCTTCATGGTGAAGAGTTGGCCTCGAAGGTGCTGGCGGCTCTGGAGCGCGAGGGACGTTTTCGCGGCGAGGTCCGGACCAGAACAAAGTCGGGTACCGAAGCCCTCGTTGATCTCGACCTCTATCCCCACTTTGATTCCAGGGGAAATCTGGCCGGATACGTTGCGATGCGGATCGATCTGACCGAGCGGACGCGGATCACGCAGGAGATCGCCGACAGTGAGACACGGTTTCGGGATCTCGTGGAGATTTCGGTTGACTGGTATTGGGAGACGGATGCCCAGGGCCGATACACCACCATGCAGGGTGACTGGCCGACGCAAGGGTATGAGGAGCTGCTGGGCCGTTCCGGGCTGGAAGTCATGAGCGAGACGACGGATCCCGACCTTTTGGCAGCGCACCAGAAGGATATCGAGCAGCGGAGGCCTTTCAAAGACTTCAGATTTCCGGTCTGGGCAGCAAAAGACAAGAAGGTTTGGATCACTGGGAATGGTCGTCCGTATTTCGACGCGGCGGGCCGCTACATGGGCTATCGCGGGACAGGCCGGAACATCACCGAAGAGGTCGAAGCCCGTGAGACCGTGGATCGCATGGTCCGAGCGCTGAATTTCATGCCGAACTACGTTGCCCTGTTTGACGAGCATGAACGCCTGATCTTCGCCAACGAGCGGTATCACGAGTTCTATGACTTCTTCAGGGTCGGGACAACAAAGCAGGAGATTTTGGAGACCCAAGCGCGGATGGGGCTCATAGAGGATCCGGAAACTGAAATTCCCCTCCGCATGCAGCAGTTCAGATCGTCGTCCAGCGAAGTCGACGTGCGCAGGGGCGACCGTTGGTTCAGGTTGCGGGAAACCAAACTCCCGGACGGCGGATACCTGAGCGTCTCGAGCGACATCACCGACAGGAAAATTCAGGAACTCGAACTCCTGGAAGCGAAGGAACAGGCGGAACAGGCGAACGCGGCCAAATCGAGCTTTCTGGCGCGGATGAGTCACGAACTTCGGACGCCGCTCAACGCGATTCTGGGCCTCTCGGATATGATCATGACCTTTGGCGATCAATTGCCGAAAGCCAAGACGCGGGAATATGTCGGCGACATCTACGGCGCCGGCTCAATGCTTCTGTCCCATATCGAGGACATCCTCAATTTCGCGCGGCTGGACGCAGGCGTGCTGGAAATGAAACCGGAATCGATCGACGTGCGTGCTGAAGCGGTGCGCCTTATCCGGTTGATGCAGCCGATCGCCAGTAAGCGAGACATCCGCCTGCGGGCAACCATCCCGAAGACGCTGCCGAAGCTTCACATGGATGCCCGGGCGTTTGAGCAGGTCATGATGAACCTGGTTGCGAATGCGGTGAACCACTCGGGACGGAACACCCGGGTGCTTGTCGAGGCCCTGCCGAAGGGGAAGATGATCTCCTTGACGATCACCGATCAGGGCTACGGCATCCGGAAATCGGATCTGAAGCGGATTTTCGAGCCGTTTTACCAGTCAGGCGACGCGAAGCTTTCGCGAGAATCCGGTACCGGGCTCGGTTTGGCGATCGTGAAGAGTCTGGTGGAAAAGAACGACGGCGAGATCTCCATTGAGAGCGCTCTGGGCAAGGGGACCTGCGTCACCCTTTCCCTGCTGAGCGCCGAGGCAGGCCCCGACTGACTTGCCAGCCTGTACCCGAACGTGGTGAGTGGCCGGACAGGTCCCGCAGATGAGACGCCGCATGCCCCGTAATCTTCACCCGGCCGAAGCACGTAAACGGAAGCTGTTTCTGGACCGGACGGCCAGTGCGCTCGGGTTGCGCGCCGAACAGGCGGAACGCCTGTTGTCCGGTGAGTTGCGGTCCAGCGTGCGGATCAACCGGCTGCACGCCCGTCCGGCCGACGAGATTGCCGAAGAGCTGTCCGGACTGACCGAACTCCAGCCGATCGCCTGGTGTCCGGACGCCTATCACATCTTTGGCGACAAGCGCGCGATCACCGGGAGCGCGCTGTTCGCCGACGGCCAGGTTTATGTACAGAATGCCTCATCCCTGATCCCCGGTCTGGCTCTGGCCGCCGAACCGGGACAGGCGATCCTGGATGTCTGTTCCTCGCCCGGCGGGAAGGCGGCGCACATCGCGGCGCTGACCGGCAATCAGGCGCAGCTATGGGTCAATGACGGCATCAAACCGCGTCTGAGCAAGCTGCGGGAGGTGGTCGATCTGATGGGCATGCGGATCGAGGACATGACCAATATTCCGGGGCAGTATCTCGACAAGATGCTGGACCGGAAATTCGATCGGATCCTCTTGGACGCTCAGTGTTCGGGCGAGGGCATGGTCAATCTGGAGTGGTCCGACAGCCTGCGCTACTGGACGCTGGAACGGATCGAGAAGATGAGCCGGCTGCAGCAGCGCATGTTGGTCTCGGCGTTCAAATGCCTCGCGCCGGGCGGTGTGCTGGTCTACTGCACCTGCACCATCGCGCCGGAGGAGAACGAGGCTCCGGTCGACCATCTGGTGCGTCACAACGAGTCGGCGGTGATCGAGCCGATTCCGGTCGCGATTCCGGAAGGCATGGCCGGTTTGGAAAGCTGGGACAAGCGGACCTTCGACCCGGAGCTGCGTCACGCCATGCGGATCATGCCGAGCCCCTACTTCGAGGCGTTCTTCATCTGTCGGATCCGGAAGCGGGCCGACGCGGTTTAGATCGGATTATGCGACCCGGCGCCCTTCGCGCCAGACACCGCGGACCACCGGGTGGCCGTCGACCAGCCGCACCTGCACCAGATCCGCCCGCAGGCCCGCCTCGATCCGTCCGCGATCGTTCAGCCCCGCGACCCTGGCCGGTGTGTCCGTCATGGTCGCGATGGCACGGGGCAGGTCCCAGCCGTCCACGGTCTCGACCAGCTTGAACGCGGCCGGGATCAGGCTTGCCGGGACGTAGTCGGAGGACACGATGTCCAGCAGATCCCGGCGCGCCAATTCGACGGCGGTCACGTTACCGGAGGTGGATTTCCCGCGGACCAGATTTGGAGCCCCCATCAGAATCGCCAAACCGTGCTGACGCGACGCGTCGGCGGCCGCCTTGGTGGTCGGGAACTCGGCAATCGTGCAGCCGAGATCGCGGGACTCCTCGACATGTGCGACGGTTTCGTCGTCATGGCTGGCCAGAACCTGACCGCGCGTCCGGGCCCAGTCTGAGATCGTCCGCCGTTGCCGTGGGCCGATCGTGTCCGAGGCGCTGCGCAACCGATCGAATTCGGCGTCCATTTCGGCATCACTCAGGCCGACCGTGGCCCGGGTGTACTGCCGCCAGTACTCGACATTCGCGGTCTGCCGCTGGCCCGGTGAATGGTCCATCAGGGAGATGATCCCGATTGCCGCATGGTCGGTCTCGAAAGCGGCAAGCTGGTCGAGCACGGTCTCGCCGATCACCTCGCAGCGGAGATGCAGCCGATGATCCGCCCGGAACATCCCGGCCGCCCGTGCCGAGAGGACGCCGTCAACCATCGGCCGCAGATGCTGGCTCCGGAGTTCGCCCTTCTCGGTCAGGCCCAGGCACAGCGCGTCATAGACCGTGGTGATGCCCGAGGTCGCGATCACCGCATCGTGATTCACCGCGGCCGAGATGGGGTCCCAATAGACCTGGCGGCGCGGCTCATAATGTTTCTCGAGATTGTCGGTGTGCAGCTCGACCAGTCCCGGGATCAGATAATCACCTTCCAGGTCATGGCCGTTGCTGGCGGCCCGTCCGTCGTCGACCGTTCGAATCAGCCCCTGGGCCGTCGCGACCGTTCCGTCGATCACACGATCGGCCAGAACAAGACGGGCGTTGGTGAAGATCTGTGTCATGACAGGCGCCTTTCGAACCGGGCCGCTTTGCATAGTCCGAGTCGGATGTTGCGGACAAGTGACGGTTGGATGACAGCGCGAGCAAAGAATGCTTCAAATCCGCCAGATCACGCCTTGCAATCCACCGGAGCCTTGCGTATAACCCGCGCTCCGTCGCGAGCCGCCGCTCGTGGCGCCAAGATCTATCGGAGTGTTTCAGATGGCGGTTCCCAAGCGAAAAACCAGCCCCTCCAAGCGGGGTATGCGCCGGGCTCACGACAGCATCTCAGCCGACGCCTATGTCGAGAGCCGGGATACGGGTGAGCTGCATCGGCCGCACCACATCGACCTGAAGACCGGCATGTACAAGGGTCGTCAGGTGTTGAAGGTGAAAGAGAAGTTCTGATCGATCCCACCGGATCGTCGAGCTGAAAACCCCCGCCGTGCGCGGGGGTTTTTGTGTGTGCGTTCGGTGCCCCTAGCCTTTCGCATAGGGCGGCGGGACATAGTACCGCGGATACGGACCGATCTTGGCCATGTCGACCTCCACCATGGCCGGCCCGTCATGGGCGATGGCGGCACCCAATGCGTCCTCCAGGTCGTCGATCGTGTCGATCCGGCGATAGGGCATGCGGGTGGACTTGGCCAGGGCCTCGAAATCGGCCGGGGTCGGGTCGGCGAAATGGTGCCGTCCCTCGTAGAGCGCGTCCTGGATGTGCTTGATCACGCCGAATCCCTGGTCGTTCATCACCAGGAACGCCACATCCGCCCGCTCGTCGGCGGCGGTCCAGAGCTCGGCGATGTTCATGGCGAATCCGCCGTCCCCGCTCATGCACACCGTCTTCCGTCCGCCCGCCCCCAGGGCGGCGCCGATCCCCATCGCCAGGCCGGGGCCGATCGCGGCTCCCACAGGGTAGATGTTCTCTCGGGGGCCGTGCACGTCGAAGGCGCGGTGACCCCAGGTGGAGTGCGCCAGCGTCACGTCCCGCACGAACCGGCCATGTTCCGGCAGCGCCGCCCGGACGGCGCTCGCCATCTCGGTATAGGGGCCGAACTTGGCGAGATAGGCCGCGCGCCCGGCACTCTTGGCGGTCGCGATCTCGCCCGCGAAGGCTGGGTCGATCCGGAGCGGGCCGACGGTGTCGGCCAGCAGGTTCAGTGTCAGGCCCGCATCGCCATGGACGAACAGATCGCAGCCGTAGGTCCGTCCGTTCGCCGCCGGATCCACATCGATCTGGACGCGCGGCTCAGGCAAGGGGATCGAGAGATCGCCGGTTTCGTGACCGCGCAGCCGGCACCCGGCCACGATCAGGAGATCGACGGTGGCGAGGACGGTCTGGGTTTCCGGTAGCTGCAAGGTGGCGCCCAGGGACATGTCGTCGTCCTCACGCACCGCACCGCGGCCGTTCCAGCTGGTGATGACGGGCACGCCCATCGCCATCAGCCGACGGATGGCGGGCTCGGCGAACTTGGCCCCGTTCCCGACCCAAAGCATCGGGCGTGCCGCCGCGCGCAGGCGATCCGCGAGTGCCGCGACCGATCCCGCATCGGGTTCGACCGGAGCCGGGGCGGGGCGCACCAGATGGTCGAGGGTTTCCGGGCGGGGGATGGCGGAGCGCTGAATGTCGATCGGGATCTCGACGCTGACCGGGCCCATCGGTGCTGTCAGGGCCAGGGTGACGGCTTTCAGCAATGTGCCGAGGGCGGTCTCGGCAGATCGGACCCGGAACGCGGCTTTCGAGACCGCCTCGAGCATCGCGGTCTGACCGGGGACGTCGTGCACCGGGCCGCGCTGCTGATCGATGTCCGATGTGGCGGTCTGCCCGGTCAGATGCAGCATCGGCGTGCCGGCGAACTGTGCCTCGACCAGAGCCGGCACCGCATTCGCCGCCCCCGGACCTGTCGAGGTGACCAGGACGCCGAGCTCACCGCTGGAGCGCGCGTAGGCGTCCGCCATATGTCCGCCGCCGTACTCGCCCCGCGCGGTTATGAAGCGGATCGCATTGCGGCGCCCGATCGCATCCAGCATCGGAATATTATGGACGGAGACGATGCCGAACACCGTCGAGACATCCATCCGCTGCAGGAATTCGGCAACCAGGTCGCCGACGATGTACCGATCCGTCATTCCATCCTCCCGGGTTTCTTATGCAGGCTTTTGACCGGCAGCGTCGCCGGACCCCACGGCCGCGTCAATCGACCGGAGAGGAGGACTCGGGAAAGGGTGTCGTGATGCGATGGCGGTCAGTTGTATCCTAGGATTGCATCGATGAGCGGGTCCGCGCCGTCAGAACGGTCGAACACCTGGGGTCGTCTTGCATCCAGGTGCCGGCGCAGAGCGTCGGCATGGGCGCGGTCCGCAACCATGGACTCCACGATCTCGGCATAGCGCATCGGTGTTTCGGCAATGGTATCGGGCCGCCCCATCGCCCGAAGCAGACCCGCCGTCTGCCGTCCTCGGTAGAAGGCACCTTCCAGGGTGACGACCGGCGCACCGGCCGCCAGCGCCGCGAGGGAGCTGTCACCGCCGGAAAAGTACCAACTGTCGAGCACCACGTCCGCGTGCCGCAGCCAGCCGAGAAAACTCTCCAGCGGCATGCGCGGCAGGAACCGCACGCGCGCCGCCACATCGATACCGGCGGACGCAAGTCGGGCCCGGAACCTCTCCGTGACCGGCTTCATCCCGGGCGGAAGGTCGATGAAATACAGCAATGCGGACGGGACCCGGTCCAGGATATCGCGGAAACCTGCATCCATATCCGGGTGAATCTTGAACAGCGACTGGGCGCACAGCAGCACCTTGCGTGTGGAGTCCCGGTCCGGCATCGGCAGAGACTCGGGACCTGAGACCGCGCGAACATAGCCCATGGGCCAGAACCTGGCCCGGATCACCGGTTCGGTGTAGTGGGCCTCGAAGCTTTCCGGCTCGAAGATCGGGCAGGTCACATAGCCGTCCAGCCGCCTGATTCCGGTCGTCACGGGATGCCCCGACAGGGCGATCTGTCGGGCCGCCAAATCGGTATGGGCGAGCGCACCCGACAGCGGCTCCATCCCGATATCCGCGAAGATCAGGACGTCCAGGTCGAGGGCGCGGATCTCCCGCACCGCCCGGGAATAGTCGCCGGCAACCGGTGCGACAGCGGCTCCGAGGGTCTCGAGATGGCGTCGGGCCCCTGCGGGACTCGTGGCTGTCGGCAGGGCCAGGAGTTCGAGATCCTCCCGTCCCGCCATCGCCCTTATCAGGCCCTGCGTGTAGCGCAGCACCGTATGGGCGTTGAAGAACGTGGAGAAGATGCCCACCCGCGTTCGGCCGCCCGACTTGCCTGTCCCTGGCCGCTGGTCCTGAAAGCCCGGCGTGGCCGCGTGCAGCACGTCGTTGAAACGCTCCATCAGATGGCGGTCGTCCAGGCCGTGATAGGCCAGATAGAACGGCGCCCGGCCGACCTGACTCACGGGATCCTCCAGCCGAAGGCCGCTGTCCGCCACCCGGTCGAGAGCGTCGGCGAACCGCCGTCTCGCCTGTTCGATCTGATCGCGGCCGGTTGGAACGGGCGGGAACATGAGCGCGGATTTCAGATCTGCGAGCGCATCGTAGGTGCCGCCCAGGCGAACGGCCCGGTCGGCAAGGGGCCAGGCGACACCGATATCACCCAGCCGGCTGAGCACCTCCGCATGGGCGAGGGCTGCTCCACGATCATTCGACAGATATCGGCGCCTGCGGGCGAGGCGCTCGGCGGACGGCAGATCCCCCAATTGCTCCAGCCGCCCTCCCAGCCAGGACCAGACCGCGGCGACGCTCGGGTCGCACAGAACCGTCATGCGAAAGGCCCGCTCTGCCGCCTCCATCTGCCCGTTCGACAGCAGGACTTCCGCGAGACCCTGTCGGTAGCTGACGTTCTCCGGCTCGATCCGGGCGGCGTGCCGCATGTGCTCCAGAGCCTCCGCAACCCGGCCGGTCGCCCGGTGGATCAGGCCCAGGAGAAAATGCGCCGGCGCGTGCCCGGGATCCGACTCGAGCACGTCATTGTAGGCCTTCAGTGCCGCCGCCATTTCGCCCCGGCGATGCGCGTCGGTGGCGGCCTTGAACAGTCGCGCGGCGTGGGCGGTGGTCATGTCCCCCGGAATCCGCTGTTGTCGTTGCTATGTGTCCGGATCTTCGGCCGAGATTGGGGTGCCGGTTCTGTCATCGTGACGCCCTCGTTCCGTTGTGCAATTTGGGCGCACCGTGCACACTCCGAACTGCATTTGATCAAGCTCACTGTAGAGAGTGCCAGATATGGTGTCATCCGATCCCGCGCAGGCTGAGGGCATACCCGCAGGCCTCAAACTGAACCTGGGATGCGGCAAGGTGATCCGCCCCGGCTGGGTCAATCACGACATCATGCCTGGAGAGGGTGTCGATGTGATCTACGACCTCGAGACCTGCGGGATCGAGCCCTTTCCACTGGCCGACGATACGGTGGACGAGATTCATGCCGCCCATCTGATCGAACATATCGATCGTGTGCTGCCCTTCATGCAGGAGATGTGGCGGATCGCACGTAACGGCTGTGTCTTTGACCTGAGGTTGCCGTTCGGAGCGACCGATATGGCCTGGGCCGATCCGACCCACAAACGCCCATACTACATCCGAAGCTTCGATTACTTTCAGCAACCGTTCTACAATTTCGCCGATTACGGCTATCGCGGGGACTGGGCGACTGACGAGGTGACGTTTCGGGTCCCACGCTCCATTGCCGGTACCGACGACGCTCCGACGCTGATGCATCGCATCAACACCGAGCGCAATCTGGTGCTGGAGATGATCGTTCAACTGATCGCAGTGAAGCCGATGCGCGCGACCGACCGCAAGCTGATGACCCTGCCCAAGGTGAACCTCAACGTCTTCTGATCTGTTTGGATCCGTGCCCATGTCCGCTAAAGCCGCCCGCCTCCGTGCCCGTCTCAAAGCTCCCGGAATCGCCGTCGTTCCGAGCTGTTACGATGCTTTGGGTGCGAAACTGATCGAACGGGCGGGATTCGAGATGGCGTTCATGAGCGGGTATGCCGTCTCGGCAACCCAATTGGGCCTCCCTGACGCGGGGCTGATCTCCTACGCCGAGATGGCCGAGCAGGGGCGGCGGATCTGCGAGGCGACCACCCTGCCGATCATCGGTGACGGCGATACCGGCTTCGGCAACCCGGTGAACGTGAAGCGGACGGTGAAGGGCTATCACGGTGCCGGGTTCGCGTGCGTGATGATCGAGGATCAGGTGTCGCCGAAGCGCTGCGGCTACGCGAACGGCGTCGAGGTGGTCGGCCGCGCGGACGCCACCATGCGGCTTCAGGCAGCGCTGGATGCGCGGGATGAGATTCGGGCCGCCGGCGGAGACGTTCTGATCATCGGGCGCACCGACAGCCGGGTGGCCGAGGGGCTCGACGAGGCCCTGTGGCGGGCGGAGGCGTTCGCCGATCTGGGCGCCGATATCGTCTATTTCGAAGGGGCCCAGTCGGTGGCGGAGATGGAGGCGCTGCACAAGCGGATCTCGGTGCCCACCATGCTGGCCCAGGTCGAACGGGCCGACCGCACGCTCATCCCGCCGAAACAGGCCGAGGCGATCGGCTACAAGCTGGCCCTGTTCGGCCTGACGCTGCTGAACGCGAACATCCGCGCCATGCGGGACGCCCTGGCACTGATGGCGGCGGGCGACCATCCCGGGCCGGACCGGCTGGTGCCGTTCGAGGAACTCTACGACACGGTCGGTTTCAACGCGTACTACGCCGAAGAGGGTAAGTATGCCGTACCTGTCGACGATGCAGCGGAGTAGCGGCGTGGTCGGTGAGGTGCCGGTGCGTAAGGCCGTCGCGGATGATCTGCCGTATCTGGTCGATCTCTATTGGCATCTGACGTCGACCGATCCGGCGGTCGGGCTCGACGATGCGGTGCGGATCTTCGAGACGTTTCATCGCTATCCCGACAGCGCTGTCCTGGTGGCGGAGGCCGGCGGGGTCCTGGTGTCGAGCTGCGCGCTCATCGTGGTCCCCAATCTGACGCGTTCGGGCGCCCCCTATGCCCTGATCGAGAACGTGGTCACCCACGCGGACCACCGCAAACGCGGCCATGCCCGCCGTGTGCTGGATGCCGCCGTCGACGCGGCCTGGGCGGCAGGCTGCTACAAGGCCATGCTGATGACCGGCTCCACCAATCCCGGCACCCACGCCTTCTACCTCGCGACCGGCTTCGAACAGAGCAAGACAGGCTATCAGAAGCGGCGGATTCCCGTGCGGGAGGAGTGAGGCCTAGAACACCCGCCCGCTCGCCAGATCCGCGCCCTCGCGCAGGGTCCGCAGCTTGGCCCAGACCACGTCCGGGGTGACGCGGCCCATGCCGGCCGAGGTGTCGAATCCGCAATCGGTGCCGGCCTGAACCCGGCACGGGTCGCCCACCATCTCGACGGCCTGCTCCAGCCGGTCGGCCACCACCTCCGGGTGCTCGACGAAGACGGTCTGGGTGTCGATCACGCCGGCGATCAGGGTCTGGTCCGGCTTCAGCCGGTTGCCTCGGAACAGTTTGAGCTCGTGGGCGTGACGGGGGTTGGCGAAGGGCAGCACGAAACTGCCCACCTCTGCCTCCAGCACCGCGGGCAGGATCGCCTCCAGGGCCACGTCCCTGTCGTGCGGGCTTTCGTAGTTGCCCCAGCACACATGCAGCCGGATCCGCTCCTTCGGCAACCCGGCGATCGCCCGGTTGATCCGCGTCACCACCTGTCCGACAAAGCGTACGAACTCCTCGATCGGGCGGTCGGAGAACGAGACGTGCCGTTCCAGGGCCAGATCCGGCGCGTCGATCTGCAGCATCAGTCCGGCCTCGATCGCGGCCCGATACTCGACCGAGAGCGCATCGGCCAGTGCGTCGAGATAGTCGGAATCGCTGGCGTAGTGCGCGTTCTTGATCGCCCGTTCGACGATGCCGGGTGAGGGGGCGGTCATGAAGGCATCAGCGAACACGTCGCCCTGCTCGGCCAACGCCTCCTTGAACACCCGCAATTCGGTCGCGTTCGCCTCCGGGTTGGCATAACCGACCGGACCGGTCGCCATCGGCGCGCGGAAATTGCTCACCCGTGTGGTGTCCGCCATCAGGGTGGCGCGGGCGGCGGCGAATTCCGGATAGGCGTCGAGTTCGTGGCCCGCGGGCCGGTCCCATTGTCCGCCGAAGCCGGACATGCGGCGTTGGACGTAGAGAAAGAAGCTCTCGCGCAGCTGCTCCCCGTCGCTCGGGATATCGAGTCCGACCTGGGCCTGCTTGCGCACCACCTCCCGGGTCGCAAGCTCACCAAGAGCGGCAAGCCGGGCCTCGTCAATCGGCTTGCCGTCGACCCGCCAGGCATAAAGCTGCACCAGCGCGCGGGGCCGGGGCAGGGAGCCGGTATGGGTGGTGAGGAGGCGTCCGGTGGTCATTCCGGAACTGTAACCCCCAATCCCTCGGCGGTGCCGACGATATCCGTCCAACTCTGTCGTGCCAGTGGCAATCCGGTCTGCAGACGCTCCGCCATGGTGCGGCGTTCCTTTTCGCCGGGCACCAGGACCTCGCCGTCGGCGGTCGCGGGTCGGGACGATTTCACGAAGGCGGTGAAGTCCAGAATCTCTTCCGCCATCGAGCCGGCGCCGGAAACATTCGGGCCGTCGAACCGGCTCGCGTCCACGTAGAATGAGAACATCCCGTTGCAGAAGCGGCGCTTGGGTTCGCCGATCTTGCCGTTGGTGCCGGAGCCGCCGAGCGCGCCCGCCATCATCTCCATCAGGAAGTTCATGCCCGAGCCCTTGTGGGCGCCGAACGCGGTCAAGGCGCCCGGCCCGTTGTTCGGGTCGGGATACTGGCCCTCCGGCACCTCGCCGTAGAGCGGGACCGGGTCGGCTGTCAGATTGCCGTCCCTGTCGATCAGGGCGTCGCCGGGCAGCGCCTTGCCGCCCTTCAGCGCGACCAGGGCCTTGCCCTCGGCCACGGTGGAGGTCGCCAGGTCCAGGATCACCGGCTCGCCGCCGGCCACCGGAATGCCGGCGCTGAACGGTGAGGTGCCGAACCGCCGGTCGAGCCCGCCATAGGGGGCCACCAGCAGCGAGCCGCGTACGTTGACGAAGTGGATCGAAACCACGTTCGCCGCCGCACAGCGCTCCGACCAGTCGCCGATCCGGCCCAGATGGCCGGAGTTCCGCAGAGCGGTGACGGCCACGCCCTGCGACTTGGCCTTGGCGATGCCGATATCGACCGTCTGTTCGCCGATCGACTGGCCGAAGCCGTAGCCGCCGTCGACGATCGCGAAACCGGGCTGGTCCAGCACGATCTCGATGGTCTTGTTGGGCACCTGGACGCCGTCCCGCGCCCATTGGGCGTAGCGGGGAATGCGGATGACCCCGTGGCTGTCATGGCCGCGCAGATTGGCGCCCGAAAGCCGCTCGGCGATATCGGAGGCTTCCTTCTCGGAGCAGCCGACCGCCGAGAAGATGGCGCGGGCGAGCGCCACTATCCGGTCGTGCGGGATGAAGACGGTGTCGCCGCCCGGTTCGATCTCACTCATGACCCAACTCCTCAGCGGTCGCCGCCGCCCTGGTCGCGGAAGGCCTTCACACCGCCGGCAACGGCCTGGCTGAAGATCCGGACATCGTTGGAATAGCTGGTGAAGTCGAAGCCGCGCTTGATCGCCTTGGCCATATAGGTCGGCTCCAGGCAATGGATGCCGCATTTCAGGCCCTTGGCCTTGGTCTTTTCAAGGATAGCGCCGATCGCCTTGTCCATCTCCGGATCGGTGTGGTCGAGCGCCGGGGGCTTGCCCATCGAGACCGCCAGATCGCCCGGGCCGACATAGATGCCGGTCAGGTGCGGGGTGTCCAGAATTGCGTCCAGATTGGCGACCGACTCGACGGTCTCCACCATCGCCAGGGTGACGACGCTGTCATTGGCCTGCGGGAAATAGTTCTCGTAGATCAGCCCGGCCCGGGTCGGACCCGAGGAGCGGTAGCCGCGTGGAGCGTACTGGCAGGCGCCGACAAAGGCCTTGGCGTCTGCGGCGGTGTTGATCATCGGGCAGATGATCCCGAGCGCGCCCGCGTCCAGCAGCTTCATGATGATGCCCGGCTCGTTCCACGGCACGCGCGCGACGGCGGTTTTGCCGTGACCGTGAATGGTCTGCAGCAGCAGAAGAGCATCGGTGTAATCGATCAGGCCGTGCTGCAGATCGACGGTGATGCTGTCGAAATCCTGCAATGCCATCATCTCGGCCTGCATCGGTGACGGCGTCGACACCCAGCCGTTCAATGCGCCGCGATCGGCAGCCCAGATGTCATGCAATCGAGTCTTCATGCTGTTTCCTCCGAAATGGCGGCCTTTTAGTCTGCCGCCGTTCTTGACTGGTCTTGGATGATCGTCCCGATCCGGGACCGTAGCTCAGGCTATCGTCACGGTTAACGATGGTGCGTCAATCGGTAAATCGGCATGGGAGTGATGCGGGGCGTGGCGAACGGGATATAGGTCGAGATCGCCGTCCCGAAGCGGGTCCTCGAACGGGTTCACCTCGATCCTTTCGTAAGGCACGCCCTTCTCCTGCAGCCCCCTGCGGACGATGCGGTTGCAGACGCTGAGATGATAGCCGTGGAGGACGACAGGATCCGTCTGCGTCATCGTCACCCCGCCAGCGCCCGGATCTTCTCGACCAGGGCCTCGTCGGCCACGACTCCGTCCCGCGCGATGCGCTCGCGGTTGGCGGCGCGCCGGGCACCGGGGAGGCGGGTGCCGGGTTGCGCGAGGATCGCCTCGGTCAGATCCTTGATGCGATCCCCGAAGACCTCGGAATAGGCCCCCGGATCGATCGCGATGAAGGCCTGGCCGGTCATCGGCGGCCCACCCTGCGTGCCCGAGAACGGACTGGCGTCCTTGCCGAGGGTGGCGCCCGCCAGTGCGGCGGCCAGGGTCTCCACCATCAGCCCCATGCCGAACCCTTTATAGCCTCCTGCGGGGGCCATTGTGCCGCCTTCCAGCGCCGCTTTGGGATCGGTGGTGGGATTGCCCTCGGCATCCAGGGCCCAGCCCTCCGGGATCGGCTTGCCGGCGCGGGCGTGGCCCATGACCTCGCTCTTGGCGACCACACTGGCGCTCTGGTCGATGACGAAGGCGGCACCTCCGCTGCCGTCCGGGGCGGCCATCGCCATCGGGTTGGTGCCGATCACCGGCCTGATTCCGCCGAAGGGAGCGATCGAGGCCGGGGCATTGGTGTTGCCGATCGCGAGCAGTCCGGACGTCGCCAGCCGCTCCACATGATGGCCCAGCACCCCGCAATTGTAGGAGTTCCGGATGGTCAGCACCGCCACCCCGTTGGCGCGCGCCGCCTCGATCAGGGCCGGAAAGCCGGCATCGATGGCGGGGTGGGCGAAGCCGGTCTTGGCGTCGACCAGAAGGGCGCCGGGTCGGGGATGGGACAGGGTGGGCACGGCCGTGCCGTCGACCTTTCCGCACTGCACATGCTCGGCATAGATCGGGACATAAGGCAGGCCGTGGCTGCGGATCCCGTCCGCCTCGGCCCCGCGCACCGCCGCCGCCATCGCTTTCGCCTGGACCGGTCCGGCGCCGGCGGCCAGAAGGGCGGCCTGCGCCATCGCCTCGATATCGTCCAGATTCAGGGTCACGTCGGCCATTGGTCTCTCCGGTTGGGGCAGCCCATTTTGGGGGATCAGTCCCGATCGACCAAGCCCGCGCCCGCCCCTTTTTCACGGGATCTGGCATCGGCGGGAACCAGAGTGCGCGCGGCGTAGGCCTCCAACGCGCGCCAGTCGGCTTCGGCCACCTCGACTCCCCCTGGACAGACGGCGCGCACGACGCGTTGCGACCGCTCGGGTGCGGGGGGGGGCGACAGCGCAATTTCGCACGGCCCGGAGACGTCGCCCTCGGAGAGGGTCACCTGATCTCCGGTCACCCTCATCACCGCGCGGCACCCATCGGCATCCGACAGGGTTACCGCGATCCGCTCCGGACGCGGGTTCGCGCAGGCAACCAACCCAAGCATCAGCAGCGCTCCGTCGCAGGGTCCGAAGCGTTGATCCAGGCCATCGACCAGAAACCGGTCAATGGCCGACGGGCCGAGAACGAGAATTGAGGTGTCGGGGGTGCGGTACGCCGACAGCGCGTCGAGCAGGACCGGCAGCGCGGGCGATCCGGCTTCGCCGAGCCATGCGAGCGCGCGCGCCGCATCCTGGGCCAGGCCCATCGGCACGCCGCACCCGATTGCGGCCTTGCGTCCGGTGCTTTCCAACTCGTTCAGGGACACGCGCATGGGATCAGGTCAGGAGAGCAGGGCCGGGAAGGCCCAGTCCTCGCCGTCGCCCCGCGCGATCTCCTCCGGCAGGGGCGCGCCCTGATAGAGCGTGATCCGCGTCCAGAGATCCGATTTGGGATCGAACTTGGAGGCGCCGAAGAAGGACAGCTTGCAGCGCAGCAGATCGATCGGCAGACACGCGCGGCCGATCAGATTGTCCCGGATCTCGGCATAGGGATAGCGGGCGACAGTCTGGGCGCGGCGGACCAGGTGACGGAACTCCGGGCGCTCCATCAGCAGGGCGGCGATCGGTTCGTCCTGGGCGCGGGTCCGCAGGGCCTGGCGCAGCCCCTGGATATCGCGGGCGATGGCGAGCGGCATCTCCTTGTCGGCGCCGGGCTCCTCATGCCGGTCGCCGAGGCGCGGCTCCAGCTTCTCTTCCGAGACGTACCAGAAATGCCGGACCGCCTCCGGATCGTCGAAATCGAGCGCCAGCGCCCAATCGTAGACCCGGTCGATCTCCGCCGCGAGGCGACCGACGGTCCAGCGCGGGTCCAGAGATTCGGTTTCATCGCTTGCCATGGTATCGGCCAGTCCGTCGACGAGATCGGGGCGCAGCTCGATCAGGATCGCCACCAGAAGCTCCTGGCCTTCGACGGACAGGTGCTGCTCGGCCCGGCGGAACAGCCGATCAAGGGGGCGCGGGGTTTCCGGCGCGAGATCCGCGATCCAGGCACTGACAGAGATCAGGTCCTCACGCAGGATCGCGATCCGTTCGGCTTGCCGTGGGTCCGCCACGTTCCATTCCGCGACATGCGCCCGCGCCCGGCGGCACAGCTCGGTCAGACCGGCGATCTCCGGCGTGGAGAGGCTCTCGAGGCTGCGCACCCGCGCCAGCGCGTCCTCCCGTGCCGACATCCATCGGTGGATCAGAATCGGGTGGCTGACCAGAAACGGCGCCATGCCGAGGCCGGTGGAATTGCCGATCCCGAGATGGCGTTTGAGATGGGGAGCGAGCGGTACGGCGGTCTCCGGTGCCATCGCGCGGGCGACGTGTTCGACCAGATCCAGGGTGAAGCAGCGGATCAGATAGACCGTCAGCATTTCGGCCTGGAACGGCCCCGCAACCTCCTCCCGGGCCCGGATCACCGCCCGGTCGGCGATGCCGAACTTGCCGTTGCCGTAGACCGCCGTGGTGCGCATCAGGTAGCCGATCCCGGCCAGCGAGGCGGCGTTCGGTTGCCGACCGGCGGCAAGGCAGGTCGCCACGTGATCGAACAGCCGCACGCTCTTGTTGGCGCGGGACAGGGTCAGATCGGTGGCCTGATACCGGCCCGCCTCCTGACGCGGTGCATTGGCGCGGAGACGCGCGATATCGTCCGCGGTCGGAACGCCGTCGAACAGGACGAAGCTCGCATCCCAGGCCTCGGCGATCACCCGGTCGGTCCGCTGATCTGGGTCGAGTTGCGTCGAGAAGGCGACAAGCGAGTAGATCCGGTTCCCGGTGTCCGCCTGCCAGACCGCATGGCCGTAGCCGTTCTCGTCCAGGGACCGGGCGGCACAACCGACCGCCCAACGCTCCGCCGTCATCCGGCGTATCAGACGCCGCATGAAGCTCAACCGCGTGGGAAAGAATGCGCCCATGCGCCCGAGGCGCATGACGGTCTCAGGCGACCGGAGCGCTATTGGGGCCGAAAGGGTGTCGGGTGATGTGAGGGTCATGTCCGCACGCCCATGGGCCCGAAGGAGCGTTCGAAGAACGCCAGCCAGTTGCCGCCCATGATCCGCGCCACGTCTTCCGCGCCGAACCCGGCGCCCCGCAAGCCGTCGGCCAGTCCGGGCAGGTCCCGATTGTCGTTGAACCAGCTCGGCTGAGGTGGGAAACCGGCCTGGCTGGCGGAACCCTCGCCGTAGTCGATGTCCTTGCTCCAGCGTCCGACCCGCATCCATTCGACAACGCTGTCCGGTTGATCCTGGCAGAGGTCGCTGCCGATGCCGATCCGTTCGACCCCCATCAGGTCCGCCGTTCGGGCGATCATGTCACAGAACTCGGTCAGCGTGCAGTCGGATTTGCCTTTCAGATGATGGGGATACATCGAGAAGCCGAGCATCCCGCCGCTCTCAGCGAGGGCTGTCAGAACGGTATCCGATTTGTTGCGCAGCGCTGGATGCCAGGCCGCGGGATTGGCATGGGTGATGGCGATCGGCCGTTCCGAGATTTCGATCGCCTCCAAGGTCGAGCGTTCGGCCGAATGGCTCATGTCGACGACGAGCCCGACCCGGTTCATTTCCTTGATGACCTGCCGGCCCATGCGGGTGATGCCCGGGTCCTCGGCCTCGTAACAGCCGGTGGCGAGGAGGGACTGGTTGTTGTAGCTCAGCTGCATGAAGCGGGCGCCGAGCTGATGGCAGATCTCGACCAAACCAATATCGTCCTCGATCGGCGCGCAGTTCTGGAAGCCGAAGACGATCGCGGTTCGCCCGGTATCATGGGCGCGGCGCACGTCCTCCGCTGTCCGGCCCGGGATGATCAGGTCAGGCCAGCGCTCGAACCAGCGATTCCAGTCGATCATATTTTCAACTGTTTCGCGGAAATCTTCGTGATAGCATATCGTCACATGGACTGCGGAGACGCCGCTATCCGCCATCTGTCGGAAGATTTTCTCGGACCAATTGGCATACTGGCAACCGTCTATGATCAACGGGCGATCGGTCATGATAGGACTCCGCGAAGGATCTCGATCGAAGGGTCCGACGGTCCGCAAAAATATGCAAACGCCAATTGGGATTTACTCGGAATTAACTAGGTTTCGATACGGTGCCCGTTAGGATCAAGGCTCTAACTCGGTCTTCGATGTATAAAGGTATGATTTTGAAGGTTTATCAGAACAACGCAAAGTCTCTAGCGACCGATTCATGACGGGTTGGGAGCGATTGCCTCCAGATCGGCAGGCCGATCCCCTGGTGTCGGAGCACGCCGCGCCGGCCCTGCGGGCGCTTCGGGCGGATCTGCTGCGACGATTGACTGTCGTGGCCATCGCCCTCGCAGTCCTGTCCGTTGTGGCGACCTACGGGATGTCCGGATTCCTTCGGGCGGCGGCCCAGAACGAGCTGCGGGAGAACCTCAACCCGCTACGCGTCGAGATGCAGCAGCGTATCGCGCGGGACATGCAATTGATCCGGGGCATGATGGGATATGTCCGCGCCAACCCGGACCTGGGGCAGGCCGAGTTCGAGCTGATCGCCAAGGACATTCTGGAAGGAGCCGACGATCACGTCAGAAACCTCGCGCTGGCCCGCGATCTGACGATCTCGCATATCCATCCGCTTGAGGAAAACCGAGGCGCGTTGGGGCTCGATTACCGCGAAAATGCCCAGCAATGGGATGCCGTCAAGCAGGTGGTCGATGAGAATCGGATCGTCGTGGCTGGCCCGGTCAAATTGGTTCAAGGCGGGTATGGGCTCATCGCCAGATTTCCCATCTACTTTCGCTCCGATTATTCCGAGGAACCGCGATTGTGGGGGATCGCGTCGACCGTGATTGATTTCGACATGTTCCTGGAAGAGGTCGGCATTTTCAGTTTTGACAAGACAATGAGGCTAGCAATCGTCGGTCGGAATGGCGATCCGCAGAATGACGAAATCATTTGGGGTGATGAGACCATCCGGGATGCCGACCCGGTTCCTTTGGCCGTTATCATGGGCTCTCAAGGCATTTGGCGGCTTTTGGCGGCCCCGCGAGACGGATGGCCGGGACCGTTGTCGAGCCTGCCCTGGTTCGGGCTGGGGGCGGTGCTCCTGTTCTTCGCCTTCGCCATATGGTCGGTCGCCGTGCACCGGTTCGCGCGCGAGCGGGTCTATTCGAACAGCGCTCTGATCGCCGCGCTGGAACAGGCGCAGGCGGCCAGTGCGGCGAAGTCGAGCTTCATGGCGGTGATGAGCCACG
>JANSYC010000022.1 GCA_024742605.1 Alphaproteobacteria bacterium | reverse complement strand
GGAAAAGGCCCTGGGCTGACGACGGTGGTTCGGGTCGCTATGGTGGCGCTGCCTCTCGACCCACCGGACCTCGAACATGCCCACCGCCCTGCTGAACGAACACCACATGCATTACGAGATCCACGGCGAGGGTGAGCCGCTGTTCATCTCCGGCGGCTGGGGAACCTTCTGTCATGGCGGGATCGGGCATATCCCCGCCGGTCTGACCGAGCGGTATCAGGTCATCGTGTTCGATCACCGTGGCCTCGCGGACTCCGATGACGACCCGACCATCCCGGCAACCACCGCGTTGTACGCCGAGGATGTTATAGCGCTGGCGGCGCATCTCGGACTCGAACGGGCCCATTTTGTGGGGATCGTCGGGATCGGCGCGTGCATCTTTCAGGAGGTTGCAATCCGGCGCCCGGATCTGGTGCGGTCGCTGGTCAATTCCGGATGCTGGGCGCGGGTCGATCCCTATCTCGCTGCCCAGATGGACCTTTGGCTTGAAATGCATGCGGCGGCAGGGTTCGAGGCCTTTCAGCGGTTCGTCGTGGTGGAGAGTTTCCGGCCCGACTTCTTCGCGGCGGCCGGGCACCGGCTGCTCGGCCCCGATGGAGGGTGGAAGGAGCTTCGGGGGAATTTGCAGGCCCATCGGCGGCTGACCGAGGCGGCGAAGGCCCATGACGCGTTGGATCGGCTGGGCCGGATCAGGGCACCCGCCCTGGTCTTCCATAACGGGATCGACCGGATTACTGGCCCGCGCCTGACCCGCCCGGTTCAGGCAGCCATTCCCGGTGCGATGGGGTATGAGATGCCGCAGGCCGCGCATGTGGTCACCGGGCGGGACGCGAAGGCGGAGTTCGCGCGGACCCTACTCGCCTTTCTCGCGGCGCAGTGATTTCCCGATGACCCCGATGCTGATTTCGATTCTCTGGAAGACGATGGCCACGGCCGCGATCGTGATCGTCGCCGGGCGGATCGCCCAGCGGGTTGGCCCGGTTCTGACCAGCGTGCTGATCACCCTGCCGTTCAACGCGGGTCCGGGCTTCTTCTTCGTATCGCTCGACGCTCCGGACGCGTTCGTGCGGGAAGGGGCTCTGGTCGCCTTCGCGACGACCGGCGCGGTGCTGGTGTTCTGCACGGCCTGGGTCTGGGCGGAGCGCTGGGGCGGTTATCTGCTTTCGGCCGGAATTGGAATCGCCGGTTGGCTTGGGGTGACGTTTCTGGTGCACCAGGCACCGATGAGCATCCCCTTCGCGTTTGCCGTAGTGATGGCGGGAGCGCTGTTTGCCTGGCTCTGCCGGCGCCGGGATCTGCGCAAACCCGAAGGCGTCTCCGCCGCCGCCGGATGGAGGTTTCTGGTGGTCCGGGGGGCGGCGGCGGGATTGGTGGTCGCTCTGGTGGCCACCGCGAGTCCCTGGTTGGGACCGGTCTGGTCCGGGTTCGCGTTGGGCTTTCCGACCACACTGCTTGCATCGGCCTGGATGCTCTACGGCCATTACGGGCGCACCTTCGGCGCCGCCACCCTGAACGCGGCGCAGCCCTCCCTGGTGGTCTATGCGAGCTTCGTCCTGGCTCTGCATCTGCTGACGGGGCCGCTGCCGGCAACGGTGGCTGTGGTGGTCTCGTTCGTGGGATCGGCCCTGATGGCAGCGGGACTGGCCGTCATCGTGAGCCGCCGACGACGGCACTCCGTATCTCCTTGATCTTCAGCCCTTTGACCTACAGCGCAGCATCGTGTTCACTGGCGCGCTCATGAAAGGGGCCTAACGAAAGGGCCTCTGATGAAAGAATTTTGGGAAGTGTGTCCGCCAAAGGGCACGCTGGCTTCACGAGGAGGGACTTCACGATGCGCAAGACTGCGTTGACGATTGCGGCGACCGCCATGCTGGCGACCGGCGTGATGGCAGCTCCGGCTTCGGCCGAGCTGAACACGCTGAACCTGAAGGTTGTCGGTACTTGGGGCAACCTTTCGAACTGGAAGGAAGCCGAGGGACCGTTGTGGGACAAGACGATGCCGGAAGCTTCCGGCGGTAAGATCACGGCCGACGCCCTGCCGCAGACCGAGTTGGGCATCAAGGGCTTTGAGGTGATGCGGCTCCTCAAGATCGGCGTGTTCGACGTGGCGCACGGCGTCGTCGGCTACATCGCCGGTGAGGATCCGGTCGCCGAGGGCGTTGATCTGGCCGGTGTGATCCAGAACTGGGACGACGCAAAGGCAGCGTTCGCGGCCTATCGTCCGACCCTCGCCAAACAGTTCGAAGAAACCTATGGCGCCAAGTTGTTGGCCGTCTATCCGTTCCCCAGCCAGATGCTGTGGTGCAACGCCGACGTGAATTCGGCAGCCGATCTGGAAGGTAAGAAGATCCGCGTCTACACCACCTCCATGGGTGATTTCGTCGAAGGTATGGGCGGCACCTCCGTCACCATCGCGTTTGCCGAGGTTGTTCCGGGCCTCGAGAAGAAGGTCGTGGATTGTGGCATCACCGGCACGATGCCGGCCTATCAGGCCAAGTGGTGGCAGGTCGCCAACCACGCCTATCTGATGAGCGTTGGTTACACCGCGACCTTCGCGGCGATGAACCTGAAGAAATGGAACAGCCTGAACGACGAGACCAAGGCGTTCATGGAAGCGCAGATGAGCGACTGGGAAGCCAAGACCTGGCAGCTCAACATCGATCAGGACCAGACGGGTATCGCCTGCAACACCGAAGGCCCGTGCCCGATCGGTGATGTCGGCGGCATGAAGAAGGTGGTCCCGTCGGCCGCCGACGATGCCAAGCGCAAGCAGGTTCTGGAGGAGATCGTCCTCAAGCGGTTTGCCGAGCGGTGCGGTGCCGAGTGCGTCACCAATTGGAACGCGACCATCGGTGCGGTTGCCGGCGTGACTGCGCCAATGCCGAACTGATCGGCTTAGACGCCGATATATCCTGACCGGTCCGGTGCGTTTCGAGCGCCGGGCCGGTCGCCCGTCTCGTTCGACGACTTCGGGATGAAGACCTCATGGAAAAACTTCTGGCGATCAACACGTCCGTCGCGCGGGTCGCGGTCTGGATTGGTGGGAGCCTTCTGATCCTGTCGGCGTTCATGGTGACCGTGGACGTGCTCCTGCGGGACCTTGTCGGGATCACCCTGGGCGGAGCCGACGAGATGTCGGGTTACGTTTTCGCGATCTCGACCGCTTGGGCACTGCCCTATGCATTGATTTCACGCACGAACGTTCGGATTGACGCGCTGTATCTCCTGGTGGGAGAGCGCTTTCGGTCCCTGCTCGATATTTTCGGGCTTATGCTCCTTGGGGTGTTCATCTTCCCGCTCACCTGGCGGGTCTGGCTGATGCTGGAGGACAGCTACAAGTTCTGGACCAAGTCCATCACCCCGCTGCAGACCCCGGTCGCGATTCCGCAGACCCTCTGGTTCGCCGGGTTGCTGCTGCTGTGCCTGACCTTGCTGCTGATCGTCATCATGTCGCTGGCCCGTTTGGCGCGGGGCGATGACGCCGGAGTTCGGGAACTGTCGGGAGCGCGCACGATCGACGAGGAGACTCAGGAAAGCCTGGCCTCCGGCGGATCGTCCTCCCAATCCTCTTCACACGGTTAAGGATCGACCAAGTCCATGATGCTCGCCATCACAATCCTCGTTTTGGTCGTCCTGATCGCTCTTGCAGTTCCGATCGCCGCGGCCCTCGGAATCCTGGGACTGACCCTCGACCAGCTTTACGGCCGCGGATTTCTCTGGCTGGCGCTTGGGGAGAACCTCTGGCAAACGTCGATCGAATTTCTGCTGGTCGCGATCCCGATGTTCGTGCTGTTGGGCGAGATCCTGCTGCGCGCCGGGATCGCGGAGCGGATGTACAACGCCATGGTGCAGTGGCTGTCTTGGCTTCCGGGCGGGCTGATGCACTCCAATATCGGATCGTGCGCGCTGTTCGCGGCCACGTCCGGGTCGAGCGTTGCGACCGCTGCCACCGTCGGCACCGTTGCCATCCCCGAGATCCAGAAGCGCGGTTACAACGAGCGCATATTCCTTGGAACTCTGGCCGCGGGCGGGACGCTGGGAATCCTGATTCCGCCGTCCATCAACCTGATCGTCTACGGGTTGCTGACAGATACCAGCGTGCCCGAGCTCTATCTGGCGGGCTTCATACCAGGGCTCCTGCTGGCCGTGCTGTTCATGGTCACGGTGGTGCTGTTCTGTATCTACAGACGCTCCTGGGGCGGCACGCCGGTGGATACCAGCTGGAGCGACCGGATGCGGGTGCTGCCGGATCTGCTGCCGCCGCTCGGCATTTTCATGGTCGTGGTCGGTTCGATTTACGCCGGACTGGCGACGCCGACGGAGGCGGCCTCCCTCGGGGTGGTCGCCGCCCTTGCTCTGGCCTGGGGCTATGGGAAGCTCTCGCTGAACATGCTCCGCGAGGCGATCGAAGGCACGATGAAGACAACCGCGATGGTCATGCTGATCATCCTGGCGGCGATTTTCCTGAACTTCGTCCTCGGATTCATCGGCCTGACCCAAGCGCTGGCGACGTTCATCAGCAGCCTGGGAATCACCCCGTTCCAGACCTTGATGGCAATCATTGTCTTCTATTTGATCCTGGGCTGCTTCATGGAAACGCTGTCCATGCTGATCACCACCGCGCCCATTATCACGCCGATCATCGTCGGACTTGGCTACGATCCGGTTTGGTTCGGAATTCTCTTGATGGTCATGCTGGAAACGGCACTGATCACGCCGCCGATCGGGGTTAACCTCTACGTTGTCCAGGGTGTCCGTGGGCGCGGATCTATGAACGACATCATGGTTGGCATCATTCCCTTCGTGCTGACCATGTTCGTCATGATCGCGTTGCTCGTGGCCTTCCCGGACATCGCCTTGTGGCTGCCCAGCCTTTTCTACTGATCGCACGGTCTTTCGACGAAGGAGCTTCTCGATGGGTCACATCACCACCGACGACGGCGTCAAGCTCTATGTCGAAGAGGTTGGCGAAGGCATGCCGATCGTCTTCGTGCACGAATATGCCGGGGATCACCGGTCCTGGGAGCCGCAGATGCGCCACTTCGCGCGGCGGTACCGCTGTGTGAGCTATGCGGCGCGGGGATATCCGCCATCGGACGTTCCGGAAGATCCCGCGGCCTATTCCCAGGATCGGGCGCGTGACGATATCCGCGCCGTGATGGACGCCCTTGGGATCGACGAGGCCCATGTGGTCGGCCTGTCCATGGGGGGGTTCGCGGCGTTGCATTTCGGCTTCGAGTACCCGGATCGAGCGCTGTCGCTCACCGTGGCCGGGTGTGGTTACGGTGCCGAGCCGGGCAAGCGGGACCAGTTCCGGGCCGAGACCGAGGCGACGGCGGACCGGATCGCCAAGGAAGGCATGGACTCGGTCGGCAAGACCTATGCGCGCGGTCCGACGCGGGTGCAGTTCCAGAACAAGGATCCCCGTGGCTGGGCGGAGTTCGAGCAGCAGCTGCGGGAACATTCGACCCTCGGCTCGGCGAACACCATGCGGGGTGTCCAGGCGCGCAGGCCGTCGCTATACGACCTGACCGACAAGATGCAGGCGCTGACTGTTCCGACCCTGATCGTGAACGGCGACGAGGACGACCCCTGTCTGGAACCGGGTCTGCTGATGAAGAAGATGATCCCGTCCTCGGCCCATGCGATGCTGCCGAGGACCGGGCATACGATGAATATCGAGGAGCCGGCCCTGTTCAATCAGTTGCTGGACGAGTTTTTTCACACCGTGGAGGCTGGGCGCTGGAGCCTCCGGGACCCGCGGTCGACCCATGGCGGAATCATAACGGCTGCACCCGAGACCTAAGGAGGCCGATATGGCCAAGGCAAGTGGACTGGGCAGACTGGCAGGCCGGGCGGCAATCATCACCGGCGGTGCGCGCGGCATCGGCAAGGCGATCTGTGAGGCCTATGCCGCAGAGGGCGCTGCGGTCTGGGTCGCGGACCTGCACGGCGGCGAGGCCGAGGACCTCGCGGAAGCCCTGCGGGAAACCGGTGCCGAGGCCGGAGGCGGCTATTGCGATGTGCGGTCTTTCGACAATGTCCGCGATGTGGTGGATGCGGCGGCGGAGGCGTTCGGGCATCTGGACATCCTGGTCGGCAACGCGGCCACCCTGACGCCAGCAGCGACGATTGAGGATCTGGAAGAAAGCGACTGGACCCAGGCCCTCGCAGTCAATCTCACCGGGGCCTTTCACCTCTGCAAGCACGGTCTGCCGCATCTCAAGCGGAACGGCGGCGGCTCGATCATCCTGACCGCGTCCCAGATGGGACGGGTCGGCAATGCCGGCAGTGCCGCCTACTGCACGACCAAAGGGGCGCTGATCCAGCTCGCCAAGACCATGGCCCTCGACCATGCGGACGATAATATCCGCGTGAACACCCTGTCACCCGGCGGCACGGCGACGGAGCGGCTGTTCGGCCGCTATGGCTCGCCCGAAGGGGCCGAAAAGGGCTGGGGCCAGACCATGCATCCACTGGGCCGGCTGGGCCGTCCCGAAGAAATGGCCAAGGGGGCGGTGTTCCTCGCGAGCGAGGAGTCCAGCTTCATGACCGGCGCCGACCTGCTGCTCGACGGCGGCTACAGCGCGCGATAAGGAGATCTTGCGGTGACGGACGAAACCCCAAAACAGCTCCCGATTCTTGAGCAGCGCCGAATCGAGGCGGAGGTCATCAAGCCGATCCATGCGGAGATGGTCGCCCAACTCGGCAAGGAGAAGGCCGATCAGATCCTCGGCAATGCGATCGAGAAGGCGGCGGTCGCCCAGGCTCAGAGCTTCGCCCAACGGGACGACGTCGAGTCCGATCTGGACGGGTTCGTCGACATCATGAAGTACTGGACCGCAAGCGGCGCTCTGGAAATCGAGGTGATCGACCGGACCGAAACCAGCTTCGATTTCAACATCGTCCGCTGCAAATATTCCGAGATGTACAAGGCGATGGGCCTTGGCGACATCGGACATCTCCTATCCTGCAACCGGGACGGCGCGTTCTGTACCGGCTTCAATCCCAAGCTGAAGCTCGAACGCAGCCAAACCCTGATGAGCGGGGCGAGCCATTGCGACTTCCGCTACACGTTCGAGGGTGACTGATCCGGACAGATCAAGGCATCCTGCCGTTGCGGGAGGTCTCGCTGCCCTGGGCGTTCTAATCCTGTGCTTTCTGATGAACGCGCTGGCCCGTGGTATGGGCGAGACCTTCGCGGTTTTCCTGCTGCCGATCGGACACGAAACCGGATGGGAGCGGGGCACGCTGACCTCGATCTATTCCCTGTTCATGGCGGTCAACGGGCTGTCCTCCCCGTTCGTGGGGCTGATGTTCGATCGGCTGGGTCCGCGTGCGCTCTACATCTGCGGGCTGTCCAGCCTCGGGCTCGGCTACGCCCTGGCAAGCCACGCCACCGAGCTCTGGCAGTTCTATATCTGTCTGGGGGTGATGACCGGGTTCGGCGTCGCCTCCGTCGGGATGATCCCGGCCTCGGCCCTGGTTGCCCGCTGGTTCGACCGCAATCTGGCGACCGCGATGGCTGTGGTCTCGGCCGGATTGGGCACCGGGACCCTTGCACTTGCGCCGCTGTCGCAGGTCCTGATCGACGGGCAGGGATGGCGGGACGGATATCTCTGGCTCGGGGGCGCGGTGCTGGTTCTGGTGCTGCCGGTCGTCCTGCTGCCGTGGTCGGCCATCCGCAAAGGCCGCGTCGAACGCAAATCCGGTATCGGCATGCCGGAGGCGCCGGTCCTGGGCTCAGCGATCCGTTCGCGGGCCTTCTGGGCCCTGTTCTTCGTGTTCTTCGTGACGGCGGTCGGGGTGTTCGCGATCAGCCTGCAGTCGGTGGCCTATCTGGTGGAGCAGGGGATGCCGCCCATCGAGGCCGCGTCGGCATTCGGCTTCACCGGCATGCTGTCGATTGTCGGCATGCTGGTCACCGGCACCGCCGCCGACCGGTTCGGCAACCGGGTCACCGCGACGATCAGCTATATGTGCACCCTGATCGGGATCGGTGCGCTGTTTCTGATCCAGGCCCACCTGTCGGTCCTGTTCGTGGCGGTGTTCGTGCTGTTCTTCGGAATCAGCATGGGCGCGCGGGGCCCGATCGTGGCGACGGTTTCGGCAACCCTGTTCAGCGGGCGGGGGCTCGGCACCATCTACGGCACCATCACGACCGGACAGGGGCTCGGCGCCGCGGCGGGGTCCTGGCTTGCGGGCTTCCTTCACGATGCCACCGGAGGCTACGATGTGGGCTTCTTGGTTTCGTCCGGCTTTATTCTCATCGGTATCACCCTGTTCTGGACCGTGCCCGAGCTGAAGGCGCGGCGGAGCGTGTCCACGGAGACCTCGTCATGACCGACATCGCGTTCAAAACCGCCACCGAACTGGCAACCATGATCCAGGACAGGCAGATCGGCTGCCGGGAGCTGCTGGATCATTGCCTGGAGCGGGTCGAAAAGTATGACGGTGATCTCAATGCGGTGCCGGTGCGCGATTTCGAGCGCGCCCGCACCCGTGCCGACGCGGCGGACGCCGCTCTGGCCAAAGGCGACGTCTGGGGGCCGCTGCACGGCGTGCCGATGACCATCAAGGAAAGCTACGATATCGAGGGACTGCCGACCTGCTGGGGGCTTGAGGAGCATGCGGGCTCCATCGCCGCCAGGGACTGCGTGGCGGTCGAGCGGATGAAGGGTGCCGGGGTCACCCTGTTCGGCAAGACCAACGTACCGGTGATGCTGGCCGACTGGCAGAGCTTCAACCCGGTCTACGGCTCGACCAACAATCCCTGGGACAAGTCCCGCACGCCCGGCGGTTCGTCCGGCGGCTCCGCCGTGGCCCTGGCGACCGGGATGAGCGCCATCGAAAGCGGCTCCGACATCGGGGCCTCGATCCGCAATCCGGCGCATTACTGCGGCGTCTTCGGCCACAAGCCGACCTACGGGATCGTCTCTCCGCGCGGCCACGCCTTGCCCGGTGTCATGGCGCCGGCGGACATCTCGGTGGTCGGCCCGCTGGCCCGCTCCGCCAAGGATCGGGAGGTCGCGCTCGACGCGATGGTCGGCCCGGCCGGCCCGGACGCCAACTGCTGGAAGGTGGAACTGCCGGCCTGTAACAAGACCAGGGCGTCGGACTTCAAGGTCGCCGTCATGCTGACCGACCCCATCTGCGCACAGGACGATGTGATGACCGCACAGCTTCAGGGGGCGGTCGACGCGCTTGCCAGGCTCGGTCTGCAGGTCGACGACACGGCACGGCCGGCCTTCGACAACGCCGAATACCACGCGACTTACATCCGGCTCCTGCGGGCCGCGACGGGAGGACGAACCCCGCCGGCGGTCTTCGACGCGATGCTTGCGGAGGCCGCTGCGGTGTCGGATACCGACTACAGCTACAGCGCCCTGCAGGCCAAAGGCACGACCACGCGGCATCGGGAGTGGCTGAAGGACAACGAGCGCCGCGCCCATTACCGGGAGGCCTGGGCGACCTTCTTCCAGGAGTACGACCTGCTGCTCTGTCCGACGGCGGCCTCGACCGCGTTCAAACACGACCAGAAGGGCGACCGCAAGGACCGGGTGATCCCGATCAACGGCAAGCCGGAATCCGTGCTCGATCAGATGTTCTGGGCTGGGATCAGCGGCGTCACCTACCTGCCGAGTACGGTTGCCCCGGCCGGCGTCTGCGGCAACGGGCTGCCCTGCGGCCTGCAGATCGTCGCCCCGCACGGTCACGACAAGCGCAGCATCGCCTTCGCGGCGATGATGGAGCGCGAGCTGGGGGGCTTCACGCCGCCGCCGGGCTATTGAGTCGAGGGATAATCGGTTCGGTGAGGGGCGGCCGAGGCCGTTTCCTCATTCCTCCGGGTTGAAGCGTCCGATATTGCCCAGAAGCTGCTTGATCAGCGTGACCTTCTGGCCGGCGGTCGGGGTTTCCCGCGTGATGAAGGCCAGCTTCTTGCCGTCCTCCAGATCGAGGGAGCCGATGGTGTCGACCAGGCCAGATTGGTCGAAATCCACGTAGACGACCTTGCGTTCAATGATCTCAGGCTTCAGAAACGCCTGTCGTTCGGTGCGCTGGCCGATGTAGTACCATGTGCGTTGACCGAAATTCGCCTCGCTGGAAGGAGAGCCCAACAGGCTGAGAACCTCGCCGGTGGTGCTGCTGCCGGGATTGATCTTGGCCAACGCGTCCGGATCGACCATGTTCCCATGGGTGCGGATCTGCGGAGAACATGCCGAGGCGCCGAATACGACAAGGACCAGAAGCACAGCGATTGCCGACGCCGCCCGGGAGACCATATCACCGACGGTGTCTTTCAAGTGCGGGCCGACGGCGCGCAGGCGGTTTACGAACGGGGTCACTTGAGGTCCCAACCAATTTACGGTTTCGCCGTCCGAGGACGGCCCATGGGAGAGAAATGGTTTTCCAGCGTCTTTTCAAGAGCAGGTTTCTATCCCCCGGCGCCGACAAGGCGGCGGCCGAAGCTCTTTATACCGCAATTGTGGCCCAGGCGCGCCATCCGCATCTCTATGTGGAGTTAGGCGTTGCCGACGATATCGATGGCCGCTTCGAGGCCGTGGTGCTGCACATGCACTTGGTTCTGCGGCGGCTAGGACAGGACAAGAGCGGTGCTGCGGTTGCCCAGGCGCTGTTCGATGCGATGTTCCACGATATGGACCGGTCGCTGCGCGCGATTGGTGTCGGCGACATGAGCGTGGGCAAGAAGGTCAAGCAGATGGGCGCGGCATTCTACGGCCGAGTCGGAAGCTATGAGGCGGCGCTGAGCTCCGGCGACAGGACGGCTCTGGCCGATGCCCTGGCGCGCAACGTTTCCGGCGGCGGTCAGATGTCGGAAACTCAAGCGATGGCAATGGCCGTCTACGTCGAGCGGCAGGTCGACGCCTTGGCCGAGCAGCCCGTTTCCGATCTGATCTCCGGACGGGTCCGGTTCGTCGAGCCTGAGGCCAACGAAACGCTTGGACCTGGGCGAATTGACGAGTCGACAGCATGACGGACAAGGAGACCGGCGGGGAACTGTCCCACGTGGTTCGGCTCGACAGATTGGGGCCGCGCCCGCAGACCATTAAGCTGAACCCCTCGGAGGACGTCCGGGCGGCTCTGGCGTCCAGGTTCGGATTGTTGGGGATGAGCAGCTTCGAGGCCGAACTGCGCGTGCGCCGGAGGGCCGATACCGGCTGGATCGAAGTGGCCGGTACGATCCGGTCTGACCTGATCCAGGAATGTGTTGTGACCCTGGAGCCGATTCCCGCCCATGTCGAAACCGAAATCGCCGAATTGTTCGTCGAGGCGGGGAGTGACGAAGGCGGGGAGATGGGCCACCGTGGGCTCGACGCGGTTGACCTGGATCCGATTGCCGATGAGCCGGAGCCTTTGGTGGACGGCGTCCTCGACATCGGCGAGATTGCGGCCCAGGCGCTCTCCCTGGCGCTCGATCCCTATCCCCGAGCGTCGGATCTGCCGGGGGAGGTCGATGCAGACGCGGTTCCTGTGGTATCAGTGGGTCTGGAGAGGGAAGAGGATCAAGACGGAAAGGTGCTGCCATTCGCCAGCCTGGCCGAGCTTAAGCAGCGGATGGCGCAAGGCCGGAATGTCAAAAAATCGTAACCTTCTTGTGGACAACCCTAAAACAAGCCTAAAACCTGACCAATCATCGCATGCGCCGACATACCATGATCGGCGGCGTTGCGGGTAGGATCAAAGCCGATCTAAACGACCAAGGAGACGGAGCGGGTGGCTTCCGGTTTGACCATCGCGTTGGATGCCATGGGGGGAGATAAAGGCCCCGAGGTTGTCGTCCACGGGGCGGACGTGGCGCTGGAGCGAGCGCCGGATCTCTCCTTCATCCTGGTGGGGGATGAGGCGCGGATCACTGCCGCCTTGTCCAAGACCAAGCGGCTGGCGAAGTCCAACCCGGAGATTCTGCATACCGACAAGGCGATCGCGTCCGATGAGAAACCCTCGGTCGCGTTCCGGTCCGGCAAAGGCTCCTCCATGTGGGTGGCGATCGAGCAGGTCAAGAGCGGCAAAGCCACCTGCGTGGTCTCCGCCGGCAACACCGGCGCACTGATGGCGATTGCCAAGCTGCTTTTGCGGACGGTGGTGGGGATCGATCGGCCGGCGATCGCAAGCTTCTTTCCCACGCGTCGCGGCGAAAGCGCCATGCTCGATCTCGGTGCCAATATCGAGTGCGATGCACGTAATCTGGTCGAGTTCGCCCTGATGGGCGAGATCTTCGCCCGCACTGTTCTTGGCCTGGAACGTCCTCTGGTCGGCCTGCTGAACGTCGGATCGGAAGAACAGAAGGGCTCCGAGTCGCTCCGGGACGCGGCCGCGACCCTGCGTAAGCTGGACAAATTGTCTTTCGATTTTCACGGATTCATTGAGGGCGACGATATCGCAGCCGGCACGGTCGACGTGATCGTGACCGATGGTTTCTCCGGGAATATCGCCTTGAAAACCGCCGAGGGCACCGCCCGGCTCACCGGACAGTTTCTGCGGGACGCATTCCGCTCATCGCTGATTTCCAAGATCGGCTACCTCCTGGCGCGGAACGCCGTCGGACAATTGCGTCAACGGATGGACCCGAGGCGGTACAATGGTGCCGTGTTCCTCGGCCTGAACGGGATCACCGTGAAAAGCCATGGCGGCACCGATGCGCTGGGTTTCGCGAACGCGATCGGTGTTGCGGCGGATATGGCCCAATACGACTTTATTGAGCAGGTGAAGCTCGATCTGGCGGAGTTGAAATTGAAGAACACCGAGGAGCGCCCTGCCGATGACGGCCCGGCGGAACCGACAGTGGTTGCGACAGCATGATGAAACGTTCACTTCTGATAGGGACCGGATCCTATCTTCCGGCCCGCGTGGTCACCAACGACGAACTCGCCCAGCGGATGGAAACGTCCGACGACTGGATCCGACAGCGGACAGGGATCGGACAACGCCATATCGCTGCCGACGGGGAGATGACCAGCGCGCTGGCGACCAACGCGGCGCGCGGCGCCCTGGAGCGGGCCGGCGTTCCGGTTTCCGAGCTGGACCTGATCGTGGTCGCGACCACGACGCCGGACGACACCTTTCCCTCGACGGCGACGAAGGTTCAGCATGCCCTTGGCATGACCCGCGGGTTCGCCTTCGACATCCAGGCGGTCTGCGCCGGTTTCGTCTACGCGCTCGCAACCGCCGACAATTTCTTGAAAGCCGGGCAGGGGCGCACCGCGCTGGTGATTGGGGCGGAAACCTTTTCCAGGCTGCTGGACTGGGAGGATCGGTCGACCTGCGTCCTGTTCGGAGACGGGGCGGGTGCGGTCGTGCTGAGATCGGAAGATGTTGAAGGCGCATCAACGGCTTGGGGCGTTTTGTCAACCCATCTTCATAGCGACGGAAGCGCGCGCGACATCCTTTATGTCGACGGCGGACCGTCCTCATCCGGGACGGTCGGGCATGTTCGTATGGAAGGCAAGGAAGTCTTCCGGCACGCCGTTTCCAAACTGTCGAATGTCATCGACGAAGCCTTGACCGCCAATGGTATGACCTCGGATCAGGTCGACTGGCTGATCCCGCATCAGGCCAACCGACGGATTATCGAAGCGATGGCCAAGCGCATGGGGCTGCCGATGACCCGGGTGGTCTGTTCGATCGAGAAACACGCGAACACCTCGGCGGCATCCATCCCACTGGCCCTTGATCAGGCGGCGCGTGACGGCCGTGTGAAATCCGGTGATTTGGTCCTGATGGAAGCGATCGGAGGGGGCCTCGCCTGGGGAGCCGGATTGGTGCGGATCGGCTTGCCAACCGCCGGAAATCAAGGGCAGGCGAAGGCAATGCGCGAGGAACCGGCCCCAATTGCCTGAAATTGCCGAATTAATTGACCCGAGTTTCGGTTAGGGGTACCCTCATGACGCAACTAGGGGGTGCTCATGACCGATCATACGGTGACGCGTGCGCAATTAAGTGAATCTGTGTATCAGGAAGTAGGGCTCTCCCGAAACGAATCGGCTGATTTGGTCGAGTCGGTTTTGGATGAGATGATCGACGCCTTGGCACGGGACGAGATGGTGAAGATCTCGTCTTTCGGAAGTTTTTCTGTGCGCCAGAAGGGGCAGCGGGTTGGCCGAAATCCCAAGACCGGGGAAGAGGTTCCTATTCTCCCGCGCCGGGTTTTGGTGTTCCGTCCCTCCCATGTTCTGAAAAACCGGATCAACGCCAAGCTGGGCAACGGATAGACCGGAGTTTCCGGCGGCGCCGCGCGAGCGGCCTTGGGGTTATTCGTAGCGATAAGATATCGCGGTGACGGCGCAAAATGCGCGACAAGAGGTGGAACGGGTCATGGCCGAACTGGATCAGTCACAGCAGCCGCGTCGAAACGGCAAGTCGGCGGCGGCATTTCGGACGATCAGCGAAGTTGCTGTTGATCTTGAGGTCCCACCGCACGTGCTTCGGTTCTGGGAGTCGAAATTCAGCCAGGTCCGCCCGCTGAAACGGGGCGGTGGCCGGCGGTATTATCGGCCGGAAGACGTTGCCCTGCTGGAGCGAATCCGGGAACTTCTGTACCGCGAGGGTTACACCATCAAGGGTGTCCAGAAGCTTCTGCGCGACGGTGCCGTTCGGATGCCGACGGCCGGCGAGGCGGCGCGGGCGGCTCATGCCACCAGTCCCCGAAAGGGCGGAAACCCGGACTCCGCCGCCCGACAAGAGACCCCCGCGGCCCCAAAGGGCGAAGCGTCGAACGACAGCGCGCCAGTCATCGGCGAGGCCACGCGTCGGAATGAGGTGCCTCGGGGGGCGGCTGCGGACCCGGCGGCCGACATCGAACTCGACGACAGTGCGCGCGGCCGCCTGAACGACGTTCTGAAGGACCTGAAGGCGCTCAAAAGGCTCTTGGCGGATGCGCGTCGCTGAAACGCACAAACCGTCTTTCAAAGCGTTGTCCCGCCGGAAGTCATCGCCTATAGTCCGCGCTGTCGGAGCGTAGCGCAGCCTGGTAGCGCACCACACTGGGGGTGTGGGGGTCGTGGGTTCGAATCCCGCCGCTCCGACCATATCCAAACGGGCCCGTCCCAAGCCTATCCCCCAAGAGACCGAGGCGCCAGGCCCGGCGCGATATGCTTGAAAGCAAGGGGAGGAGGCCTGCCATGTCCGTCACCGCCGTCAATCGGAATACCGAGATCGATGCCCGCGCCCAGACCAAGATCGATCTGGCTGCAGCCCTGCGCTGGGCGGTCCGGATGGGGTTTCATGAGGGAATCTGCAACCATTTCTCGGCCGTCATTCCCGGCGAGGACGACCGGTTCCTGATCAATCCACACGGCTATCACTGGTCCGAAGTACGGGCCAGCGACCTGGTCGAGGTCGATGCCGACGGCAAGGCGGTCAACGGCAAGGAGCCCCCGGAGCCCACCGCGTTCTTCATCCATTATCATATTCACCGGAAGGTTCCGGAGGCGAAGGTGGTGCTGCACACGCACATGCCCTACGCCACCGCGCTGACCATGCTGGAGGACGGACGCCTTGAGCCGACCTTGCAGACGTCGCTCAAGTTCTACAACGACATCGCCTATGACGACGACTACAACGGTCTCGCGCTCGACGATTCCGAGGGCGAGCGGATCGCGAAGGCGCTTCAGGGCGGCAAGAAGGTGGCGTTCCTGGCCAATCACGGTGTCGTGGTTGTCGGCGAGACGGTGGCGGCTGCCTATGACAACCTCTACTATCTGGAGCGTGCCTGTCAGGCCCAGGTGATCGCCATGTCGACGGGACGGCCGATGCGCCGGATTTCCCAGGACGTGGCCCAGATGACCCACGATCAGATGAGCCAGCCCAGCGAGCGCGCCCAGGCGGTCCGCCATTTCGAAGCGCTGAAGCGTCTGCTCGAGAAGGACGAAGCCGACTACAAGGACTGATCGGCGGCCCGGTCAGAAGCGCCTGACGAAGCCAATGAATTCTTCAGAAACAGCAGCCCTAGACCGGCCAGGGCTGTTTGACCAGTTGCATGCCCACGCGTTTGAAATAGGCGTCGAAATTGGTATCCGGTCCAACCAACTGGTGCGCCAATCGTGCGATCCGCGCGCGGCGTTCGGGAACGCGGAACGGCGGGCCGGTCTCGTCCATCGGCTGGGGCAGAATGCAGCGCCAGCCGTCAGCCGCCACCAGCATGTCACGGAACACCACTGATCCGTTGAACATGAAGTCCAGCAGAATGCCCTGGGCCCGCTTGTTCGGCAGCTTCTGAACCCAGTCTTCATTGTAGTTCTTGTCCGCCACCAGACCCCAGGCCATGCCGAACCGCACGTCTTTGGTGTAGGTCAGCATGGTGGTGTGTTCCTGGAGTTCGAAATCCGGACCGCTGCCTCCCCGGACCGGGACCACCCGATACATGAACGTCGGCAGCAGAGTGCTGCGCCAGTCCGCCAGCGTGCTGCCTGCGATGACCGTGAGATAGTCTTCAAGCGTCATGGTGGTTCCCCGCACAAATCGAGGGCAATCATGGCCTTGCTGGCCATGCGTTGTCCAGTCGGCCGCGGTTCAGGACGGGTCCATGAACCGGGCGGCCATGTCTCGCCCCGCTTCGGTCAGTTTGCAGACCAGCCAGTCGGGCTTCAGCGGGTTTCTGAACCAGGGTTCCGCCCATCCCTGCGCTATGGACATATGGACCAGTCCGGGGTCGACGGCTTGGCCGTCGGAATCGAATAAGGGGAGCTTGCCGCCGGGCTGGTCGATCCCGCGGGCAAGCCAGGCAAGGATGCTGTCCTCGGGATGGGTGTTGGCGTTCGCGGGCACGCCCGATGGACCGATCCGCCCGTTCCCCATGGCCCCGCCGTGTCCGACCATCATGTGCTCCCCAACCAATTTCCCCAACGAAGTCTATCCCACAAACTGGCGAACGTCCTGACCAAGGTAAAGTTGAGGATTCTGCGGTCGGGTCGTCAATTTCGAGATCTAGCGGCAGCGAGATGCTAACATATCGGCCCAGCCCGCGCTTTGCTGTGTTTCGAGGAGGTCAGATGCGATCGGCTGTAGCGTTCTTTATTTTGCTGGTTCTGGTACTCGGCGCTGTGCCAGCCAGAGCCGACCCGACCGGTGCGGTCCACGATCCGGATGTAGGACGCGTCGGTGTTCTGCCGCAGTCGTGGGTCGAGACGCTTGAGCGCAATCACATTTCCGAGCAGACCGCCCTGATTGTCGGAGGGACGTCCGCCGTTGCGATCGGGGTCGGCGTCTATGCGGGCGTCGGTGCCGCCACCGGAGCCACCGGGGCGACGCTGGCGGCGGTGTGGCTTGCTCATCTGCCGTTTCATTTCGCGCTCTGGGGCGGGGCCGGTTACGTCGGTTGGAATTATCTATGGCCCGCACCGGTCGAGCCGGCTCCGGGCGATACCGTGGCGATCTCGCTGAGCAGCCCCGCCGACTAGATTTGGTTCCGATCGGCGATGCCGGTCTCTGCGGGCAATTGCGCGAAATTCGGAAGGGTGCTTCGCGAAATCAGAGACTTGTCGGCGCCCGGCGGGAAGTGGGATGGTGCTCCTCAAAACTGAGGAAACGCCATGACCGACGGAACGGATCTGGATCTGGTGGAGCGCCTTTCGGCGCGGCTGGCGCTGGCGTTCTCGTGCATCGGGCACAGTTTCTCGCATCTGCTGATGCTGCTTTTCCCGACGGTGGTGCTGTCGCTTGAGGTGGCCTGGGACCTGCCGTTCGACGAGCTGATCGCCCTGATGCTGATCGGCCAGATCCTGTTCGGCGCTGGGGCAGTGCCGGCCGGGTGGCTGGCCGACCGCTGGAGCGCGCCCGGCATGATGGCGGTGTTCTTCCTCGGCACCGGCGCTGCCTGTGTCGCGACCGGGTTCTCCGAGACGCCGCTTCAGATCGGGCTCGGGATCGCGGCCATGGGTCTGTTCGCGTCGATCTATCATCCGGTCGGGATCGCCTGGGTCACCCGCAATCCGGCCAATCGCGGGCGGGCGCTGGGGATCAACGGGGTGTTCGGCTCCCTCGGCACCGCAGGCGGTGCCGCAGTCGCTGGAACCTTGGCGACCCTGTTCGACTGGCGATGGGCGTTCTTCGTGCCGGGCACCGTCTGCGTCGGAGTCGGCCTCGTGCTGCTGGTCTGCATCCTGCGTGGCCTGCTGGTCGACACCCGGGTGGCGGCCCATACGGCAACCGCAGAATCCAGCCGTGGCGACATGATGCGCGCGGTGATCGTGCTGCTGTTCACCATCGCGCTGTCCGGCATGATCTATCAGGCGACGACCTTCGCGATGCCGAAACTGTTCGACACCCGGCTGAGCGACCTTGTGCAAAGCCCGGCGGCGATCGGCGGACTGGTCTCCGGGATCTACCTGTTCTCGGCGGCGGCTCAGATCCTCGGCGGCTGGCTGGCGGACCGCTACGATACCAGACGGGTCTATGCGGTGTGCTGGGCGGTGCAGGTGCCGTTCCTGATCATCGCCGCCTCGCTGGCTGGCCCGCTGCTACTGCCGGTGGCGGCCATCATGGTCCTGGGCAACACCACGGGGGTCCCGGCCGAGAACAGCCTGTTCGCGCGCTATACCCCCCCGGCCTGGCGCGGCACGGCCTTCGGCGTCAAATTTCTGATCTCGCTTGGGGTCTCCGCCGCCAGCGTGCCCCTGGTCGGTGAGATGTTCCGGATTTCCGGGGACTTCGCGACGCTTCTGCTGCTGCTCGGCGCCTTCGCGGGGGCGGCCTTCGCGATCTCCCTGTTCCTACCGGCGCCAAGGACGGCTTCGACAGGCCCGATGGTGCAACCGGCAGAGTAGCGACTTCACCGACCGGCGGCGAAGCGAACGGCCTCCTGGGCCGCCCGGATCAGGGCACGGGCCTTGTTGACGGTCTCCTGGTACTCGGACTCCGGATCGCTGTCCGCGACCACACCGCCGCCGGCCTGGACGTACATGGTCCCGTCCTTCACCACCGCCGTGCGCAGGGCGATGCAGGTGTCCATCGAGCCGTCCGCCGAGAAATACCCGACAGCCCCCGCGTAGACGCCGCGGCGTGAGACTTCAAGCTCGTCGATGATCTCCATCGCCCGCACCTTGGGCGCCCCGGAGACGGTTCCGGCCGGGAAGCCCGCGAACAGGGCGTCGACCGCGTCGAGACCCTTGCGGATCGTGCCCTCCACGTGGGACGCGATGTGCATCACATGGCTGTAGCGCTCGATGGTGAACTGCTCCTTGACCGAGACCGTGCCGATCTCCGAGACCCGCCCGGTATCGTTCCGTCCCAGATCCAGCAGCATGAGATGTTCGGCCCGTTCCTTGGGATCGGCCAGCAGTTCGTCCGCCAGGGCCTGATCCTCCTCCGCCGTCTGACCCCGCCTGCGTGTGCCCGCGAGCGGTCGGATCGTCACCACGTCGTCGCGCAGACGGACCAGGATCTCGGGGCTGGATCCGACGATGGAATAGCGTCCGCCGAAATCGAAGAAGAACAGGAACGGCGAGGGGTTCAGCCGTCGCAAGGACCGGTAGAGCGCGAAAGGCGGCAGTTTGAACGGCACCGCGAACCGGTGCGACGGCACGATCTGGAATGCATCGCCTGCGTTGATGTAGTCCACCGCCTTGGCGACCATCGTCTTGAAGGCGCTCTGGCCGGTGTTGGAGACCGGCTCCGGCAGGCTGTCGACCGCCGAGCCACCCTCCCGGCGATAGGGAAGCGAGCGCGAGAAATCGGCAACCACGTCCGCCAGCCGCGCCTGGGCGTCCTCGTAGGCCGCTTCTGCCGTGATCCCCGCACGGGGGCGCACCGGGGTTACGACCGTTACAATATCCTCGACACTGTCGAACACGCAGACCACCGTCGGGCGCAGAAACAGCCCGTCCCAGATGTCGAGCGTGTCGGGATTGGCGTCCGGGATCTTCTCGAACAGGCGGACCGCGTCATAGCCCAGGTAGCCGAACAGTCCGGCGGCCGGCGGCGGCAGGCCGGCGGGAAGGTCGATCCGGCATTCCTCGATCAAGGTCCGCAGAGAGTCGAGCGGCGGGGTTTCAAGGGTCTCGAAGGCCTCCGGATCGACCCGCGCATTGCGGTTGATCTCGGCCTTGTCCTTGTAGAACCGCCAGATCAGATCGGGCTTCAGGCCGATGATCGAATAGCGACCCCGGGTCGCTCCGCCCTCGACGCTTTCCAGCAGGAAGGCGTTGGTCCGTCCGTCCGCCAGCTTGAGCATGGCCGAGACCGGGGTCTCCAGATCCGCGACCAGGGTCGTCCAAACCACCTGCGGGCGTCCCGCATCATGGGTTTCGCGAAAGGCCTCGAAGCTGGGGAGGGTGGCCATGGCCGCGTCTCGTCGGTTGGTGGGCGGACTACTGCTGCGGTTCAGCGATGGTGAAGACAGAGACGACCGAATCGCGATCGGTTTCGACCTCATAGCGTTCTTCGAGGTCGGCCAGCAGCAGATCGATCACATCCGCCCGCTGGCTCCGTTCGAGCTCTGCCGTGATCTGCGCGCGGATCGCCTCGCCGCCGTCGCCATCGGGAGTGGCGATCTCCGAAAGCTGGGCGACGTAGACCGCATCCGGACCGGACACGACGGTCACACCGCCGATGTCGTCAATCTCGAACAATGCGCCCGCCAGGCTGCGGGGATAGCCCTCGGGCAGGGCGTCGCCCGCGCGGGTGACCGCCGGCGTGTCCGCCAGGGTCAACTTCTGAGAGGCGGCAAGATAGGGCAGGGACGCGCCGTCGCGGATCTTCTGGGCAACCTCGTCGGCCAGATCCTCCGCCTGCTGCTGGCGGGCATCCGCGATCCAGTCGGCCTCGACCTCTGCTGTGATCTCCGAGAGCTGGGGAATCCGGGACGCGTCAATACCGTCGACCCGCACGACGAAGAATCCGTCGCCGGCCTCCCCGAGCGGGCTTTGACGTCCCTGTTCGGTGGAGAAGGCAAGCTCCAGGAAATTGCCGCCCGGCGTCCGGTCCATCGGCTCGCCGGCGGGTGTCAGGCCCGCCTCGGTCACCGCCGGGGTGGTCACGACCGGCAGGTTCAGCGCCGCGGCTGCCTCTTCAAGAGTGGCACCACCCGCCAACCGATCCTCGAAATCATTGGCGGTTTCGAACACCTGGTCGACCGCCTGATCCAAAGCCAGTTCGCGCCGCAGACCGTCTTGCACCTGATCGAAGGGAGCGACGGTCTCGTCGTTGCGCTCGGTGACCCGGAACACGTGCCAACCCAGATCGCTCTCGACCGGTGTGCCGACCTCGCCGACGCTCAGGGCGAACACCGCGTCTTCGGTCCCACCCGGCAGATCGGCCTTGGTCAGGGTGCCGAGTTTGGCGGTGTCGGCATCCATTCCAGCCAGATCTTCGGCAACCGCGAAGAAATCCTCGCCGCCGGTGATCCGGTCGTAGGCAGATTGGGCCGTCGCCTGGTCGACCAGGAAGATCTGCTCGACGGCACGGGTTCCTGTCGTGGTGAAGCGTAGGATCTGATCGTCATAGGACGCCCGAACCTCCGCCTCCGGAATCTCGATGGTTTCGGCGATCGCCTCCGGCATGATCTCGACCCAGGTCAGCGCCCGGTACTCCGGCTCGCGGTAATCCTCCTTGCGGTCCTGATAGAAGGTGTCGAGCGTGGCGCCACCGGGCTGCTCCGGTGCGGCCAGGGCAGCGGGCCGGATGGTCAGCAGGCGCGCCGTCCGCCGGGTTTCCCGATAGTCGTAGATCCGGTCGACCACAGCAGCGGGAACCGTATCATCCGCGATCAGGGCACCGATGAGCTGATTCCGGGTCAGCTCGCTCATCAGACGGTCGACGAACTGCGCCTCGGTCTGCCTGGTGCGGAACAGGAAATTCTCATAGGCGGCGCGATTGAAGTTACCGAGATCGTCGACGAACTGTTCCCGCACATATCGTCCGACCTGCTCCCGGCCGACGCCGAGTCCGAGCTCATCGGTCTCGACGGTCAGGACCGCTTCGGTCGCGAACTGCGACAGGACCCTGTCGAGCAGACCGATCTGGATGGCGATCTGCGGGGTCACCTGCGGGCCGAGCTGGCTGCGCTGGCGGTCGAACTCGTCGGCGACCGTCTGCGTGGAGATCCGCACGTCGCCCACCGAGACCGCCGCCCGTCCGGCGGCCGGTCCTCCGAAGATGTCGCCGACCCCCCAGACTGCGAAACTCGCGATCAGCAGGACAAACAGAGCCTTGACGAAGATCGATCCCAGGGCGGACCGTATGATTTGAAGCATGGCTGCAGCCGTTTTTTTTCAGGTGAAGTCGCGCGGTCGGACCGGATATCCTTTGCCCGCGAAAGCCGCGCATCATAAGGAAGGGGCGGGACCGGGGGCAACCCCTGGAAGACCGCTCCACCATACATATCTACCAACTTCTGAAATGGGCCGTCACTTGGCCTCACGCGCGGCGGCGTGGTAAAGCCCTGCGCGACCGAAAGAGACGTCCGAACGAACCAGGTCGAAGGAGATCCATCATGGCGCCGCGTCCGCTGATCGCCGGTAATTGGAAGATGAACATGGACCTCGCCGGCTCCGAGGCCTTGGCGAAGGATCTGCTCGGCGCCGTTGGTGCCGCCGCCAAGTTCGAGATGACGGTCTGCCCGCCCGCCCCCTATTTGGCGGCGGTTCTCGGCGTGCTGGAAGGCTCGATGATCTCGGTAGGCGGACAGGACTGTCATCAGAACGCATCGGGCGCCCATACCGGGGACGTCAGTGCGGCGATGCTGGCCGATCTGGGCTGCGCCTATGTGATCGTCGGCCATTCCGAGCGGCGCGCCGATCATGCCGAGAGCGATGCGGTGGTGCTGGCAAAGGCCGAAGCGGCGCGGGCCAATGATCTGATACCGATTGTCTGCGTCGGTGAAACCGAGGCGGAGCGCGATGCCGGTAGAACTCTCGACGTGGTCGGCACCCAGATCCGCGGGTCGGTCCCCGAGGGGCTGACCGGGGAAACTCTGGTGGTCGCCTACGAACCGGTCTGGGCGATCGGCACCGGACGGACACCCACAACCGACGACGTGGCCGCCGTGCATGCCCATATACGGAGCGTCCTGGCCGAGAAGACCGGCGACGCCGCGAACGTGAGGCTGCTCTACGGCGGATCGGTCAAGCCCGCCAACGCGACCGAGCTGATGGCGGTCAATAACGTGAATGGTGCTCTGGTCGGAGGCGCCAGCCTGAAGGCCGGCGATTTCCTGGCGATTGCCCGGTCCACCTGACCTGGGCTTCGATTTGAGAACGCGCATCGACATCGGATCTGCGTCGGATGCGTTGTTTGGGCTGGTCAGAGCGGCGCGAAGCGGGTAAAACCCGCGCGAAATTTGCAGCGGACCCTTAGGTCGGCGACGAGGTAAGAGACATGACGCAGTTGATCCCCATCATCCTGACCGTTCATCTGATGATCGCGATCGCGCTCGTCCTCACCATTCTGGTGCAGCGGAGCGAGGGCGGCGGTCTTGGGATCGGCGGTGGCGGCGGCGGTGGCGGCGGCGGTGGCGGAATGGGATCGTTCATGTCGGCTCGCGGCACCGCCAATCTGCTGACCCGGACGACCGCAATTCTGGCCGCCTGCTTTTTCGTCACCAGCCTGACGCTGGCGATTCTCGCCGGAGATCGCGGTGGCTCGTCCATTGTCGACGCCCCGTCAGCGGTTGAGGTCCCGGCTGCTCCGACCGAACCGGCCGCGCCTGTTTCCCAGTAAGATACTGGTAAGTCTCAATTTTTTCGCGTTGTTTCCGGGTGCGCCCGGAGATAGAACCTTTTTTGTGGAATCAAAATGCTGGATCGGCCTCGGATCGGGTATAAGGACCGCCCATGACCCGGTTTATTTTCATCACCGGCGGCGTGGTCTCCTCCCTCGGAAAAGGCCTTGCGTCCGCAGCCCTCGGTGCGCTCCTGCAGGCGCGCGGCTATAAAGTCCGCCTCCGCAAGCTCGATCCCTATCTCAACGTCGATCCGGGGACGATGAGCCCCTACCAGCACGGCGAGGTCTACGTCACCGATGACGGGGCGGAGACCGATCTCGATCTCGGACACTATGAACGGTTCACCGGCGTCGCCGCCCGGCGCAGCGACAACGTCACCACCGGCCAGATCTACATGGACGTGATCACCAGGGAGCGTCGGGGCGATTATCTCGGGGCCACCATTCAGGTGATTCCGCACGTCACCGACGCGATCAAGCAGTTCGTCCGATCGGATCTCGAGGATGAGGATTTCATTCTCTGCGAGATCGGCGGCACGGTCGGCGATATCGAGGCGCTGCCGTTTCTCGAAGCGATCCGTCAGCTCGGCAACGAGCTGGGTCGTGACAGCTCGATGTTCCTGCATCTGACCCTGCTGCCCTACATTCCGACGGCCGGCGAACTCAAGACCAAGCCGACCCAGCATTCGGTCAAGGAACTGCAGAGCCTGGGGATCCAGCCCGACATGCTGCTGTGCCGGTCGGAGCGATTCATCCCGGCGGAACAGCGGCGTAAGATCGCGATGTTCTGCAACATCCGTCCGGAGAACGTGATCTCGGCCCTCGACGTGCCGTCGATCTACGAGGTGCCATTGTCCTATCACGCGGAGGGCATGGACACCGAGGTTCTGCGGCATTTTCACATGCTGGAGGCCGACAAGGCCCCGAATCTGGAGCGCTGGACAGACATCCACCACACGGTGATGAACCCGGAGGGCCGGGTGCGGATCGCGGTGGTCGGCAAATACACCAGCCTGCTCGACAGCTACAAGTCCCTGGCCGAGGCCCTGTCCCATGGCGGCATCGCCAACGGGGTGAAGGTCGAGCTGGAATGGATCGACAGTCAGATCTTCGAGGAGGAGGACACCGCCCTTCAGTCGCTGGAGGACGTGCACGGCATCTTGGTCCCGGGTGGCTTCGGCGAGCGTGGCTCCGAGGGCAAGATCAACGCGGTCAAGTTCGCCCGCGAGCGGCAGGTCCCGTATTTCGGCATCTGCTTCGGCATGCAGATGGCCTGTATCGAGGTCGCCCGCAACTTGGCTGGCGTCGACGGGGCCGGCTCGACCGAGTTCGGGCCGTGCCAGCATCCGATCGTGGGCCTGATGACCGAGTGGCGGAAGGGCAACCAGACCGAAACCCGGTCCGATGATGCCGATCTCGGTGGTACAATGCGCCTGGGTGCGTTCGAATGTGATCTGTCGGACGACACCATGGTCCGGGAGATCTACGAGGATGGCCGCATCTCCGAGCGTCATCGTCATCGGTACGAGGTCAATATCAACTATAAGACCCAGCTCGAAAGCGTCGGCCTGCGGTTCTCCGGCATGTCGCCGGACGGCGTGCTGCCCGAGATCATCGAGCTGCCGCAGGGGATGCATCCCTGGTTCGTCGGCGTGCAGTTCCATCCCGAACTGAAGTCGAAACCCTTCGATCCGCATCCGCTGTTCAAGAGTTTCGTCGCGGCGGCGGTAAAACAGTCACGATTGGTCTGATGCCATGACACCCCGCTCGGTCTCAGCCGGTTCCGTCTCCTTCGCGAACGACAGGCCGTTCGCGCTGATAGCCGGGCCCTGCCAGATCGAGAGTCGCGATCATGCGCTGGAGGTGGCCGCCGCCTTGGCGGAGATCTGCGCCGCGCGGGGCATCCCGCTGATCTATAAGTCCTCTTTCGACAAGGCGAACCGGACCAGTGCCGGGGCCGCACGCGGCATCGGATTGGCACAGGGGCTGGCGATCCTGGCCGAAACCCGTGAGACCTATGGCTGCCCGGTGGTGACCGATGTGCACGAGCCGCACCAGTGCGCCATTGCCGCCGAACATGTCGACATTCTGCAGATCCCGGCCTTTCTGTGCCGCCAGACCGACCTGCTGCTCGCGGCGGGCGAAACCGGCAAGGTGGTGAACGTCAAAAAAGGCCAGTTTCTCGCCCCCTGGGACATGCAGCACGTGGCGGCAAAGGTCGCCTCGACCGGGAACGCAAACATCCTGCTGACCGAGCGGGGCGCGAGCTTCGGCTACAACACCCTGGTCTCGGACATGCGGGCGCTGCCGGAAATGGCGCTGACCGGCTATCCGGTGATCTTCGATGCCACCCATTCGGTCCAACAACCCGGTGGCAAGGGCGGATCGAGTGGTGGTCAGCGGGAGTTCGTGCCGGTTCTGGCACGCGCGGCCCTGTCGGTCGGCGTGGCGGGCGTGTTCATGGAATGCCACCCGGATCCGGACAGCGCGCCATCGGACGGTCCCAACATGATTGCGCTCAAGGACCTGGGTGCCGTCTTGGACACCTTCGTCGCGTTCGATAAGATCGCCAAAGCCCATCCCGTCGACCTCGGACGCTAGACACCGGGGTCTCAGCCCGGAGTTCGTCATGAGCCTGATCACGGGCCGCTACGGCCTGTCCTATACCGCAGCCTCCCCCGAAACCGTCGCCGCGTTCGACGAGACCGTGACGAGCTATCTCGGCTTCGGCCGTGACATCGGGGATCGTCTGAAGGGGGTGTTCGGCCAGGATCCGGATATGGTGATGGCCCATATTGCCAAGGGATATTTCTTCAAGCTGTTCGGCTCGGCGGTGATGGCGGAGCGGGCGAAGAAGGCGCTTGAAAAGGCCGAGTCGCTTGTCACGGAAACCGAAATCACCGCGCGGGAAACCTCGCATCTGGACGCACTGCGGGCCTGGTGTGCGGAGGACCTGGACGGCGCGACCGCAGCCTGGGAGCGGGCGCTGATCGAGCATCCGAAAGACGTCTTGGCCCTGCGCTTGGCCCATTTCAATCATTTCTACGACGGCGAAGGGCGCCTGATGCGGGACAGCGTCGCGCGTGTGCTGCCGGAATGGGAAGTCGGCGACCGGGATCTCGGGTTCGTTCTGGGCATGTACGCGTTCGGCCTGGAAGAGGCGGGGGACTATGCGGCAGCCGAGCGGGTCGGACGCCGGGCGGTCGAGATCAACCCGGCAGATGCCTGGTCGGTTCACGCGGTCGCCCACGTGATGGAAATGCAGGGCCGGCACGGCGAGGGGATTCGCTGGGTTGCAGAACTGGAGGAAAGCTGGGCCACCACCAACAATTTCCGCTTCCACCTCTATTGGCATCGGGCGCTGTACCATCTGGAGCGGCATGAGTTCGATCAGGTCTTCGAGCTCTACGACCGGCAAATCGCCTCCGACATCGAAAGCGATATGTATCTCGACGTCTGCAACGCCGCCTCGCTGTTGTGGCGGCTGGAGCTCTACGGGGTCGATGTCGGCGGACGCTGGACGGATCTGGCCGAGGTCTCCCTGAAACATGTCGAGGATCACGAGCTGATCTTCGTCGCCATGCATTATCTGATGGTGCTGCTGAAGAGCGGAGAACGGGAAGCCGCACGTAAGCTGTTGGCGCATCTTCGTGCCTACGCGAATTCTGACATGAGTCAGGGTCGGGTCACCGCCGCCTGCGGTCTGGCCACGGCCACCGCGATGGAGGCTTTGGCCAACGGGAATGCGGCCGGCGCGGTCGCGGCCCTCTATCCGGTCCGATCGGAGATGTACCGGATGGGCGGCAGCCATGCCCAGCGGGATATCTGGGAAGAGATGCTGGTCGACGCGGCCGTCAGAACCGATCCTTCTCTGGCCCGCGCGCTTCTGGCAGAACGCACGGCGGCCAAACCGTTGAACGCGTGGGGCTGGCGCAAATATGCGGACGCGTTGGAGGCGACCGGCGCCTCCGGAAAATCGGAAGCCGCCCGGGCCCGTGCCGAGGATCTGTTGGCGGCGGTCTGAGCCAAATCCTCCGTCCCTCAGTTGAAAGCCCGGGCATTGGGCGGTATCTCTCCCCCCAACCGACAACCATCCTTCCGAGGAGAGTCTTTCCATGAGCGCCATCATCGACATCATCGCCCGCGAGATCCTGGACAGCCGCGGCAATCCGACGGTCGAGGTGGATGTCTCGCTCGAAAGCGGCGCGCTGGGCCGGGCGGCAGTTCCGTCTGGCGCGTCCACCGGTGCCTATGAGGCGGTCGAGCGGCGGGACGGCGACAAATCCCGCTATGGCGGCAAGGGCGTTCTGGGCGCGGTCGACGCGGTCAACGGCGAGATCTTCGACACCTTGTCCGGGCGGGAAGCCTCCGAGCAGCTCCTGATCGACAAGGTGCTGATTGAACTGGATGGCACCGAGAACAAGAGCCGTCTGGGCGCCAACGCCCTTCTGGGGGTCTCGCTGGCCGTCGCGAAGGCACAGGCGATCGAGCAGGAGGTGCCGTTGTGGCGCTATGTGGGCGGCGCCCACGCCCATGTCCTGCCGACGCCGATGATGAACATCATCAACGGCGGCAGCCACGCCGACAATTCGATCGACTTCCAGGAATTCATGATCATGCCGGTCTCGGCGCCGACCCTGGCTGAGGCGGTGCGCATGGGTTCCGAGGTGTTCCACGCCCTGAAGAAGCGGCTGCACGACGACGGGCATGACACCAATGTGGGCGACGAAGGGGGATTTGCGCCGAACCTGAAGAGCGCCGACGAGGCTCTGGCGGCGATCATGAAAGCAATCGAGGCGGCCGGGTACAAGCCGGGCGATGATGTGATGCTGGCCCTCGACCCCGCCTCGACCGAATTCTTCAAGGGCGGCAAATACGAGCTGGAAGGCGAAGGCAAGAGCCTGAACAGCGCCGGGATGATCAAGCTCTACGCCGACCTGTGCGCCCGCTATCCGATCGTCTCGATGGAGGACCCGCTCTCCGAGGATGACTGGGACGGCTTCAAGGCGCTGACCAGCGAGCTGGGCAGCCAGGTCCAGATCGTGGGCGACGACCTGTTCGTCACCAACCCCAAGCGTCTCTCGCGCGGTATCAAGGAGGACGCGGGCAACGCAATCCTGGTCAAGATCAACCAGATCGGCACGCTGTCGGAAACCCTCGAGACCGTCGAGATGGCGCAGCGTGCAGGTTTCGGCACCGTGATGTCGCATCGCTCCGGCGAGACCGAGGACGCCACCATCGCCGACCTCGCGGTCGCGACCAATGCCGGCCAGATCAAAACCGGCTCGCTCAGCCGCTCCGACCGGATCGCAAAATACAACCAGCTGATCCGCATCGAGGAAGCCCTTGGCCCCATCGCCAAATATGCGGGCAGCAGCCTGATCAAGGCCGGGTAACGGCTACGGGCGGACGAGGCCCCGTTATGGCAAAGACCGTCGTCGTCGGCGGCGGCGTCTACGGCTCAGCGATCGCGTGGGGGCTTGCTTCGCGCGGCGTCGAAGTCCTTCTGCTGGAGGCGCAGACGGTCGCCAGCGGGGCCTCCGGCGGGCCGGGTCGCCGGGGCGTGCGGGCGAATTACAGGGATCATCGTGAACTTCCGCTGATGGCCCGCGCGCGGGATATCTGGCCGGACCTGCACGAGACGCTCGGCACAGGCCCGCTGTTCGAGCGCACCGGGCATCTGATGCTGATCGAGCGGAAGCGCGACTTGGCAAACGCCCAGGCGCGGATCGACCTGCAGAACCGCCACGGGATTTCCACATCGATGCTCTCGGCCGATGCGGTTCGGGATCTGGAGCCGGGCGTTGCACCGTCGGTCATCGCCGCGGTCCACTGTCCGGGCGACGGGGTGTCGGATCACACGGCCACGACCCGCGCCTTCGCCGCGAAAGCCAAAGAGGCGGGCGTCGACCTGCGCGAAGGGGTCCGGGTCGCAAGCGTGACCGAACGTGGTGGTCGGGCTGTCGCCCTTGAGACCGTGGACGGCGACGAGATCGACATCGGCGGCGACCTGTTACTGTTCGCGAACAGCAGCGTCCGTGATCTCGTCCGGCCTTGGGCCGATCTCCCGACCTGGAACCTCGCCCTGCAGGTGCTGGTGTCCCGGCCCCTGTCAGACAATCCCGTCCGGCATCTGATCGGCCATGCCAGCCGAACCCTTTCGCTGAAGGCGGAGGAGGGCGGCCGCCTGATGATCTCGGGCGGCCATCTCGGACACTGGAACCCGGAGACCCGCACGGGGACGGCGCTCCCCGAGGCGATTGCGGCGAATGTCGCGGATGCGGCCGCTGTCTACCCGTCCCTTGCCGGACTTGAGGTTGAGGTGGCCGACGCCGATCACCTGGAGGCGGAATCCGTCGACTCCATCCCGACCATCGACCGGGTGCCGGGCCTGTCCAACGCCTTCATGGGCTGCGGCTGGACCGGTCACGGCTGGGCGATCGCCCCGGCGGTGGCCGAGATGGTCACGAAATGGGCCTTGGAGGGTCTCCGTCCGCCGGAACTGGCACCGTTCGGGTATGCGAGGTTCGGGGGACGCGGATGACATCCAACCTGCCCGAACCGCCCGAACGCAGCGACTGACCCGACCTTCTGAGTCTTTTTGGTCACACTTTCCATCTGAAACGTCCCAGGCCACTCGAGGTTCGCGATTCGTTCCCGGTGACGCGATTCGGGCGTTGTGTTCCACTGAGTCCCGATGATTCGCGGTGACCCGGAGACGGTCCAATGGCGTTGATGAACGAGTTGAAGCGGCGGGCGCGCCATGTTGTCGGTCCGGTTCTGGGCTGCCTGCTGGTCGGTTACTTCTCCTATCATGCGATTGAAGGCGACCGGGGTGTGCGGGCCTATTTCAAGCTGGACCGGGATATCGCCGAGGCCCAAGCCACCAAAGACGGCGTCTCGGCACAGCGGGCCGCCCTCGAGGCACGGGTCGCGATGTTGAGTCCCGGGTCCCTGGACACCGATTTGCTGGAAGAGCGGGCGCGGATCGTGCTCGGTTTCGTACCGGAGGACAGTCTGGTGGTCAGCACGGGTCAGGCGCCGTCGAGCCTTTTGGTGGGACTCACAATGGTCAGCGCGCGGGTTCAATAAGACCTGACAGCAAGTTAACCGAAATTCAGTTAACTGACATTTTTGCGTTGCAACACAAACATTTAGCCCCCTTGCATCTAACCCCTCTTTCCCTTTAAATCCCAGACAGCTTGGCTCTGGGAGCGATCACCTGATCGCGCCCGGTCAACCGGACAGGAACAGGGGAGAGCCGACCATGGCAAGAGCGGCCCGCAAGACCAGCTCGAGTGGCTCGACGACGACGCGCAAACGGTCGACCAAGACCGACGCCTCCAAGGCGCAGATGCCGTCCGTCGAGGAACTGACGAAATACTATCGCGACATGCTGCTGATCCGCCGCTTCGAGGAGAAGGCGGGACAGCTCTACGGCATGGGCCTGATCGGCGGCTTCTGCCACCTCTACATCGGCCAGGAAGCCGTAGTGGTCGGGATGCAGGCCGCCATCGAGCCGGGCGACAGCGTCATCACCGCCTATCGTGATCACGGCCACATGCTGGCCTGCGGTATGGAATCCCGCGGCGTGATGGCCGAGCTGACCGGCCGGATCGGGGGCTACTCCCGCGGCAAGGGCGGCTCCATGCACATGTTCAGTCGTGAGAAGGATTTTTTCGGCGGCCACGGCATCGTCGGCGCGCAGGTGTCGATCGGCAACGGACTCGGGTTCCGGCACAAGTACGAGGGAACCGACCGGGTCAGCCTGACCTATATGGGCGACGGCGCCACCAATCAGGGCCAGGTTTACGAGAGCTTCAACATGGCGGCGCTCTGGAAACTGCCGACCATCTTCATCATCGAGAACAACAAGTACGGCATGGGAACCTCCCAGGCCCGGGCCGCCGCCGGCACCTCGCTGGCCGAGCGTGGCCACGGCTACGGCATCCCCGGTGTACAGGTCGACGGGATGGACGTGCTGGCGGTCAAGGCGGCGGGCGAGAAGGCCGTGGCACACTGCCGGGCAGGCAAGGGCCCGTACATCCTCGAAATCGCGACCTACCGCTATCGCGGTCACTCCATGTCCGATCCGGCCAAATACCGCTCGAAGGACGAGGTGACCAAGATGCGGCAGGAACACGATCCGATCGATCTGCTCAAGAAGGTCATGCTGGAACAGGGCGCCGACGAGGATGCGTTGAAGAAAGTGGACCGTGAGATCAAGGACATCATCACCGATGCCGCCGATTTCGCGCAGCAAAGCCCGGAACCGGATCCAGCCGAACTCTACACCGACGTCCTGGTCGAAGCGTGACCGATAAGGGCGCAGCGGGCCCGAGCGGGCCTCGCGCGACCGGATAAGGGGAAACCAAGAAATGCCCACACCTATTCTGATGCCGGCCCTGTCGCCGACAATGACCGAAGGCAATCTCGCCAAATGGCACGTCAAGGAAGGCGACACCGTCTCCTCCGGTGACGTGATCGCCGAGATCGAGACCGACAAGGCCACCATGGAGGTCGAAGCGGTCGAGGAAGGCACGATCGGCAAGATCGTGGTTGCCGAAGGCACCGAGGGGGTCGCCGTCAATGACGTGATCGCCTACCTGCTGGAAGAAGGCGAGGACGCGAGCGCGATTCCGAGCGACGGCGCCGCTCCCGAGGCCGCCCCGGCACCGGCCGCCGACCCCGCACCCTCCTCGACCGAAGCGCCCGCTAACGCGCCGGCGGGAACCAGTCAGACGCCGACGGCTCCGATCGCCCATGCCGGCGGGCAGGTCGCCTCGGTCCCGGACATGGACGAGGACAGATTCTTCAAGGACACCCAGCGTCAGACGGTCCGCGAAGCGCTGCGGGACGCCATGGCCGAGGAAATGCGTGGCGACGACAAGGTCTTCGTGATGGGGGAGGAGGTCGCCGAGTATCAGGGCGCCTACAAGGTCACCCAGGGCCTGCTGGATGAGTTCGGCGCGCGCCGGGTGATCGATACCCCGATCACCGAGCACGGGTTCGCGGGTCTGGCGGTTGGCGCCGCCTTCGGCAAGCTGAAGCCGATCGTCGAGTTCATGACCTTCAACTTCGCCATGCAGGCGATTGACCAGATCATCAACTCCGCCGCCAAGACCCTCTACATGTCGGGCGGGCAGATGGGCGCGCAGATGGTGTTCCGTGGCCCGAACGGGGCGGCGTCTCGGGTCGGCGCCCAGCACTCCCAGTGCTATGCCAGCTGGTATGCCCATTGCCCCGGCCTGAAGGTGATCGCGCCCTATTCGGCCTCGGACGCAAAGGGGCTGCTGAAAGCCGCCATCCGCGATCCGAACCCGGTGATCTTCCTCGAGAACGAGGTGCTGTACGGTCAGAGCTTCGATGTGCCGACCGATCCGGATTTCGTGCTGCCGATCGGCAAGGCGAAGATCGTCCGGGCCGGAAGCGACGTCACGATCTGCGCCTTCTCCATCATGGTCGGCAAGGCCCTGCAGGCCGCCGAGGAGCTGGCGAAGGAAGGGATCGAGGCAGAGGTCATCGATCTGCGCACGATCCGGCCGCTCGACGTCGAAACCATCGTCAACTCGGTCAAGAAGACCAACCGTCTGGTCACTGCCGAAGAGGGCTGGGCCTTCTCCGGGATCGGCTCCGAGCTGTCGGCGCTGATGATGGAGCACGCGTTCGATTATCTCGACGCTCCGGTCGTCCGGGTCGCGGGCGAGGACGTGCCGATGCCGTATGCCGCCAACCTCGAGAAGCTGGCGCTGCCGCAACCTGAAAACATCTTCGAGGCCGCCAAGGCGGTCTGCTACCGCTAAGGGGAGGCGAGGTCATGCCAACACCATTACTGATGCCTGCCCTGTCGCCGACGATGACGGAGGGCAATCTGGTCAAATGGCACGTCAAGGAAGGGGACACGATCTCCTCCGGCGACGTGGTCGCCGAAATCGAGACCGACAAGGCGACCATGGAGGTTGAGGCGGTCGACGAAGGCACGATCGGTAAGATCGTCGTCGCCGAAGGCACCGAGGCGGTCGCGGTCAACGCGGTGATTGCCTATATCCTGGAGGAGGGCGAAAGCGCCGACGACATTCCGGCCGAGGGCGCCGAGCCGGCGGCGCCGGCACCCGACGCCAAGTCCGAACCCGAAGCCAAGCCCACGTCGAAGGCGGAAGCTCCGGCGGCATCTCCTCCGGCGGCGAATACGCCGGCGCCCGCCGCACCCGCTGCGGCGGACGGAAGCCGCGTGAAGGCCTCGCCCCTGGCCCGCCGGATGGCCGCGCAGGCCGGGTTAGATCTGGCGTCGCTCAAGGGATCGGGTCCGCAGGGCCGGATCGTGAAGGCCGATGTGGAATCCGCAATGTCCGGCGGCGGTGGCAAAAAGGCCTCGCCCGATGCTACCCCTGCTGCCGCGGCGGCTCCGGCGGTGGCACCGTCCCTTGGGGCGGCCCCCAGCGCGGATGTTCCGGGTCTTCCGGCCTATGACGAGATCCCGAACTCAAACATGCGCAAGGTCATCGCCAAGCGCCTGACGGAGTCCAAACAGTTCGCCCCGCATTTCTACCTGACCGTCGACTGCGAGATCGACGAACTGCTGAAGGTCCGCAAGGATCTCAACGCGAAAAGCGATGCCTACAAGCTGTCGGTCAACGATCTGGTGATCCGGGCGGCCGCCGTGGCGCTGAAGCAGGTGCCGGCGGCGAACGCGTCCTGGACCGAGAAGGCGATCCGCATCTACAAGCAGGTCGACATCTCGGTCGCGGTCGCCATCGACGGCGGTCTGATCACCCCGGTGATCAAGGATGCGGGCTCCAAGGGGCTGATCGAGATCTCAAGCTCCATGAAGGACCTGGCCACCCGGGCGCGGGCCGGCAAGCTGGCACCGGACGAGTTCCAGGGCGGCACCTTCTCGATCTCCAATCTCGGCATGTTCGGGATCAAGGACTTCGCGGCGGTCATCAACCCGCCGCAGGGGGCGATCCTGGCGGTCGGCGCCGGAGAGCAGCGGGCCGTGGTCAAGAACGGCGCGCTCGCCATCGCCACGGTGATGAGCTGTACGCTTTCGGTCGATCACCGGGTGGTGGACGGTGCCGTCGGTGCCGAGTTCCTCGCCGCCTTCAAGAAGCTGGTCGAAGACCCGCTCACCATGTTGCTGTAAGGAGGCCGGGATCATGGCCGAGACCCAATTCGACATCATCGTGGTCGGCGGCGGACCGGGCGGCTATGTGGCCGCCATCCGCGCGTCCCAGCTCGGCATGAAGGCCGCCGTGGTCGAGCGCGAGCATCTTGGGGGGATCTGCCTGAACTGGGGCTGCATTCCGACCAAGGCGCTGCTGCGGTCGTCCGAGGTCGGACATATTCTTCAGAATCTCGATCAATATGGCTTTAGCGCCAAGGATGTATCGTTCGATCTTAAGAAGGTGGTTCAACGGTCGCGCGGGGTGGCGAAGCAGCTGTCCGGCGGGGTCGGGCACCTGCTGAAGAAGAACAAGGTCACCGTGATCGACGGCCAGGGCAAGCTGGACGGCACCGCCGGCGGCCTGCGCAAGCTGGCGGTCGAGAAGGACGGCAAGACCACCGGCTACACCGCCAAAAACATCATCCTGGCGACCGGTGCTCGCGCCCGCACCCTTCCGGGCATGGAGCCGGACGGCAAGGCGATCGTGACCTACAAGGAAGCGATGGTACCGGAGACCCTGCCGAAGAAGCTGCTGGTGATCGGCTCCGGTGCCATTGGCATCGAGTTCGCGAGCTTTCACCACGACATGGGCTCGAAGGTCACCGTGCTCGAGGTGATGGACCGCATTCTGCCGGCCGAAGACGAGGAGATCTCGGCCTTCGCGCTGAAGTCCTTCAAGAAACAGGGAATGGATATCCGCACCTCCGCCAAGATCCACAAGCTGGAGAAATCCGGCGGCGGCGTGAAGGTCACGGTCGAGGTCGGCGGCAAGACCGAAACCCTGGATTTCGACCGCTGCATTCTGGCCGTCGGTATCGTCGGCAATGTGGAGGGGATCGGCCTCGAGGGCACCAAGATCAAGGTCGAGAAGACCCATGTGGTCGTCAACGAATGGCTGGAGACCGGAGAGCCGGGCGTCTACGCCATCGGTGATCTGGTCGGCCCGCCCTGGCTGGCTCACAAGGCCTCCCACGAGGGCACCCTCTGCGTCGAAAAGATCGCCGGCACCATGGGGCTGCATCCGCTGGACGTCACCCGGGTTCCGGGCTGTACCTATTGTCGCCCGCAGGTGGCTTCCGTCGGTCTGTCCGAGGCGAAGGCCAAGGCCGCCGGCTACGAGGTCCGGGTCGGCCATTTCCCGTTCATCGGCAACGGCAAGGCGATCGCGCTTGGCGAGCCGGAGGGGATGGTGAAGACGGTGTTCGACAAGAAGACCGGCGAATTGCTGGGCGCCCATATGATCGGCGCCGAGGTGACCGAACTGATCCAGGGCTACGGCATCGCCATGACGCTGGAGACCACCGAGGCGGATCTGATGCACACCATCTTCCCGCACCCGACCCTCAGCGAAATGATGCACGAGAGCGTCCTTGACGCCTACGGTCGGGCGATCCACTTCTGAGGTCTGACTCAGGAAAGGAATTGAGATGACCGAGGCGAGCGCCGAGAAGGCGCGCATCCGCCATCCCGAGAAGGCGCATCGTCCGGACAATCCGGTCCAGCTGAAGAAGCCGGACTGGATCCGGGTGAAGGCGCCGACCTCGAAGGTCTATCACGAGACCCGCGAGATCATGCGGTCGCATAAGCTGAACACCGTGTGCGAGGAGGCGGCCTGCCCGAACATCGGGGAGTGCTGGTCGAAGAAGCACGCGACCATGATGATCCTTGGGGCCGTCTGCACGCGGGCCTGCTCGTTCTGCAATGTGGCGACGGGCAAGCCCGACCAGCTTGATCCGCACGAACCGGAGAACGTGGCACTGTCCGTGGCCAAGCTGGGCCTCGCCCATGTGGTGATCACCAGCGTCGACCGGGACGACCTGCCCGACGGTGGTGCCGGGCATTTCGCCGAGACCATCCTGCAGATCCGCAAGCATTCGCCGGGCACCACTGTCGAGGTCCTGACGCCCGATTTCCTGCGCAAGAAGGACGCGCTGGAGATGGTGGTCGGCGCCAAGCCGGATGTGTTCAACCACAATCTCGAGACCGTGCCGCGGCTCTACACCTCGGTCCGCCCCGGCGCGCGCTATTTCGCCTCGCTCCAGCTGCTGTCGCGGGTCAAGGAGCTGGACCCGTCCATGTTCACCAAATCCGGCATCATGGTCGGGCTGGGCGAGGCACGGGACGAGGTGCTGCAGGTGATGGACGATCTGCGCTCGGCCGAGGTCGACTTCATGACCATCGGGCAGTACCTGCAGCCGACCCGAAAGCACATCGCCGTCGACCGGTTCGTCACCCCAGAGGAGTTCGGCGCCTATGCCCAGTTCGGCTACGCCAAGGGGTTCCTGCAGATGGCATCGACCCCGCTGACCCGAAGCTCGTATCACGCGGGCGAGGATTTCGAGCAGCTCAGGGCCGCCCGGAACGCCCGTCTGCGGGGCGAGGCGGTTGACGAGGCCGAGGTGCTTGACGTATCCGCTTCGGCTCAAACCGCCGCCGAATAACCCTTCACCTTACGGGTACCGCATGCCGACACACGCTGAACAGCGGGTCGTTCCCTATCGACCGGATCAGATGTTCGATCTGGTGGCCGACGTGGATCGGTACCCGGAGTTCCTGCCCTGGTGCGTCGGATCCCGCATCCGCGAGCGGGACGGAGAGGTGATTCTGGCGGATCTGATCATCGGCTACAAAATGATCCGGGAGCGGTTCACCTCCCGGGTCGAGACCCACCGGAGCGAAAACCGGATCAGCGTGTCCTATGCCGACGGACCCTTCCGCTACCTCAACAACACCTGGGAATTCGAGCCGCACGAAGACGGGTGCCTGGTCGATTTCTACGTCGATTTCGAGTTCAGGAACCGCATGCTGCAGAAGATCATGGGCCTCTTCTTCAACGAGGCGGTGCGTCGGATGGTGGCCGCATTCGAGAACCGGGCCGACGCGCTCTATGGGAACGGCACGGCCACGTCGAAATAACGTCGGCAAACACGGGGTCAGGTTTCCGTCTTGCGGTCCTGTTCCGCCTGCCACACCGCCAGCTTCTCGTTATAGGCCGGCTTGTCGATATTGATCTGGAACTGCATCAGTTTCCGAACCTGTCCCGCCTTGGTGAACGGGCTCACGCCGTGGAACGTGTCGGGACCGGGCGAGAAGATCAGGGCGGTGTTGGGCCGGTAGGGGGCGGTCGTGGCACGGACGAAATCGGCCCTGTCCCATCGCATACGAGGCTGATCCGGCTTTTCTACGCCGCCTCGCAGCGCATAGAGCTCGGTCCCGATCATCGGATCGGCGTCGTCTTCCGCCAGATAGATCAGGCACGTGACCAGTTTCTGGCTCACATCGGTGTGCGGTGCCAATTGGTAGCCCTGATGGTCTTCGATCAGATCGATATTCGATTCGACCGGCGGTGTGAACGGAAACCGTCTCTTTACCGATTCTTCGAACATTCGAATCATGACATGGACAAGAGGTCTCTGATTGACCAAGTCGGTCATCGCGACAACGCATCCGGGCATGGAGGCATCGGAACGCGTTGCCGGGTCGGACATGCGCAGCACGTGGCGCTTGTTCTCCGCCGGATCGCCGGCGTCGGTGACCCGCTGCTGAAGTAGACCTTCGGTATCGAGCGCGCGCAAATTCCGAAACAGCTCCGGATCCAGAAAATCCTCCAGCAGAAAGTGCTTGAAGGGGAATCGCCGCGCGGGGGTGTTTGCCAGCCGATAGATCGTGTGAACGGTCAACTGCTGCATGTCGTAGCCGTGATCAGACACCGATAAGCCTCATGGAAAGAAACATCGTTTTGCGTGAGCTTTCAGTTTGTCAGTCTATCCGCCAGCATGCGCAAGGCCGTCCGGACGGTCTCGTGGCGGATGTCGGACCGGTCTCCGTCGAATACATGGCGCTGATGAAGTGTCGGCTGTTTGGTCATGGCGGAGCCGAAATGCACCAATCCCACCGGCTTATCGGCAGAGCCGCCGCCGGGGCCGGCGACCCCGGTGACCGAGATGGTCAGTGCGGCCTGGGACCTTGCCAAGGCGCCGACCGCCATCGCCTTGGCGACGTTCTCGGACACCGCTCCGTGCGAGTCGATCATGTCCATCGGCACGCCGAGCATGTCGGTTTTGGCCTCGTTCGAATAGGTCACGAAGCCCCGATCCACGACGGCGGACGAGCCTGCGATCTCGGTCAGACAGCCTGCGATCAGGCCGCCCGTACAGGATTCGGCCGTGGCGATCATCAGCCCCCGTTCCTTGCAGGCGTTCAGCAGAGCTTCGGCCGCTTGAACCAGATCATCGGGTAGCAGACGCATGACCCAAGCCTCCTAAAGACCCACGAGCGCCCAGCGCGCCGCGAGAACCGCTCCGGCAGCGTAAAGACCCGCAACCACGTCGTCGAGCATCACGCCCGCAGCCCCGCCCATGTTTCGGTCGATCTGCCGCGCCGGCGGCGGTTTTGTAATATCGAACAGCCGGAAGGCCGCGAATCCCGCCAGGAACCAGAGCGGATCGAGCGGGCAGGCGAGGAGGGCGATCCATTGCCCGGAGACCTCGTCCACCACGACCGGCCCAGGGTCCTTCCTGCCAGACCGCTCCTGGTAGACCGCCGTCGCCTTGAAGCCGAGTCCGGTGACCATTATGGCGGCCAAGGCGAGCGCCGGGGCCCCGCCAAAGCCCATGATCGGCCACGCCAGGAGAGCTGCCAGAGCGGACCCCCAGGTTCCGGGCGCCTTCGGCAGATAGCCGCTGCCCAGCCCGGTCGCGATCAGGATCCAGGGATCGGCGAGCGACGGTCGATCCGATGACGTCATGGGCGGTCCGCCGGCAGCGCCACCGTGGCGGCGGCTTGTGCGGCGATGCCTTCGCCCCGTCCGGTGAAGCCAAGGCGTTCCGTGGTCGTGGCCTTGACCGAGACCCGGTCCATGGCGATGTCGCAGATCGCCGCAATCGACGCCCGCAGGGCATCCCGGTGCGGGCCGATCTTCGGCCTTTCGCAGAGGATCGTCAGGTCCAGATGCCGGATCACCCCGCTGCGCTCGCCGACCCGCCGGACGGCATCGGCGAGAAAACGGTCCGACGACGCGCCTTTCCATTTCGGGTCGGTCGGCAGGAAATGGGCGCCGATATCGCCGTCGCCGATGGCCCCGAGGATCGCGTCCGTGATGGCGTGCAACGCCACGTCCGCATCCGAGTGGCCTTGAAGCGCCTGATCGTGGGGTATCGTTATGCCGCCGAGTATCACGCCGGTCCCGGGACCCAGCCGATGCACGTCGAAGCCGGTACCGACCCGGGTTTCCAACGGTCGGGCGAACAGCCGCTCGGCCCGGTCGAAATCATCCTCGGTAGTGATCTTCATCGCATCCTCCGATCCGGCGACCAGGGTGACCGGCAGCCCCGCCCGCTCGGCGAGTTCGGCATCGTCCGTGACGGTGAACGCCTGTTCGGCGGCATGTCGGTGAGCCGCCAGAATCTCTGCGAACCGGAAGCCTTGCGGGGTCTGCGCGCGCATCAGACCCGCGCGCGGCACCGTCTCGGAACTGAGTCCTCCGGCATCCCGTTTCAGGGTATCGATCACCGGAAGAACCGGAAGCGCGGCGGGACCGATCGTCAGCGCGGCGATCACCCGGCCGAGCATGTGCTGCGGCACGAAGGGTCGGGCGGCATCATGGATCAGGACCAGGTCCGGGGGGGCGGTCCCGGCGGCCACGGCCTCGAGGTCCAGCGCCTCCAGCCCTAGGCGCACCGACTCCTGCCGTTCCAACCCGCCGATGATCGGGGCCCCAAGCCGGTCGGACATCAGCTCCGACAGCGCCGCCTCATACGGGGCGCGATGATCCTCCGCGATCACCACGCGAACCTGATCCACCTGGGCATGCTCCAGGAACAGCGCCACGCTGTGTCGCAGGACCGGCAGGCCCGCCACCGACCGATACTGCTTCGCCAGGCCTCCGCCGGCCCGTGCACCCTTGCCAGCCGCGACGATCAACGCGACAAGCTTCGGGCGGGTTTCGGCGTTGAGGGGGTCCGGCACGTCGTCGACCTCTTTGTGATGCGGGCAGGTGATTGCGATACCTGAATATCGGCAAAAGCGGTATCATCAAAGCCCAAGATCAGGCGACTCTGCCGTTCGAGCCGCATGTGGGTCGCATGGCACACCATCTTGATGTACTCATCGCACTCTGGTGCTCCGGCCTATCCGGTGCCCAGCAGCCACAGCCCATACGAGCCAATCGAACCGATGACCGCTTTGCCGCCGTTTCCACTCATCGTCGATTTCGCAGCGCTGTTCGCGCTGATTCCTGCCTCGGTCCTTCCGTTCCGGGATCGCGCCGCCTCGCGTGGCGGGTTTTGGGCGGTTCAGGGCATGACACTCGCCGGTGCCCTGGTGCTGGTCGGGTGGCGGGTCTCGGTCTCCTGGGACGGCGGTTTGGCGACCGCACTCTGGCTGTCGATCGGAGCCACGCTGATCGCCTATGCCTGCTTTGCCGTGCGCAGACGCCCGGTCGCCGGGCTTCTGCCTCTGCTCGCGCCCTATCTGCTGGTGGTCGCGATCCTGGCGACGATCCTGGACATTGATCAGCCTCCCGGCGGGCCCGCCTATGGGGCGACCTTGCCGGACCTCTGGGTGGCGCTGCATATCTTGGTTTCGCTGTCGACCTATGCGCTTGTGACCCTTGCGGCCCTCGCGGGCTTGGCGGTGATCCTGCGGGAACGCTCCCTGAAAGCGAAGCGCGAGCCGGGTTTCGTGGCGATCCTGCCGCCGATGCGGGAGGCTGAAAGCCTGCAGTTCCGGGCCTTGGTCGTCGCCGAAATCGTGCTCGGTCTTGGAATTGTCAGCGGCATGGTGCTGGAAGTGGCGGCGGTCGGATCGGCGATCGATTTCGATCACAAGACGGTGCTGTCCTTCATCGCCTTCGTGGTTCTCGGTATTCTGTTGGTCTCGCACGCCAAGGCCGGGCTGCGGGGGCGGCGGGCGTCTCGTTTCACGCTTGCGGCGTATCTCCTGATCACACTGGCCTATCCCGGCGTGAAAGCGGTTCACCAAATCCTGATCGCCGGATAGGCGCAGCCTCACCAGAGATCTGCCGTGAAATTCCCTCCATTCGGACGGGTTATCCCTTGCGTTCCTCCGGGTAGACGGTAATCATGCACAAGTTTTCGGCACGAAAATGGGATGCTTATTAAATGGGCAATCAGATGTCGGGCAAGCGCCAACCTCTTGAAATCGGACCGGTCACGGTTGCCGACCCGGTCGTTCTGGCTCCGATGTCTGGGGTCACGGATCTGCCCTTCCGTCGGTTGGTCCGGCGTTTGGGAGCCGGGCTGGTGGTGTCTGAAATGGTCGCGAGCAACGCGGTTCTGCGCGAGGTCCGCGAGGAGATGCATAAGCTGACCGGCGACCGCGCGGAAGAGCACCCGATGGCGGTCCAGATCGCCGGGTGGGAGCCCTCGGTGATGGCGGAGGCGGCACGGATCTGTGTCGACAGAGGGGCCGCGATTGTCGACATCAACATGGGCTGTCCCGCCAAGAAGGTGGTGAACAAGCTGGCCGGCTCGGCGCTGATGCGCGATGAGGCCTTGGCCGCCGAAATCATCGGGGCAGTTGTGAAGGCGGTCGGGGTTCCGGTGACCCTGAAAATGCGCCTGGGCTGGGACGACACCAGCCACAATGCGGCTGTGATCGCCCGCGCCGCGGAGGATCTCGGCGTGCGGATGATCACCGTGCACGGGCGCACCCGATGCCAGATGTATACGGGGGCGGCCGATTGGGCCGCCATCCGCGCGGTCAAGGACTCCGTCTGCGTGCCCGTGATCGCGAACGGCGACATCACCACCCTGGACGATGTGGACACCTGTCTGGCCCAGTCCCGCGCCGACGGCGTGATGGTCGGACGCGGTGCGCAGGGCCGACCCTGGTTCCTGCGGCAGGTCGCGGAGCATCTCAGGGGCGACGTGATCTCCGGCGAGCCCTCGCTGTCGGAGCTTTACGCAATCCTGGTCGACCATCTCGATCATATGCTGCGTCACTACGGGGCCGAGACCGGTCTGCGGATCGCGCGCAAGCATGTCGGCTGGTACAGCCAGGGCCTGCCGAACTCCGCGGCGTTTCGGCAGGCGGTCAACAACAGCATGGACCCGGCCGTCGTGTTCGGTGAGATCGACCGCTATTTCCGGGACGTCGCCCCCCTGGCCCTGTCGGAGGCCGCATGAGCCGATCCGCTCCGAAGGTCAGCACGCGGGCCCGCACACAGACTCTGGTCGACGCAACGGCGATTCTAAACGCTTTGCCTACAGCCGTTTTGGTTCTGGATTACAATGGAGTAATCGCCGACATTAATATGGCAGGTGAAGATCTCATCAGCGCCAGTCGGGCCTATGCCACCGGCCGGTCACTCTATGAATGGATCCCGGAGGACAGCCCGATTGCCCGGATGATCGAGCAGTCCCGGGACCAGCAGGTCAGCCTCTCGGATTACGACATGGTGCTGGAAAGTCAGAGGCTCCAGCAGCGCACGATCAATCTTCAGGTGGCACCGGTGCCGGAACTGCACGGGCATGTGGTGCTCAGCATGCAGGAGCGCTCGATCGCCTCCACCATGCACCGCCAACTCAGTTATCGCGGCGCCGCCCGCTCGGTGACGGCGATGGCCGCGATGCTGGCCCATGAGGTGAAGAATCCCCTGTCCGGAATCCGCGGGGCCGCACAACTGCTCGAGCAGTCCGTCAGCGCGGACGACCAGTCCCTGACCCGGCTGATCTGCGACGAGACCGATCGGATCGTCGCCCTGGTCGACCGCATGGAGGTGTTCTCCGATGAGCGCCCGATCCAGCGGAGCCCGGTGAACATCCATGAGGTCCTCGAGCACACCCGCAAGGTGGCGCAGACCGGTTTCGGCCGCCGCATCTCCTTCGTGGAGCGCTACGACCCGTCACTGCCGCCGGTTCTGGGGAACCGGGACCTGCTGGTCCAGGTGTTCCTCAATCTGATCAAGAATGCCTGCGAGGCGGCGCCGGAAGAGGGCGGAGAGGTCGTTCTGACGACCAGCTACCGGCACGGCATGCGGGTCGCGGTGGCAGGCTCCCAGGAGCGGTTGCATCTGCCGCTCCAGGTCACGGTCCAGGACAATGGACCCGGTGTGCCCGAGGAGTTGCGGGCCAACCTGTTCGAGCCGTTCGTGACCACCAAGACCAACGGGTCCGGTCTCGGCCTCGCATTCGTGGCCAAGACGGTGGCGGATCACGGCGGGGTGATCGAGGTCGACAGCGTGCCGCGCAAATCGATCTTTCGGCTCACACTTCCGATCGTAGATCAGCCGACCCCGAGACGGGTGCGTCGCCGCAGCGGCGTCTCGGTTCCGGCGCCGGACGCGGCCCCAAAGGAGAGCGGTGATGAGTGAAGTACGCGCCTCGATCCTTGTCGCGGATGATGACCGGGCGATCCGCACGGTTCTGAGTCAGGCGTTGGCCCGTCTGGGGCATGAGGTGAAGACCACCGGCACCGCGGCAGGGCTGTGGAACTGGGTGGAGCAGGGCGAGGGCGATCTGGTGATCACCGATGTGGTGATGCCCGATGAGAACGGGCTCGATCTGCTGCCCCGCATCCGCAAGGCTCGGCCTGATCTGCGGGTGATCGTGATGAGTGCGCAGAACACCCTGCTCACGGCGGTGAAGGCGAGTGAGCGCGGCGCCTTCGAGTATCTGCCGAAGCCGTTCGATCTCAACGAACTGATGGCGACGGTGCGGAAAGCCCTCGTCACCCCGAACAAGCAGCAGCCCCGCGTCGAGGAGGCGGTGGCCCCGTCGCACGAAGGCGGGCTGCCGCTGATCGGCCGTTCTCCGGCGATGCAGGAGATCTATCGGGTTCTGGCCCGTCTCATGGGCACCGACCTGACGGTGATGATCAACGGTGCCTCGGGCACCGGCAAGGAGCTGGTGGCCCGGGCGCTGCACGACTACGGAAAGCGGACCGAAGGGCCGTTCGTCGCAATCAACATGGCCGCCATCCCGCGCGAACTGATCGAGTCCGAGTTGTTCGGGCATGAGAAGGGTGCCTTCACCGGCGCCACCATGCGGACCACCGGGCGGTTCGAGCAGGCCCAGGGCGGAACGCTGTTCCTGGACGAAATCGGCGACATGCCCCTGGAGGCGCAGACCCGCTTGCTGCGGGTGCTTCAGGAGGGCGAATACACCACGGTTGGAGGACGGGCGGCGATCCGGGCGGACGTTCGGATCGTGGCCGCCACCCACCGGGATCTGCGGCATCTGATCCGCCAGGGACTGTTCCGGGAGGATCTGTTTTACCGGCTGAATGTGGTGCCGATCCGACTGCCGGCGCTCCGGGAGCGGGCGGAAGACGTGCCCGACCTGGCGCGGCATTTCTTCTCGCTGATGCCGGCGGAAGGACTGCCGGTCAAACATCTTGATAAATCGGCCCTCGACGTTCTGCAGACCTATTCCTGGCCGGGAAACGTGCGGGAACTGGAGAATCTGTGCCGCAGGCTGGCCGCGCTCTATACCGAGGACACGATCGGCGCCGAGGCGATCCAGCAGGAACTGAGCGAGGCTTCCGAGGGCAGCCCCGGCCCGGACGGTGCGGAGGGCCGCGACGACGAGAGCCTGTCCGAAGCGGTCGAACGGCATCTGTCGGCGTATTTCGCGGCCCATGACAAGGATCTGCCGGCCAGCGGACTCTATGACCGGGTCCTGCGGGAGATCGAGCGGCCGCTGATCCTGCTTTGCCTGGGCGCGACCCGTGGCAATCAGATCAAGGCGGCCGAGGTTCTGGGGTTGAACCGGAACACCTTGCGCAAGAAGATTCGTGAGTTGGACATTCCGGTGGTGCGTGGCGTAAGGTCCTAGAGCCGGACCGACCCCCACAGGGTCTCTGCGGATGACCAGACGAAAAGACCCGCGAACGTCATGACCGAAGGTCTCGCACCCACCTCCTATCCGCGGTCGCGACTGACGGAATTTCTGCGCTGGGCCCAGCGGGTTCAGTTGGAGCGCCGGTCGGCGATCGTGCTGGCCGTGCTCGCCATCGCATCCGGTGGCACGACCGCCGCCCTGCTGACCGGCAGCGGGCCCGCGCCCGGGGCCGATCCGGAGCTGATTCTCGCCAGCGTCTACGTGAACATCGTCCTGCTGCTCGGGCTGGGCGTGCTGGTGGCGCGCCAGCTGGTTCGGATCTGGCTCGACCGACGGGACGGGCAGGCGGGGTCCCGGCTGCATCTGCGCCTCGCCTTCATGTTCGGGGCGGTGGCGGTCACCCCGACCCTGATCGTGACGATCTTCTCGGCGGTATTCTTCGACGTGGCGCTGCGCGGCTGGTTCTCCGACCGGGTGGCCACGGCGGTCAACAGCTCGGCCACCGTCGCCCGCGCCTATCTTGACGAGCACCGCCAGACCATCCGCGGCGACGCGCTTGCCATGGCGAACGATCTGAACCGGGACGCGCCGTTCCTGATGTCCGACAAGCGTCGGTTCGATCAGATCGTCAGCGCACAGGCCGCGGTCCGAAATCTGACCGAGGCGGTGGTGTTCGACGGGACCGGCCGGGTCCTGGCCCGCTCGGCCCTGTCCTTCTCCTTTGATTTCGAACCCTTGCCGGAGGCGGCGATGCAGGCCGCCCGTCAGAAAGGCGTCGAGGTCCTGACCACGCCGAACGAGGACCGCATCCGGGCGCTGGTCTACCTCAACCAGTTCGTCGACGCGTTTCTGTTCGTCGGACGGTTCGTGGACCCGGCCCTGCTGGCGCATCTGGACCTGACGCAGAAAGCGGTGACGGAATACCAGGAACTGGAGGGCAAGCGTTTCGACTTCCAGCTCTCCTTCGCCATCGTCTTCGGTCTGGTCGCCCTTCTGCTGGTGATGGCCTCGATCTGGATCGGATTGATGCTGGCGGACCGGATCGCACGCCCGGTCAGTTCGCTGATCGGAGTTGCGGAGCGGGTGCGGGCCGGAGACCTGACGGCGCGGGTCGCGCCCGGCAATGCGGTCGACGAGCTGGTCAATCTGAGCCGGGCCTTCAATCGCATGACCGCGCAACTGCAGTCACAGCGCGGCGAACTGGTCGACGCCAACAGTCAGCTGGACGAGCGTCGCCGCTTCACCGAGGCGGTGCTGGGGGGGGTCACTGCCGGCGTGATCGGGCTCGACGACGAGGGCAGCATCAACCTGCCGAACCGGTCGGCCGGGCGTCTGTTGGATATGGATCTCGATGAGTTCATCGGACTCCCGCTTGCCGACGCCGTCCCTGAAATGGCGGATCTTCTGGAGACCGCGCTCAGACGGCCGGGGCGAGAGGCGCAGGGTCAGATCGTCGTTCATCGATCCGAGGCCTGGCGTCGGACCTTTCTCGCTCGGATCGTGGCGGAACGGGTCGACGGAGAGACCACGGGCTACGTGCTGACCTTTGACGACATCACCGAACTGCTTCAGGCCCAGCGGAAGGCCGCCTGGGCCGATGTGGCGCGGCGGATCGCGCACGAGATCAAGAACCCGCTGACGCCGATCCAGCTTTCCGCCGAGCGTCTCAAGCGGAAGTATCTCGCGGAGATTTCGAGCGACCCGGAGACGTTCTCCCGGCTGATCGAGACGATCATCCGGCAGGTCGGTGACATCGGACGCATGGTCGACGAATTCTCGGCCTTCGCGCGGATGCCGGCGCCGGTCATGAAGCCCGACCACTTGGCGAAGCTGGTCGATCAGCAGGTCGATCTGCAGCGTACGGCGCACCCGAACATTACCTTCGACGTCACGGGAGACGAGATCGAGCTGACCTGCGATTCGCGTCAGATCCGTCAGGCCCTGACCAATCTGCTGCAGAACGCGGCCGAGTCCATTCAGGCCCGGTTGGAGGAGTCCCCCGGATCCGGCGACCCCGAGCCCGGCCGGGTTGCGGTTTCGCTGGAACGCTTGCCGGATGCGGTCCGAATCCTGGTCGCGGACAATGGGCGGGGACTGCCGACCGAGGACCGAGACCGACTGACGGAGCCCTACATCACCACGCGGGAGAAGGGGACCGGGCTCGGACTGGCCATCGTGAAGAAAATAATGGAGGATCATGGAGGTTCCGTCGTGTTGAAGGATGGCGACGACGGAGGCGCCCTGGTCGAACTCCGGTTCGAAGTGACAACAGTGACCGAGGCGCCGAGCTCGACGACCGACCCCGAAGAACCTGGGACGCAGGATTGAGCGCGAGGCATGGCGAACGACATTCTGATTGTTGACGATGAACGAGATATTCGGATGCTGCTCGCAGGCATCCTGGAAGACGAAGGCTATGAGCCTCGCCAGGCCGCCAATGCGCAGGAGGCGCTCGACGCGGTGCGGCGGCGGCTCCCCTCGCTGATCATTCTCGATATCTGGCTGCAGAACAGCCATTTGGACGGGATCGGAATCCTGGACGCGGTGATCCGCGAGAATCCTTCGGTCCCCGTCATCATGATCAGCGGCCACGGCAATATCGAAACCGCCGTCTCTGCGATCAAGAAGGGCGCCTACGACTTCATCGAGAAGCCGTTCAAGACAGACCGGTTGCTTTTCATGATCCAGCGCGCCATCGAGGCGGCAAAGCTGCGCCGCGAGGTGGACGAGCTCAAGCTGCGCAGCGTGTCCACTACGGAACTGGTCGGCGCGTCCGCGACGATGAATGCGCTCCGGGCCCAGATCGACAAGGTGGCGCCGACAAACAGTCGGGTCCTTATCACCGGTCCCGCCGGCGCCGGAAAGGAAGTGGTTGCCCGCCGCATCCATGAGAACTCCCATCGTGCGGGCGGTCCCTTCGTGGTTCTGAACTGCGCGACCCTGACCCCGGACCGGCTCGAGACCGAGCTGTTCGGGACCGAACCGGGCGGCAAGGGGCAGGGACCGCGGACCGTGGGGATGCTGGAGCTGGCGCACAAGGGCACCCTGCTGCTCGACGAAGTCGCGGACATGCCGGTAGAGACTCAGGGCAAGATCCTGCGCGTGCTGCAGGAACAGGCGTTTCGCCGGGTCGGCGGCGATACCGAGGTCGAGGTCGACGTTCGGGTGATCGCCTCGACCAACCGCGATCTGCAGCAGGAAATGGGCGCCGGGCGGTTCCGTGAGGATCTCTACTATCGGCTCAACGTGGTCCCGATTTCGGTGCCCTATCTTCGGGACAGGCGAGAGGATATTCCGCAACTGGCGACCCAGTTCGTCGGCCACGCCGCCCGCGCCACCGGCGTCTCGGCGCGCCGGCTCGGCGAGGATGCCATGGCGGCGCTGCAGGCCTATGACTGGCCCGGCAATGTGCGCCAGTTGCGCAACGTGATCGACTGGCTGCTGATCATGGCCGGTGGCGATGCCGGCCATCCGATCCGAGCCGAGCATCTGCCGCCCGATCTGGGGTCCGCCACGCCCGCCACCCTGAAATGGGACAAGGGTGGAGAGATCATGAGCATGAGCCTGCGGGAAGCGCGCGAAACCGTCGAGCGGGAATATCTCCTGGCCCAGGTCAATCGGTTCGGCGGAAACATCTCGCGCACCGCCACATTCGTCGGAATGGAACGCTCGGCCTTGCATCGCAAGCTGAAGTCCCTCAACGTCGGTTCCGCGGACAAGTCGTTCGGCCAGACGGGCTGACGGCGGGCCAAACCGGGATTTCTCACCCCGGCCCCTTACCCAAAAGGGCCTTTTCGCACGGGTCCAGGAACCAGAGCGTCTGCCATGAAGGTCGTGATCTGCGGCGCCGGCCAGGTCGGCACGAGCATCGCCCGCCATCTCGCGGGAGAGAACAACGATGTCACGGTGGTCGACCAGGATCCGAGGCTGACCCAAAAGATCAGCGATACCCTCGATGTGCGGGCGATCACCGGTTTCGCGTCACATCCCGGCATTCTGGAGCAGGCCGGTGTCGGAGACGCCGACATGCTGATTGCCGTGACCTATTCGGACGAGGTGAACATGGTCGCCTGCCAGGTCGGCCATTCCCTGTTCGACGTGCCGACCAAGATTGCACGGGTCCGGAACCAGAGCTATCTGCAGCCGATCTGGGGGGATCTGTTCTCCCGCGACCATATGCCCATCGATGTGATCATTTCACCGGAGCAGGAGGTCGCCAGGGCGATCGGACGGCGCCTGCAGGTGCCGGGAGCCTTGGACGTGGTGCCAATGGCCGACGGGCGGATACGTGTCGTGGGCGTCCGATGCGACGAGGCAACACCAATTCTGAATACGCCGTTGCGGCAATTGTCCTCCCTGTTCCACGATCTGGACATCGTGATCGTCGGCATTCTGAGGAACGAACGCGCGATCGTCCCGAAACCGGACGATCAGATGCTGCCGGGGGACGAGGTCTATTTCGTGTGCGACAGCACCCATCTGGGCCGGGCCATGGCGGCTTTCGGACACGAGGAGCCGGAGGCGCGCTCGATCATCATCGCGGGTGGCGGCAATATCGGGCTAACCCTGGCCGAGGAGATCAAACGCGACCATCCCGGGGTAACCGCCAAGATCATCGAATTCAGCCGCGAGCGCGCGCGCCACGTGGCCCAGACCCTCGGCAATGTCATGGTTTTGAACGGTGATGTGCTGGACCCGGAGATCCTCGAGGAAGCAAACATTTCACAGACCGAGACCTTCGTTGCAGTGTCGAATGACGACGAGGTCAATATTCTGAGCTCGCTGCTCGCGAAACGGTCCGGATGCGATCGCACGGTCGCCCTGATCAATGCCAGCACCTATGCCCCGCTGATCACTCAGCTCGGGATCGACGCGGTGGTCAATCCCCGCGCGATCACCGTGTCCTCGATCCTGCAGCATGTGCGGCGGGGCCGGATTCGGGCGGTCTATTCCGTGCGGGAGGATTTCGGCGAGGTCATCGAGGCCGAAGCGCTGGAAACCTCGACCCTGGTCGGCAAGCCGCTGAAGGACGCCCGCCTGCCGAGCGGTGTGATCGTCGGGGCGATCCTGCGCCGGGACACGGTCATCATGCCGCGCGGCGACACCGTGATCGAGGCCAAGGACCGGGTCGTGGTGTTCGCGACCTACGAGGCCGTCAAGAAGGTTGAGCGGATGTTCGCGGTCAGGCTGGACTTTTTCTGACCGGCAGGACATCTCACTATCCAGTCTATCGCACTCAAACGGAACGGAGAGATCCATGTCCCGCGTCGCCTATGTCAACGGTCGCTTCGTCACCCATGGAGATGCCGCCGTCCATATCGAGGATCGCGGCTACCAGTTTGCCGACGGGGTCTATGAGGTGGTGCTCGTGCAGGACGGGGCCCTGGTGGACGAAGTCCCCCATCTGGACCGGCTGGACCGGTCCCTGGGCGAACTGCGGATCGACAGTCCGATGAGCCGCCCGTCGCTGCAATCGGTGATGCGGGAACTGATCCGCAAGAACCGGATCCGCAACGGCCTGGTCTACATGCAGGTGACCCGCGGCGTGTCCCGGCGGGACCATCCGTTTCCGAAGGACGTGAAGCCGGCGATCGTTCTGACCGCCAAGCGGATCGCCGCGACCAAGCCCGAGGTTGTTGAGAACGGGGTCAAGGTCATCACGATCCCCGACATCCGCTGGAAGCGCTGCGACATCAAGACCGTCTCGTTGCTGCCGAACGTGCTGGGCAAGCAGCAGGCCCGCGAAAGCGGCGCCTATGAGGCCTGGCAGGTGGATGAGGACGGCAACGTCACAGAGGGCACCTCGACCAATGCCTGGATCGTCACCAAGGACAACGAGCTGGTGACCCGGAACGCCAACGAGAACATTCTGAACGGGATCACCCGCCTGTCGATCCTGCGGCTGGCGGAGCGGGAGGGGCTCAAATTCGTCGAGCGGGCGTTCTCGGTTCAGGAGGCGCTGGACGCCAAGGAGGCGTTCGTGTCCTCCGCCACCTCGTTCGTGACCCCGGTCACCCAGATCGACCAGACGGTGATCGGCAACGGAAAGGCCGGATCAATGAGCGTGCAGCTTCGCGACAGCTATCTGTCCTACGCGGCGAGCGAGGGCCGCACGCAGTGACCGATGACTCTGCGGGCAATCTGCCGAAGCCGCGGGCCGTTCTGTTCGATTGGGACTCGACCCTGATCGACAACTGGGGCGCGATCACCGGGGCCCTGGCGGTGGTGTTCGTCGCCATGGGCCATGTGCCCTGGTCGGAAGCGGAGGTCCGCGCCAATGCCAAACTGTCGATGCGGGACACGTTCCCGAAGCTGTTCGGAGAGCGGGCGGAGGAGGCGGGTCAGCTGTTTTATACAGCGTTTGCCCGCGATCATCTGGCGACCGTAACGCCGCTGCCCGGCGCGTTCGATCTGCTCGATCATCTGCACCGATCCGGCGTGCCGATGGCGCTGGTCAGCAACAAGAACGGCAAATACCTGCGCGCGGAGGCGCTGCACCTGGGGTGGGAGGGCATGTTTCACCGTCTGGTGGGCGCCACCGACGCACCGCGCGACAAGCCGGAGCCGGATGCGGTGCTGATGGCGCTCGACGGCACCGGGCTCGCGCCGACCGACGATGTCTGGTTCGTCGGCGACAGCGCGGTCGACCTGCTTTGCGCGCATCGGAGCGGGTGCGTGCCGATCCTGCTTCATCCGGAGGACCCGCATCCCGAGGACCTGAGTGCCGCACCGCCGCGTATGCATCTCCCAGGCTGCCGGGAACTGCTCCAGAGACTTAGTATTTGATAAACGCTGCCAATGCGTTATATGTGTTAATGGTCTTCTCGCATGTGCGAGATGACTGGGCTGGGGTAGATCAGCCGCGCACAGTCGAGAACTGGGCGTCCCAAAGAAAGAGGGTAGGATAATGGCCGCGGAAAAGAGCCAAAGTGTGCAGGACGTGTTCCTGAACAAGATCCGGAAAGACAAGACCCCCGTGACTATATTCCTGGTGAACGGAGTCAAGCTGCAGGGCATCGTGACGTGGTTCGATAACTTTTGCGTTCTGTTGCGCCGTGACGCGCATTCGCAACTGGTTTATAAACATGCGATCTCGACCATCATGCCGTCACAGCCGGTCCAGCTTTTCGATCCGAAGGAGGATGGTGAGGAGTAGGGGGAACCCGTCTCCGCCATCAAGACTTGAACACATACGAAACCGCCGCCCATCAGACACGGGCGCTCGTCATCCATCCCCGTCTCAAGTCGCCGCCCGCGAGCGGCGGAACGGCGGAGCTGCGCGATCCGGAAGCCCGGCTTGAAGAAGCCACGGGGCTGGCGCTCGCCATTGAGCTGGACGTGGTCGGCTCCGAGGTCATGACCGTCAACCGACCGCGACCCAGCACCCTGATCGGCGGAGGTCAGATCGAACGGCTCGGCCCGATGATGGAGGGGCTGGAGGTCGACGTCCTGGTGGTCGACGCCACCCTGACACCGATCCAGCAGCGCAACCTGGAGCGCGAGTGCAAGGTCAAGGTCATCGACCGGACCCAGTTGATCCTTGAGATCTTCGGTGCCCGGGCGCGGACCCATGAAGGCCGGCTGCAGGTCGAGCTTGCATCCCTCAGCTTTCAGCGCTCCCGGCTGGTGCGGTCCTGGACCCACCTGGAGCGGCAGCGTGGTGGTGCGGGCTTCCTGGGCGGACCCGGCGAGCGTCAGATCGAGCTGGACCGCCGGCTGATCGACGAGCGGATCGTCCGGCTGAAGCGCGAACTGGAAGAAGTGAAGCGGACCCGCGAGCTCCACAGGGGGGCGCGGAAGCGCGTTCCGTTCCCGGTCGTGGCCCTGGTCGGCTATACCAATGCCGGGAAATCGACCCTGTTCAACCACCTGTCCGGCGCCTCGGTGATGGCGGAGGATCTGCTGTTCGCCACCCTTGATCCGACCATGCGGCGAATCGATCTGCCGGGCGGCCGGACCGTGATCGTCTCCGACACGGTGGGATTCATCTCCGATCTGCCGACCCATCTGGTCGCCGCCTTTCGGGCAACGCTGGAGGAGGTGGTCGAGGCGGATCTGATCCTGCATGTCCGGGACATCTCGCATCCGGATACCGCCGCGCAGAAGGAGGACGTGCTTTCCGTGCTCCGGGATCTCGACGTCGACGACGAAACCCGTCCGGGACGTACGATCGAAGTCCAGAACAAGATCGACCGGTTGACCGCCGAGGATCGGGAGGCTCTGGCGAACCAAGCGGCCAATGCGAATCTGCCGACCGTGCCGCTCTCCGCCGTCACCGGCGAGGGCATTCCGGATCTGGTGGCGCGGATCGACGATATTCTGGGGGCCAATGACCAGACCCGGACCTTCGAGGTCGACCTGTCCGACGGCGCGGCACTGGCCTGGCTGCACGCCCATGGCGAGATCCTGTCCCAGGAGGGAGAGGGCACGCACGCCATGGTGACGGTCACTCTGTCGCCAACCGATCTGGCCCGATACGAGAAGCGGTTCGTGCGGCCGGCGCCGTAACGACGCTGATTCATACGGGATCTTCCGAAAGGATTCGGCCGCTGTCCTTGACAGAGAGGGGGAGGAGTTTCTATATCCCCTGGCACTCATTGGGGTCGAGTGCTAACAGCATGCGACCCCCTGAACACGGTTATTCAAATCGAGCGCAGCTCGAAAGCCTTCAACGGGAGACACCCATGAAATTCAGACCGCTTCATGACCGCGTCGTCATCGAGCCGACCGAGGCCGAGACCAAGACCGCCGGCGGCATTATCATTCCGGACACCGCCAAGGAAAAGCCGATGCAGGGCAAGGTCGTGGCCGTCGGCTCCGGCGCCCGCGACGAGGCCGGCAAGGTCCACAAGTTGGACGTGAAGAAGGGCGATGTCGTGCTCTACGGCAAATGGTCCGGTTCGGAAGTGAAGATCGACGGCAAGGATCTCGTCGTGATGCGTGAGTCCGACATCATGGGCATCATCGAGTAACTCCCCGCTCGGTCACCGCCTGACAGATCAAATAGAAAACCAAGGAGGCCCCACATGGCAGCCAAAGATGTGAAATTCGACGTCGACGCGCGCGACCGCCTGCTGAAGGGCGTGGACACGCTCGCCAATGCGGTCAAGGTCACCCTCGGCCCGAAAGGCCGGAACGTGGTCCTGGACAAGTCGTTCGGCTCGCCCCGGATCACCAAGGACGGTGTGACGGTCGCCAAGGAAGTCGAGCTCTCGGACAAGTTCGAGAACATGGGCGCCCAGATGGTCAAGGAAGTCGCTTCCAAGACCAACGACACCGCCGGCGACGGCACCACCACCGCGACCGTTCTGGCGCAGTCGATCCTGAAGGAAGGCGTGCGTTCGGTCGCCGCCGGCATGAACCCGATGGATCTGAAGCGCGGCATCGATCTGGCTGTCACCGCCGTGATCGCCGACGTCCAGTCACACGCGAAGAAGATCAAGACCTCCGCCGAGATCGCCCAGGTCGGTACCATTTCGGCCAATGGCGACACCGCGATCGGCGACATGATCGCCGAGGCGATGGAGAAGGTCGGTCGTGAGGGCGTGATCTCCGTCGAGGAGGCCAAGTCGCTCCACACCGAGCTCGACGTGGTTGAGGGCATGCAGTTCGACCGGGGCTATCTGTCCCCGTACTTCGTGACCAATGCCGACAAGATGATCGCCGAGTTGGAAAACCCGCTGATCCTGATCCACGAGAAGAAGCTCTCCACGCTGCAGCCGATGCTGCCGCTGCTCGAGCAGGTCGCCCGTGGCCAGCAGCCGCTGCTGATCATCGCCGAGGACATCGAAGGCGAGGCACTGGCCACGCTGGTGGTGAACAAGCTGCGCGGCGGTCTGAAGGTCGCTGCCGTCAAGGCACCGGGCTTCGGTGATCGCCGGAAGGCGATGCTGGAGGACCTGGCGGTTCTGACGAACGGCACCGTGATCTCCGAAGATGTGGGCATCAGCCTGGAGACCGCCGACATCAAGATGCTCGGCACCGCCAAGCGCGTGAAGATCACCAAGGACGATACCACGGTGGTCGACGGCGCCGGCAAGAAGAAGGATATCGAGGCCCGCTGCAACCAGATCCGGGCGCAGATCGAAGAGACCTCGTCCGAGTACGACAAGGAGAAGCTGCAGGAGCGTCTGGCCAAGCTGGCCGGTGGCGTCGCTGTCATCCGTGTCGGCGGGGCGTCCGAAATCGAGGTGAAGGAGCGCAAGGATCGCGTCGATGACGCGATGCACGCGACCCGGGCCGCGGTCGAAGAGGGGGTTGTCGCCGGTGGCGGTACCGCTCTGCTCTACGCCAGCAAGGCGCTCGACAAGGTCAAGACCGCCAATGACGACCAGAAGACCGGCGTGGACATCATCCGCCGGGCGCTTCAGGCTCCGATCCGTCAGATCGTCGGCAATGCCGGCGCGGACGGCTCGGTCGTGGTCGGCAAGCTGCTCGACCAGAAGTCGGTCACCTTCGGCTACAACGCCGCGACCGATGTCTACGAGGATCTGGTCAAGTCCGGCGTCATCGACCCGGTGAAGGTCGTGCGGACCGCGCTGCAGGATGCGGCGTCGATCTCCGGTCTGATGATCACCACCGAGGCCATGGTCGCCGACAAGCCGGAGCCGAAGGGCGAAGGCGGCGGCGGCGGCATGCCCGATATGGGTGGCATGGGCGGCATGGGTGGTATGGGCGGCATGGGCGGTATGGGCTTCTAAGCTCGCCGGAACCGACTGCTGCGGATCATCCGCGAACATGATAGGAGAGGCCGTGGGATATCCCTGCGGCCTTTTCCTTTTCCTGAAACCCGCTCCCAATGGAGGTCGAGCACATGGCGCTCGTCGACATGGACATTGTTGCCGCACTGCTGACCGAAGTGGCGGAGGCCGAGATCCTGCCGCGCTGGCGCAATCTGGCCGATGCCGATATCCGGGCGAAGACCGGTCCGAATGATCTGGTGACCGTGGCGGACGAGGAATCCGAGAAGGTGCTGACCCGCCGGCTGATGGAGATCCTCCCAGGCTCGGTCGTGGTCGGTGAGGAGGGCGTGGCGGCCAATCCCGTCCTGATGGATCTGCTCGGCGGGTCCGACCCGGTGTGGATCGTCGACCCGGTCGACGGCACCAACAATTTCGCCAAGGGCGACGAGAAATTCGCCGTCATGGTGGCGCTTGCCGTCGCCGACGAGACCGTGGCCTCCTGGATCCTGGAACCGGTCACCGGCCGCACCGTCATGGCCGCCAGGGGCGAGGGGGCCGAGATGCTGTCTCCCGAAGGGCGGTCCCGTCTGAGGGTCGCCCCGTCCGCACCGCTGGGGGAGATGGCCGGGTCCTTCGCCCTGCGGTTCCTGCCCGACGCGGTCCGCCAGCCGGCACGGGAGGCCGCGACCGAGACGCTCGGTCATCATTACCGGCTCGGCTGCGCCGGGGTCGAATACATCAGGCTGGTGACCGGGGCGGCGCATTTCGCATTCTACTGGAAGACCATGCCTTGGGACCACGCGCCCGGTATTCTGATTCACGCCGAGGCGGGCGGCCACAACGCCCGCGCCGCCGACGGCCGACCCTACCGTCCCAGTGAGCTCACCGGCGGCCTGCTGTCCGCTCCCGACGCAGCGAGCTGGCAGGCCCTGCGCGCAGGGCCGGTTGGGATCGCGGTCGGGGCATGAGGCACGCGCGCAGCGCTCGTCAGAAAAACCACGCCTTACAGCAGGTCGTTGGCGGCCCCTCCGACAAGGGTGTCGGCCCCCTGGCCACCGTACAGCACCTCGCCGTCCGCCCCACCTGAGATCAGGTCGCCGCCGAGGTTTCCGTACAGGACGTCCGCGCCGTCGCCACCGAAGATCGTGTCGGCATCCTGGCCGCCGAATACCGTATCGTCTCCGCCCCGGGTGGAGATCGTGTCGTTGCCCTGGTTGCCATAGACGATGTTGTCCGAAAGCCCGCCGATCATATCCTGGGCGTCCGGGCCGCCGGCCTGCACGACCGGGCCGAGATCGCTGCGCGGCGATGCGTAAAGGTAATCGGTCAAATCTGCCTTGAAAAAAATGTCCGTACCTCGCCATCCGGGATCGCATCGGCCGCGTAGCCGAAGGTGCCCGTGTCCCGAACCTCCCGCGCGGCCCGCAGGAAGGCCCCGAGGGCGGCGCGGGCGAAGGAGCCGCCGACGCTGATCCGCTTGACCCCGGCATCCTGCAGTTCGGCCACGCTGAAATTCGGCCCCGACAGCCCCATCACCACGTTCACCGGCCTGTCGACCTCCCGGCACACCGTGCGGATGGCCTCCAGATCGGGCAGACCCGGCGCATACAGCACATCGGCCCCGGCCTCGGAGAATGCCTGCAGGCGCCGGATCGTGTCGGCCAGGTCGGGACGGCCGTAGAGGTAGTTCTCGGCCCGGGCGGTCAGCAGGAACGGCAGATCCGACGCCGCCGCCACGGCCGCTTGGATCCGGTCAACTGAGATCTCGAACGGATGGATCGGAGTGTCGGGAACCCCGGTCGCATCCTCGATCGAGCCGCCGACCAGGCCGATCGCACTGGCCTGGCGAATGGTTTCGGCGCAGGCCTCGGGCGTCTCCCCGAACCCGCCTTCGAGATCGGCCGAGACGGGAAGGGAGGTCGCCGTCACGATCTCGCGCGCGTTCTCCAGCACCATCTCACGGCTCAGATCCTTGGCGGAATCCTGCCGCCCCGCATCGAACGCGAACCCGGC
>JANSYC010000038.1 GCA_024742605.1 Alphaproteobacteria bacterium | reverse complement strand
TAGTCCGGGAGATCCTTTCCGAAATGCCAAAACCCCCAGAGCACGCCAGCCGTGCCGACGATCGCCAGCACGATCAAAAACGAAAGAAGTCTAATGATCCACCGCATTCCGGCACCATCTCCAAATTCGCGCGGAGCTTAGCAGCACACCGGCGCCGCCGCATCATTTGTCTAACTTTTCAATGGAATGTGACCGGATGATGGTCCACGCAAGACTCGGCGTGCTTCTTATCGACGCGCGGACTGCATTCCCACAAAAAACCGGTCGATCGAATCCGCCAACCCCTGGGCCAATTGTTCCTGCTTGGCCGCGTTGCGCAGGCTTTTCTCATCATCAGTATTGGAAAGAAAGCCCAACTCGATGAGAACCGATGGCACATCCGGTGCTTTCAAGACCGCAAAACCGGCAGATCTCCGTGGCCGGTTCAGAAGACGTGTCCGCGGCCCCATTTCCTCCACCACCGTGTTGGCTAGTCGGGTGGAGAGGTTCATGGTCCGACGCTGCGCCAGATCGATCAGAATATCCGTGACAACCGGCTCTTCGGTGCTGAAGTCCATCCCGGCAATTATGTCGGACTTATTCTCCGAGGTCGCAAGGGCCGCCGCCTCTTCGTCGGACGCGTTCTCGGACAGGGTATAGACCGACAGTCCGCGCAGGTCCTTATCGTCGATCGAATCGGCATGCAGCGAGATGAATATCTCCGCACCCGCCCGCCGGGCAATGGCGATACGCTCCCGCAACTGGATGTACACATCGCTTTCGCGGGTCAGAACGACGTTGTAGCCACCACGTGATTCCAGTTCCGCCTTCAGCGTCTTCGCGACCTTGAGGACGAGGTCCTTCTCATAGACCTTAGAGACACCGATGGCTCCGGGATCGACCCCGCCATGACCGGGGTCGATCGCAACCACCCTGCGGTCGTCACCGGGCACCGCTGGAGGATTGGGGGCCGGTGTGGGTCTGACCCGCGGCGTCCGGTTGGCCATGCGCCGCTCGATCGAGGCCTTGGAGGCGACCATGAACGCATTGCGGTCAGTTGGCGCAAGATCCAGAACCAGACGGTGTCCGTGATCGCCGGACGGTGGCAGCACGAATGCGGCTGCCACCTTAACCGGGGCTTTGGCATCGATCACAAGCCGTGAGGTACCCGGCTCGAACAAGCCGTAGCGCCAGCCCCCAACCGCCCCAACAGAGCGGGTTCGCGCCGTCTTCGGCAGATCGAAGGACACCTGCGGCAGGTCGAGCACGATGCGGTAAGGATCCGGGAGTTGAAAGATCGTGAAACTCAAATCATTGGACATGTCCAAAACCAAGCGGATCTTGTCCGGATGTTGACCGACCCGCAGGTTGCTGATCACCGGGTCCTTGCCGGACTGGGCGAAGACCGGCTGCGTGATACCGAGGAGCCCCACGATCAGCAAGAAAACCATGACGCAGAATGCCGGCAAGGGAGCGAACACACCCCTCATACACGCCTCCCCGCCGATACCGCCTGTTCCCGCACCTGTCATGCGAGGATTATATCCAAGGCCGTCCCCACGAACAACAAAAACTGCGTCTTTTCATAAAATTAAGACCAGAGGCTTAGATGAGAGATTAGGAGTCGAAATTTGAACATGAAACTGAAGTTACAAAACTGACGGCGCGCGACCGAAGGATGCCCTTCCGCAAATGAAGCATTGTTTGTAGACGCATGGATAAGTATGGTGAGGAGTCCTCGGTGATCGGCGCCGATCCTGGAGAATTCTTCAGGGGTCGCTCCGGAACTTAGGATTCCCGTATCGGGACCATCAAATAAAGACGGCAAGGCTCTTGATTTAGCTGACTATTGTCGGAACTTGCCCCGCAGGACTAACAACGGTGAGATCTGCCTGTGAACCCGGACCGATGACGCGACATGCGTCACAACGGCAGCCGGACATCCTTAATCCCTGCCGGGCCCCTGATCGGGGTGTAGGTGTTGTATGGGACCTGAGGGCCGGAACAACGGCGGCGACCTGTCGGATCGGCAGCATGACAAGATCCAGACGCGAGAGCGGCAGACACACCCAACGAGTTCTATTGAATACGCATAATATATCCGAATTGGACCGGTTCACGGGATCCGTTTCGGCGCTGTCATGTGGCGCCCGACGGATCAGTTCGCTGACCGAAATCCGACCCCGAGGCCGAGTGATCGGCCAAGGCATTCCCCGTCATTCCGACCGTGGTGCGGTGTTTTTTGCCCGACCGCCTTCCGGAGTGACCATACGACAATCCGCGCCCGCGGTTCCGCGACACCCATCCACTGGGGGATCATCCCCTAAGCGAATGAGGCTCGCTGAAGCCGCGCTTTTCCGCATCACGGACCCGGCCCGAAAGGCTCGACACCCGATGCGGAGGCGCGCCACAGAGAGTAAGATCCATGACCAAACGCATGCTGATCGACTCCACCCACCCGGAAGAGACCCGGGTCGTGGTGGTCGACGGAAACCGCCTGGACGACTTCGACTTCGAGAGCGCCTCCAAGCAGCAACTCAAGGGTAATATTTACCTCGCACGGGTGACGCGGGTCGAACCGTCGCTGCAGGCCGCCTTTGTGGAGTACGGCGGCAATCGCCACGGCTTCCTGGCGTTCTCCGAAATTCATCCTGACTACTATCGGATTCCGATCGAGGACCGTGAGGCCCTGCTCGCCGAGGAACGCGCGCGCAATGCCGAGCACGATGACGATGACGACCCGGAAGACAACTCGGACGGCGACCATGATACCGGCGTCGACGAGCCCACGGAGGCCGTCTCCGAAGACGAATCGTCCGGCGATGACGGGTCCGATGGCGAGACGAGCGAGCGACGGCCCCGGCGCGCGCGCCCGGAAAGTATCGGCGGCGCCGACTCGATTGACGAAGTTCCGAGGAAACGTCGAGCCCCGAACCGCCGCTACAAGATCCAGGAAGTGGTGGCTCGCCGCCAGATCATGCTGGTGCAGGTCGTCAAGGAAGAGCGCGGGAACAAGGGCGCCGCTCTGACCACCTACCTTTCGCTCGCAGGTCGCTACTGTGTCCTGATGCCGAACACCGCGCGCGGCGGCGGCGTCAGCCGCAAGATCACCAGCGCCGGCGACCGCAAACGGCTGAAGACCGTGGTCGAGGGCCTGGATGTGCCCGAGGGCATGGCCGTCATCGTCCGCACCGCGGGCAGTGAGCGGACCAAGTCGGAAATCAAGCGCGATTACGAATATCTCCTGCGCCTCTGGGACGACATCCGAGAGACGACCTTGAACTCATCCGCGCCCTGCCTCATCCATGAGGAAGGCAATCTGATCAAACGGTCGATCCGGGATCTCTACACACGGGACCTCGACGAGGTCCTGGTGGACGGCGAGGAAGGCTACAAGATCGCCAAGTCCTTTATGCGGACCCTGATTCCGAGCCATGCGAAACGGGTTCAGCCCTACCGCGACACCCACGTCCCGCTGTTTCACAAATATCAGGTGGAAAGTCAGCTCGACGCGATCCACAGCGCGCAGATCGAATTGCGGTCTGGCGGCTATATTGTCCTCAACCAGACCGAAGCGCTGGTTGCGATCGACGTGAACTCCGGCCGCTCCACGAGTGAACGGAACATTGAGGAGACCGCGACCAAGACGAACCTGGAGGCCGCGACCGAGATCGCGCGCCAGCTGCGTCTGCGGGATCTTGCCGGCCTGATCGTGATCGACTTCATCGATATGGAAGAGAACCGGAACCAGCATGCGGTCGAGCGCCGCATGAAGGAGGCGATGAAATCCGACCGAGCGCGTATTCAGATCGGTCGGATCAGCCATTTCGGCCTGATGGAGCTGTCGCGCCAGCGGCTGCGCCCGTCCCTGTTCGAGACCAGCACGATGGTCTGTCCGCACTGTAAGGGGAACGGCTTCATTCGCTCGATCGAGTCGACCGCGTTGCACATTCTGCGGGCCATCGAAGAAGAAGGTATGCGCAACCGCTCCGCCGAGATCTCGATCAAGGTCGCCGCCGGCGTGGCACTGTATATCCTCAACCAGATGCGCGAACGCCTGGCGGATATCGAGGCCCGCTACGGCTTCCGCGTGTTCCTCGAGGCCGACGAGAGCCTGGTCCCGCCAGACCATAAGCTCGACAAGACCAGGCCCAAGACAGCGGAGGAACGTCAGGCATTTCAGGATGGCCTTAGCCAACTGAAGCCGATCGAGGTTGAGGACGAGCCCGACATTGAGGACGAAGAAGACGACGACGAGGTGGAAGCGGAGGTCCAAACCACCGCCCGCGACAGCGGTCGTAAATCCGAGCAGCAATCTGACGAGGACGACGACAGCCCGGCCGGTCGGCGGCGACGTCGGCGGCGCGGCGGACGGCGGCGCGGCGGCACTGATCGCGGGGCCGAGTCCGATCCTGCTCAGGACGACACGAGTGCGGACACTCGTGCTGCGACCGCGGAGGACGCCGAGGACGAGGACGGCGAGGAAACCGCGAACCAGGACGGCGACAGCGCACGTGCGGAGTCGGACGATGATGAAGACGGCCAGCAGCGCAAGCGGCGCCGGCGGGGCCGGCGGGGCGGCCGCCGCAGATCCCGCCGTCGTGACGACGAGCAGGGGGGCGAGAACCAGGATGGAGAGGCTCAGGAGTCCGGCCAGTCCGAGACCTTCGGCGATGACGATACGTCAACGGACCGGCCTCGGGATGTCGTGCCGCCGATCGCTGCCGAGGCAACCGAGGCAGCCCCGGTAAAGGCCGTCGCCGCAGACGTGGCGACAGAGGAGACGGTCACCGCGCCGGAGGCAGATACCGCTCCGGAGCCTGAGGTCGAGCCGGTCGCCGAAAAGCCGAAGCGGCCGCGTCGGAGAACCAAAAAGGTGATTGAGGCAGAAGCGGCCGAGGCGAAGGCGGCCGAAGAGGCAGCCGCCGCCGAAGCTGCAGCAGCGGCCGAAGATCCCGCGCCGGAGCCGGCGATCACAGGCGAAGCCGGAGCGGACGAAACCGTCTCGGCGGATGCCGGTACGGACGACGGCCCGGAAACCGACGCGGTGTCGGACGAGCCGAGTCATCCGGCAATCCAGGTCCAGAAAATCGACGGCCCAACCGAGAAGCCCAAGAAGGGTTGGTGGCGCCGCTGAGCGGACCGACAATCCGAACCACGGACAGACTGATGCCGCCGGGGAACGCCTCTCGGCGGCATCGTCGTATCTGGCGCCCGTTGCCGGGACTGATTAGTCTTCCACGAGTCCGACGCCCTGCCTGAGGAGAACCGAGATGGCGCGCCCCGACGCTGTATCAGACGACGTGATCGCAAACTTCAAACGCGACGGCGCCGTGAAGTTGACCGGACTGCTCTCGCCGGACTGGATCGCGGCCCTGCGTGACGGTGTCGAGCGCAACATCAGCGAACCGGGTCCCTATGCCAAGCGCTACACGCCGGACGGTAAGGACGGTTTCTTTTTCGGAGATTACTGCAATTGGCGGCGCATTCCGGAATACGAGGACACGCTGAAGAACTCTCCCGCACCCGATGCCGCGGCAAGTCTGATGGGCTCGGAAAAGGTCGTCCTGTTTCACGAGCACGTTCTGGTCAAGGAACCGCGAACCGCCGAACGGACGCCCTGGCACCACGACCAGCCGTACTATTGCGTCGAAGGCACCCAGACGTGCTCGCTCTGGATTCCGCTTGATCCGGTGCGACGGGAGGTCTGCGTCGAGTTCGTCGCCGGCTCGCATCTCTGGGGTAAACAGTTCATGCCCGCCAAGTTCAATGCCGCTCAGCGTTACGAGCGTGCCGAAAATGAGCTTGAGCCGGTCCCGGACATCGAAGCCGAACGGGAGTCCCACACACTGCTGTCCTGGGACATGGAGCCCGGGGATGCGATAGCGTTCTCCTTCCTCACTCTGCACGGGGCCCCCGGCAACAGCGACAGCGGCACCCGCAGACGTGCCTTTGCCGCGCGGTATGTCGGTGACGACGTGGTCTATGTGAAACGTCCGGGCGAAGTCTCCCCGCCCTTCCCCAATGTGCGTCTGGAACACGGCACGCCCTTGCGCGGCGAGGATTTTCCGGTGGTTCGCGGCTGATGCCGCAGCCCGCAGCTTCCACGATGCCGAACGACCCGAATGCAAAATTCCTGTCCCGGATGCTTCTGGTCCTGGGGCTGTTCTTTGTCTGCGTGCAGGTCAACCGATCGGCCGGCGGTGTGCTCGCGAACTATCTGGATGCCAATCGTGGACTGAGCCCCACCGATATCGGGGCAATATCCGGGGCGATGTTCTTCGCCGCCGCCGCCGCCCAGTTGCCGACCGGCCTGTTGTTCGACCGAATCGGAGCCCGGCTGACCTTGGTCTGCATGTCGGGTATCTCGGTGACCGGCATGATCGTGTTCGCGCTGGCCGAAACCACGCCCCTGCTAGCCTCGGGACGGTTCCTGATCGGTTTCGGTCATGGCGGCGTGATCAGCGGGGTCTACCTGTTGGCCATGGGATGGTCCACACCGGAAGTGACCGCGCGGTCTACCGCAGCCCTCGTCGGGATCGGCGGAGGCATCGGCGGCGTCCTCGCGACCACGCCGCTTGCGCTGTCCATGGACGCTTTCGGGCTCAGCGGGACGTTCCTGGTGCTCGCCGCAGTCACGCTGGCCACCACGCTGGCGATCTATCTGCTGGTGCGGGACCGGCCTTCGGATGCGAATGGCGGGTTGCCGCCGGAGCCGGAGACCCTCGGCCAATCGCTGGCGGGCCTGATCGGTGTGCTCGGCATGCCGCAGCTTCGGCGACTCTTTGTCATGGGGATCTGTTTTTCCGCCCCCTTCATGACCATCGGTGGACTGTGGGCAGGACCGTATTTCCGAGATGTGCAGAATATGGACGCGGAAAGCGCGTCGTTCATGCTCCTGCTTCTGGTCGTGGCCCTGCATGTCGGGACCTATGCCTACGGCCCGTTGATCGGCAAGGTTCCGTCACGTAAGGCCCTGATCCTGGGAGGGGTGGCCGTCGAGGTCCTGTGTCTTTCCGTGTTGGCCATATGGCCGACCGCTCCCCTGGCGATTGCGGTCGGTGTGTTGTTTCTGTTCGGCTGTGCAGCGCCCTTCTACGTGGCCCTGGCCGCCCACGCGCGCTCCTTCGTCCCCGCCGGGCGGGTCGGACGACTGCTGACCTCCATCAATCTGATGGGCCTGACCGGCATCTTTCTGATGCAGATGGCGACGGGCGCCGTCATCGATGCCGTCGATGCCGCGGGCGGGCCTCCGGAACTCGGCTACCGTCTGGTTTTTCTCAGCGTGATCGCGCTTCTGGTCGTCACCGGCCTGATCTATGTGAAGCAGCCCGAGACTCCCACAACTTAAGACGTCGCCCTCAGTTCGACGCCGATGTCCGAGCCGACTCGATCAAGGCCGCTAGCTGATCCCGATTGACCGCCCCCGGGATCAGTTGGCCGTCGATGGTGAAGGCCGGCGTGCCCTCGATGCTCAGCGCCTTGGCCAACTCGTAGGTCTGGGTGATCTGGGCCTGGACCTCGCGTGAGTTCATGTCCGCGACCAACCGCTTCATGTCGAGACCGGCTTCGTTTGCCACCTGCATGATCACCTGCTCGTTCAGACGGCCACGGTAGCTCAGCAGGGCAGTATGGAATTCGAGATATTTCCCCTGTCGGTTCGCCGCCAGAGAGGCCCGGGCGGCAATGACCGAGGCATCCCCCAGGATAGGGAATTCCTTCATCACGACCCGGACGTCCGAATTGTCTTTCAGCATCGCCCGCAGCGGTCCCAGCATTGTCTTGCAGTAGCCGCACTGATAATCGAAAAACTCAACCAAGGTGACGGTGCCGTCCGGGTTGCCGAGCACAGGATCGGCGGGGTCACGCTCCAGGGCGTCGCGTTTTTCAATCAACGCGGTCTTTGCCTGGGCATCTTCCTCCGCTCTCTGACGGGCCTGCATGATGGCGACCGATTCCAGAATAATGCCCGGATTCTGCAGGATGTAATCCCGCACCAGTTCCCTGATTTCGTCTTGCTGCTGATCTGTGAACCCGGAATTGATACTCTGTCCAAACGCCGGGACAGCCATCATCCCCAGCACGATCACAGAAAGGCTCAGGCCCCGGCCATTCAAGAACGACATCCACTCTCTCCAAGCTTGCGAATTTCAATAAATTAGACATCAATAACACTTGGATTCAAAATGACGATTCCGTGGGGCGTCTCAAGATCTGATTCCGTCACAGCAAAATGCTGTCTGCCGGGCAGGTCTTATGCCGTGTTCACCGACACGCTGTAAGACGCGCTGTGAAAGAGAGCCAAGAAAATGGCAGATCCTCTGGTCCTGGACAGTCTCTGGATTCTGATTGCGTCAAGCTTGGTTCTGCTCATGCAGATCGGGTTCTGCGCGCTGGAAGCCGGCGTGGTACGGGCCAAGAACACCATCAACGTCGCCGCCAAGAACATCACCGATCTGTGCGTCTCGGGCCTTGCCTTCTGGGCCGTGGGTGCAAGCGTGATGTTCGCGGACGGACGGTATGCCGACGGTACCCAGGGGTCGGGAGCGCTTCAGTCGTGGGCCCTGTCGTTTCTCGTGTTTCAGATCATGTTCTGCGGAACCGCCACGACCATATTGTCGGGTGCTGTCGCCGAGCGTATGCGTTACGGCGCTTACGCCCTGCTGGTCGCATGCGTCACGTTGGTCGTGTATCCGGTCACTGGGTCGTGGGCTTGGCAGGGGATCGACGGCGGGCAACCCGGATGGCTCGAGGCACGCGGATTCGTGGACTTCGCCGGCTCAACCGTCGTCCACTCGGTTGGTGGGTGGGCGGCCCTCGCGGCCCTGGTGGTGGTCGGCCCCCGGATGGGCCGTTTCGGACCCGGAGATGACAGCCCGATCCAATCCAGCAATATCCCGATGTCGGCAATCGGCGTCGGTTTGATGTGGGTTGGGTGGATCGGCTTCAACGGGGGATCGACCCTGGCGCTGAACGACCAGTTGGGCGGGATCATCCTCAACACGATCCTCGCGGGATGCGCCGGCGGATGCGCGGCCCAGGCCGTCAGTTTGCTCAGATACAGGAGCGTCTCGGTTTTCGCGCTATTGAACGGGATTCTAGCGGGGTTGGTGGGAATAACCGCCGGATGCCATATCGTAGACGGACCTTCGGCCGTTCTCATCGGTGCCATTGCAGGCGCCCTGATGACCCCAAGTTTGCTGTTGCTCGAGCGTCTCAAGATTGACGACGCGGTCGGGGCGATTCCAGTGCACCTGATTGCCGGAATCTGGGGGACGTTGGCGGTCGCGTTGCTGGCTCGACCCGGCAGTCTCGAGATCTCTATGGTGGATCAACTTGGCGTCCAGGCGCTCGGCATCGCAGCGATCGGCGCCTATGCGTTTCCGGTCTGTCTGGTGATTTTCTACGTTCTGAACATGGTGGTGCCACTGCGCGCCTCATCTGAGGCCGAGGTTGACGGATTCAACGTGACCGAGCACAGGGCGTCCAACGCAATGAGCAATCTGATCATGGATATGGAGCGGCAGCGGCAAACCGGCGACTTGGGGGAACCGGTGCGGGTCGAGAACGGCTCCGAGGTCGAAACCGTCGCCATCCAATACAATCGGGTCGTCACAAAGATCAGGCACGATGCCAAAAAACTCGAAAAAGCCTATGACGAGATCCTCAAGGCGAAAGCAGCCGCGGAAAGCGCCAGCCTCGCCAAGACATCCTTCCTCGCGAATATGAGCCACGAGTTGCGGACACCGTTGAACGCGATCATCGGTTTCAGCGAGTTGATGCAGAACGAGGCATTCGGCCCGCTCAGCGGCGACGGCCGCTACAAGGAATACAACGAAACGATCTACGAAGCCGGGAACCACCTGCTATCGCTGGTGAATGACCTCCTGGAGCATTCACGCATCGAATCCGGACAGGCCGAAATCCGGGATGGCGAAATCGATCTCCAGCGTCTTATCCGGTCGATCGCCCGGATGACGCAGGACGCCGCAAACCGCGCAGAGGTGGACCTGTCGGTGGATCTGGACGAGGGCTTGCCGATCCTGATCGGCGACGAGCGCTTGGTGAAGCAGATCGTCCTCAACCTCGTCTCCAACGCAATCAAGTTCACCAACCCCGAGGGTCAGGTGCGGATCCTCGCGCGACTCGAAGCGGACAACCGAATCGCGCTGGTCGTATCGGACACGGGGATCGGCATGAGCCGGGAGGGCATCGCGGAGGCCATGGAGCCGTTCAAACAGCTTCAGGACCATCACGCCAAGCAGTATGCCGGGACGGGTCTCGGGCTGCCCTTGGTGAAGGCGATGATGAGACTTCACGACGGCACGCTGACCATCGACTCGATCGAAGGCCATGGAACCACCGCAACGGCCCGGTTTCCGGACCGGCGAACACAGGCCCAACGGGTCGAACGACCCCCGCAGCCCGCGGCCGAAGCAGGCGGCGACGCATAACAAAAAAGCTACTTCTTGCGGTCGATCTCGCGCTTTGCCTGATCCTCGATATCAAGGGCCCGCAGAGCAATGGCCGAACCGGCAGGCACCTGGGATTGCGCCCGGCGGGCCTGTTCCACGGCATCCTTCCAGCGTCGCGTGCGCACGGCCTGCTCCGCGAGATCAAGGGCGGCCTCCGCCAGGCGACCGGTCCGGCCGTTTGCGATCGCACGCTGACGCCAAAACTCCGGCCATTGCGCCTCTCCGGCCATAGCCGTGTCGAGCAGCCTGAGCGCCTCCTGATCCGCCTGAGGGTTGTTCAAGGACAGCAGCACACGCGCGTACTGAAAGGTCAGCTGGTCGTTCTTCGGCAGAAGGTCGTGGGCCTTGCGATATGAGGGCTCCGCCTCTGCAGGCCGGCCGTTCTCGAACAGAATCTGGCCACGCAGTTCGTGGAAAAAGGGATCATCCGGCCGATCCGCGATCAACGCGTCGGCTTCGGCCAGGGCGCGCTGGAAGTCCGGGATCTCGAAATACGCAATCGCCCGGGCATAGCGCGCAGGCAGACTGGTATCGGTTTCCGGATATTTCTGGAACGTGCGCCCCGGCGGGCGGATGAACGCGAAGAGCTTGGCGATCATGCGATCGTAGCGCTCTTTTTGTTCCGCCGTGGCAGGCTGGCTCGCGTAAGGGGAGTCAGCCAGGTGGCTGCGCACGCTGTTGATCCGCTCGCGGGTCAGCGGGTGGGTAGAAAGATACGGTGAGCGGCTCGACGCGCTCAACAGTTCCTGATCCTCCAGCGTCCCCAGAAAATCCGCCAGCCCGGCCGAGGACTGCCCGGTGGCGTCAAGAAACGCCAGCGCGGCTTGGTCGGCAGCGGATTCCTGGTTCCGGCTGTAGGACAGGAATGACCGTTCCGCCACATTGCTGCCGCCAAGGGCAATCGCAGCACCCGCTCCGGCATTTCCGGAGGCCGCCGCCGCCACGACACCCAGAACCGTCGCGATGATCGCCGCATTCGAGGCGTTGCGGATGACATCGGACGTCCGCGCCAGGTGCCCGCCGGAAATATGTCCGGTTTCGTGGGCAATGACGCCGATGACCTCAAGCGGGCTTCGCGTCTCCAACAGAAAGCCCGAGTTCAGAAACAGATTCTGACCTCCGGCGACGAACGCGTTGATCTGGTCATCCTTGCGGATATAGATGTCGACCGCCTCCGGATTGAGACCTGCAGCGCGGAACAGTGGCGTCGCGAAATCTCGGATGGTAGCCTCAATTTCGGCATCTCTGATCGAGCCTTGGGCGAATGCGCCGCTGGGGATGCCGACCGTCAAAGCCGTGGCGGAAACTGCCGCAATCACCGCTGCCCCCCACCGGCGGGCCAACGTCCAGAGACCGGGCCGACGCACATGTGGGACATCCTTTTGGCGAAACCGTTCGATTGATTTCATGATCACAATCACCCATGCCCTTGCTTCGGCAGCCTACCGCCGCCTATGCGATCGCGAAACCGCCACTCGTCAGAAAGGCGCCTGCGCGATGATTACAGTCTTGGCCCGAAGTTATGTCATTCAGATGGCAGTCGTCGGATCCCTGCTGACGGCCTGCGCCGGCAACGACACCTTCGAGGTGACGGAAGGTTTCTTCGGAGCCACCGCCGCAGAGGAGCCGCGCGCGGCATTGGTGGCCCGCGATGTTCTGGTTGCAGGCGGCTCGGCCGCCGACGCGGCGGTCGCAATGTATTTCACCCTTGCGGCGACGCTTCCGTCATCTGGCGGGCTTGGCGCCAATGGATCGTGTTTAAGCTTCCAGCCTGCCAAGGGCCGCGTTGTGACCCCGTTCAGCACCGACCGCAGTGGGCCGGACGGCATCAAGAACCCGCCTTTCGAGCTGCTGTCCTTCACCCCCCAGCCCGGTTCCACCCAGGCACCGACCGTGGCCATTCCTCTGGGCCCGCGGGCCATGTTCGCGCTGCACGCCAAATACGGCCGACTCACCTTCGAGGAGTTGCTCGCGACCGGCGAACGTCTCGCTCGCTTCGGAGCGCCGGTCTCCAAGGCCTTCGCAAACGATCTCGCCCTTGACGGCGCGGTACTGGAATCCGATTCTGCGGCATCCCGCGTGTTCCTGAGGGGCGGCCGGCCGCTTGATCAGGAAGACGGGCTGACCCAACTCGATCTGGCCGCCACTCTCGGCAGAATCAGAGGCGAGGGTATCGGCTCTCTCTACTCCGGCGGGCTGGCACATTCCTTCATCGATGCGGCAGCACAGGTCGGCTACCGGGTCGACCCGGACCGCATGCGCGATGCCCTGCCGACCATCACCTCGGTGCAGGGCGTGATCCACGACGATCATATCTGGGCCGTCGCCGCGCCCAATTCCGCCGATCTGGCGCTCGGCCAGGTCGCCTATGACCTGATACTGGACGGCGCAGACTGGTCCACGGACAGGGCCGAAAATCAATCCACCTTGGCCCGCGCTCTTTTGGCAGCAAGCGGCATAACGGCGGATGGGACCGCCACAGTCGACGAGGACGCAGCCGAACTGGCTATGGGTCGGACACCCGCCGGACTGTCATCGGCCCCAGCCGGCGCGAGCTCCAGGCTTGCCGGCACACTGGGCGTTCGTGCCGCTCCGAGCTCCGGCGCGACGGCATTCTATGCGGTGGATCGGACTGGGATGGGGGTGGCCTGCGCCATCGGATTGGGTGCCCCGTTCGGTACCGGCAAGATGGCGCCGGGCCTTGGCATGATGTTCGGGGCCCCCACGGCGGCGAGCGGCGACGGGCCGGGAGCCTTCGCGCTGATGGTCGCGAACACGAATGCGAACCAGCTTCATATGACCGCCTACGGGACCGGCGGCAGGTCTGCCCTCTCCGCCCTGATCACCGCGACGCTGGATCACTGGGCGGCGGGCGACAGCACTGACGCTGCAGCGGCAGCACCGCGCAGCCATCTGGCGGCCGGCGGCGGCGTGCTCGCAGTCGAGCGCGCCATGGCGCCGGCGGTCACGCGGGACCTTGCGGGTCTCGGATGGCGAACCGAACCGGTGCCGTCCCTGGGCCAGACCGAACTCTTCAGGTGCATCGACGGCATTCCGCGCCGCGACCTGCGCTGCCAGCAGGGCACCGACCCCCGATCATTGGGCTTGACCTTCTTCGAAAGCCAATAGGTTCTTAATCATGTTGAAGCCTTCCCGTCGGGGTCAGGTCGCCCCCTTCATCGTCATGGATGTGATGTCCGCAGCAGCCGCCCAGGAAGCGGCGGGCGATGACGTCTTGCATCTGGAAGTCGGCCAGCCGTCCACGGCGGCGCCGCGCGCCGTTCTGGAGGCCGCCAAGACTGCTCTCGACCAGGACCGGCTCGGCTACACCCTGGCCTACGGGTTCCCCAGTCTGCGGGAACGGATCGCCCAGCATTACAAGGACTGGTACGGGGTCGAGGTTCCGGTCGACCGGATTTGTGTGACGACCGGATCATCCGGGGCGTTTCAGCTGACGTTCCTGGCGGCATTCGATTCCGGAGACAGGGTGGCGCTGGCGGCCCCCGGATATCCCGCCTATCGCAACATCCTGTCGGCCTTGGGGATCGAGGTGGTCGATCTGCCGACCGAGGCCAAGGACCGGTTCCAGCCGACTGTCGAACGTCTGGAAGCAGCGGGCGATCTGGATGGCGTGATCGTCGCCAGCCCCTCGAACCCGACCGGCACCATGCTGGACGAAACGGCGATGGCCAAGCTGACCGGCTGGTGCAAGGCGAACGGTGTCCGTTTTATCTCGGATGAAATCTATCACGGGATCAATTTCGGCATCCGATCGGTTTCGGCACTGGAAAGTGATCCGGATGCGATGATCATCAACAGTTTCTCGAAGTACTTCTCGATGACCGGCTGGCGGATCGGCTGGATGATCGCGCCGCCGGATCTGTTGCGCTCGGTCGAATGCCTGGCAGCGAACTTCTTCATCTCACCGCCGACCCTCAGCCAGTTCGCCGCCGAGGCCGCGTTCGACTGCCATGAGGAGCTGCAGGCCAACGTGATCCGCTATGCCGCCAACCGGGAGGTGCTGCTGAACGACCTTCCGGGAGCCGGCCTGAGCGATCTCGCGCCGGCGGACGGCGCGTTCTACATCTACGCAGATGTGGCCCGGTTCACCAACGACAGCGTCAGCTTCTGCCAGCGCATGCTCAAGGAGATCGGGGTCGCCTCCACCCCCGGGCCGGATTTCGACCCGACCCGCGGCCACCATACGCTGCGGTTCAGCTTCGCGGGCGCGACAGAGGATATGGCCGAGGCGTGCAAGCGTTTGAAAGGCTGGCTGGCGTAGCCCCTACCCTAGCCCTGCTCCACCACCTGTTCGATCGCGCCGAATACGCTGGCGCCCGCACCGTCCAGCACCTCCAGTTTGACCCGATCGCCGAAGCGCAGGAACGGGGTGCTCGGCTGGCCGTCGCGGATGGTTTCGATCATCCGGATCTCGGCGATACAGGAATAGCCGTGCGCCTGGTCCGCATTCGAGACCGTGCCGGATCCGATGATGGTTCCGGCGGTCAGTGGGCGGGTCTTGGCGGCATGGGCGATCAGGGTCGGAAAATCGAAGGTCATGTCGATCCCGGCCTCCGTCCAACCGACTTTCTCGTCATTGAGATATGACAACAGCGGCAGGTGGAGTTTACCACCGTCCCACGCGTCCCCGAGTGCGTCCGGGGTGACGGCGACCGGACCGAACGCGGTCGGCGGCTTCCCATGCACGAAACCGAATCCCTTGGCGAGCTCGCCCGGTATCAGACCGCGCAGACTGACATCGTTGACCAGCATGACCAGCTTGATGTGGTCTGCGGCCTGTGCGGGCGTCACGCCCAGCGGCACATCGTCGACGACGACTGCGATCTCGCCCTCGAAATCGATGCCCCAGGCCTCATCCTTGGCGGAGATCGGCGCGAGCGGGGCAAGAAAACCGTCTGAGCCGCCCTGGTACATGAGGGGGTCGTGCCAGAAACTGTCCGGCAGCACCGCCCCCCGTGCCTTCCGGACCAGTTCCACGTGGTTCACATAGGCTGAGCCGTCGAGCCACTGATAGGCGCGCGGCAACGGAGAGACCGCGTCCGAGACGTTGAAAAGGATCTCACCCTCGACCGGCCCTGCTTCCAGCGCAGCAGCCAAGTCCAGGAGACGTGGTGCTGCAAGCGCCCACTCATCAAGAGCCGCCTGCAGCGTGGATGCAATGTCCTTTGCCGGAGCCGCGCGCAGCAGGTCGGAGGACACCACGACCAACTGGCCGTCGCGCCCGGAGTTCAGGGATGCGAGTTTCACGAAAACCCTTCGAGTTTCAAGCGTTGCAGGAACGCACGGATATTGGCCTGAATCGCCCGCTCGTTCGCGATGCGTAAGCGTTCAACAGCTAAAGGCTGATCGCTGAACGTGGCCGTTCCGGTCTCCACCACAGTGAACCGCTTCGGTTGCGTCAGTCCAGCGCCTGAGACCGTATAGTCGACATCTGCAGTTACTGTGAAGGTGAGGCCGAACACGGGCTGGCTAAGTCGAGCAAGGGCCACATCGATGCGGCGCGGGCCATCCTTAGCCCCAGTGAGGCTGTAGCCGGTGCGCACCAAACTGTCGGACAGCGCTTGGCGGAATCCCTCATTGTCGACCTCGGAAGTCCAGAGCGGACTGGTCTCCTCCCCGCCGGTCACATCACCGACGAAGTACTGTCCTTGCTCCGACACGGCTGCCGCAAGCGAAGCCGATGCCTGGACGACCATGGCTTCGGGGACCGCGCGACTGGCACAAGCCGTCACTCCCAACAGCAGGATTGAGACAATCACCAACCGCACTACACGCATAACTCCCCCCGATCTCCCGAAAACCAAAATCCGGTTGTAGCCGACCGGGCAAAAGGTACAATACCTAGGCCGATGACTTATTCGGCAGCCTCTTTCTTGGGCGTCCACGACCTGACATAGTCCGGGTTCTCGACGCCGAACGGCAGGTCGCCGACCTCGAGCGCGTCGCGGGTGTCGAGCATGACCGCATACTCGTCGGTCGCGGTCTTCTTCGGCGTCAGCATACCGGCAAGCGCCTTCGGGTGCGGGCCGTGGGTGAAGCCGCAGGGGTGGAAGGTGATCATTCCCTTCTCGATATTGTCGCGGCTGAAGAAGTCGCCCCGGTGGTAGAACAGCACTTCGTCATAGTCGTCGTTGTTGTGGAAGAACGGGACTTTCAGCGCCTCAGGATCGGTCTCCATCGGGCGCGGACAGAAGGTGCAGACCACGAACCGGTTGGCCACGAAGGTGGTATGGGCCGAGGGCGGCAGGTGGTAGCGGTGGCTCATCAGCGGACGGAAATCCTCGACATTGATCCGGACGGGTGTGAGGTCCCCCTTCCAGCCGACCGCATCCAGCGGGTTGTAGGGATAGGTCACGGTTGAGAGGGCACCCCGCCGCTTGATGTCGACCCGCCAGATCTCTTCCCGGCCCTCCGGCGTCTGTTGGGTGCGGAAGGCCTCGTCCATCGCCGGGGTCTCCAGCATGGCCGGATCGAAAATCGCGTGATTGCCGACCAGCCCCTTGTCGGGTAGCTGGAAGGAGCTGTTGGTGGCCTCGATCATCAGAATCTCGGCGTCATCTTGGAAAACCGTGCGCCACATGGTTCCGCGCGGCAGCATCACGTAGTCGCCGGCCCGGAGATCCATGCGGCCGAAATCACAGAAGATCTCGCCGGTGCCTTCGTGGACGAACAGCAGCTGGTCGCCGTCACCGTTCCGCGCCAACCGCTCCATCGCGCCGGAGGTCCGCCAGAACCGCATGTCGACATGGGCATTGTGCAGCACCGTGGCCGCCTCGAGCGGCGAGTTGGGGGCCGCGTTCAGCTTGTTCAGATCGAAGGCGCGTGGCCGCAGGGGGCCCTCCCAGTTGATCCAGCCGGTCGGTGGACGGCTGTGATAGAGATGGGCGGACGGGCCGAAGAACCCTTCCTTCGACATTTCCCGCTCGAACGTGCCCTCGGGCAGATCCACGTGGGCCTGCCGGCTGTTCCGGCCTTCGACCTTCGAGAAGCGGACGTAGTTTTTCATGATTTCCTCCCTCACGCGTCTTTCAGCACACCGCGCTTGACCTGATCCCGCTCGATCGATTCGAACAGCGCCCGGAAATTGCCCTCGCCGAAACCCTCGTCACCCTTGCGCTGGATCAGCTCGAAAAAGATCGGGCCGATCACCGTCTTGGTAAAGATCTGCAGCAACATGCCACCGTTCTCGGTGGGGGCGCCATCGATCAGAATGCCGCGCGAGGCCAAAGCGCCGATATCCTCGCCATGATGGGGCAACCGCTCGTCGAGCATTTCGTAGTAGGTCGGCGGTGGCGGGTCCATGAAGGTCATGTTCAGCGCGTGCAGGGCGTCGACGGCACCATGGATATCGTCGGTGCCGAGCGCGATATGCTGAATGCCCTCGCCCTTGTAGAGATCGAGGTATTCTTGGATCTGGCTCTTGTCGTCCGAGCTTTCATTGATCGGGATCCGGATTTTGCCGCACGGGCTGGTCATCGCCTTGGATTTTAGGCCGGTCAGCTTGCCTTCGATGTCGAAGTACCGGATTTCCTTGAAATTGAAGAGCCGTTCGTAGAATTCAGCCCAGACGTCCATCCGACCCCGGTGCACATTGTGGGTCAGGTGATCGATATAGGTCAGGCCGACACCGTTGGGGCTGGGCACCTCGCCCACCACCGGGACAAAATCCACGTCGTAGATCGTCCGGTCGCCGTACCGGTCCACGAAATAGATCAGGCTGTCCCCGATACCGTGGATCGCGGGAATGTTGAGTTCCATCGGTCCGACCTTACCCTCGAACGGCTTCGCACCCAGCTTTACCGCGCGGTCGAATGCGGCCGCCGCGTTCGTGACCCGGAAAGCGATGGCGCAGCAGGACGCGCCGTGCACCTTTGCGAAGGCTTGCGCGAAACTGTCCGGCTCGCCGTTCACGATGAAGTTCACATCTCCTTGCCGGTACAGGGTCACGTTCTTGCGGCGGTGACGGGCGACCGGCCGGAACCCCATCGACAGGAACAGCTGTTCCAGTTCCAGAACGTCGGGAGCGGTGTACTCGACAAATTCGAATCCGTCGGTCGCCATCGGGTTTTCCGGTGATCCTTCGGGGACATGCGGAATGGTGCTCTCGGCCATGAAAACCTCCTGGAAAGCGGGACATGCCCGACCGCCCCTTCTCGGGGCGCTTGACGGGCGCGCGCCGTGTTAGTTTCATTTGAGACTATCTGGATTTTGGTTTCATATGCAACTATTTTCAAGAGCCACGCGACATGACCGAGCCCGATGATCAAGCAGCCACCGAGATCGGAGCCACGTTGCTGTTGGAGCGGTTCCTGCCCTACCGGCTGTCGGTGCTGTCCAACACGGTTTCGAAGGCGATCGCCCGGCTCTATGCCGACCGGTTCGGGATCACCATCCCGGAATGGCGGGTGATGGCCGTGCTGGGCCGGTTCGGGCCGAGCTCGGCCGCCGAGATCTGCAAGGCGACCGCGATGGACAAGGTGCAGGTCAGCCGCGCCCTGCAACGCCTGACCGAAGACAGCCTGGTCTCCCGCCGCACGGACAAGACCGACCGCCGAAGATCGGTGGTGGCGATGACCACCAAGGGCCGGGGCGTCTACGACGAAATCGTCCCGCTTGCCCTGTCGCGGGAGGAGATCCTGCTGGAAGGCCTGAGTACAGACGAAAAGCACCAGCTCGATCTGCTGCTGGCCAAACTGGCGACCCGCGCAGCCACCCTGGACGGGGACTAAATCCTGTCCAAATGACCTCGTAAACTGTCTAACAGTAGCGCACCGCCACGATCTCCAGCTCCCGCGTTCCTGCGGGAGTGGTCAGTGCCACCACGTCGCCGGTATGGGCTTTTAGGAAGGCCCGGGCGATCGGGCTGACCCAGCTGATCTCGCCGTTCGCCGTGTCTGTCTCATCGACGCCGACAATGCGGATGGTCTTTTCCTCCTCCGAGTCATCGGCGGCATCCACATAGGTCACGGTGGCACCGAAGAAGATCTGATCCGTGTGGGGTGATTTGGCCGGGTCGACCACTTCGGCGATCTCCAGCCGCTTCATCAGGTACCGCATGCGGCGGTCGATCTCGCGCAGGCGCTTCTTGCCGTAGATGTAGTCGCCGTTCTCCGAGCGATCTCCGTTGCCCGCCGCCCAGGACACCACTTCAACGGTCTTGGGCCGTTCGACCGATCGGAGTTGCTTCAACTCGGTGCGCAGCCGGTCGAATCCCTGGGGTGTGATGTAATTCTTCGCACCACTCGGCAGGGCAGGGCCGGAGGGCTCTTCAAGCTCGTCCTCGGGGGCGTCGTCGTTCTCTTTGGTGAAGGCTTTGCTCATCCCGCCATCGAACACCGATCGACGGGCCGGTTGCAACCGGTCGCGGCCCCGTCATGTCACCGATGCCCGGTCGGCATAGCGCGGGTCCAGATGCTCACCGTGGTTCAAAACCGCCTTCAAATGCTCAACCGCATCGAACACATCGACAAAGTCCACGTAGAGCGGCGTGAAGCCAAACCGTAGAATGTTCGGATCCCGAAAATCGCCGATCACGCCGCGCCGGATCAACGCCTGCACGATTCCGTAGCCCTTCGGATGAGCGAACGAGACCTGTCCGCCTCGGAGATAGGGGACGGTCGCAGACGCCTTCCGCGGTGACGCGAGTTGCAAGCCGAAATCCCCACATTGGCTCTCGACCAGAGTGATGAACAGTTCCTGCAAGGCAATCGACTTGCCGCGCATCGCCGCCATGTCCGCTTCAAGCATGATATCCAGCGCCGCTTCGAAGGCGACCAGACCGATCACGCCGGGGCTGGAACAGACATGGCGCCGGATGCCGTCGGCAGGCCGGTAGTCGAGATCGAAGGCGAACGGCTCGGCGTGGCCGAGCCACCCGGTCAGCGGCTGGTGCGCCGCCACCTGATGACGGCTGGCAACGAACAGCCAGGCCGGCCCGCCGGGGCCCGCATTCAGATATTTGTACGAACACCCCACCGCGAAATCCGCCGATGACCTGTTCAGGTCGACAGGGATGGCGCCCGCCGAATGGGCAAGATCCCAAAGCGTCAGCGTCCCGACCTCGTGAGCCGCGGCCGTGAGGCGCGCCATGTCGTGAACGCGGCCGGTCTTGAAATCGACTTCGGTCAGCATCAGCACCGCCACGGTCTCGTCCAGGGCCGCCGACAGATCATCGGGCGCCACCATCCGGAGCTCGTGACCTTTGTCGAGCAGAGCCCCAAGGCCCTGAGCCATGTACAGATCGGTCGGAAAATTGTCGGTCGTGGACAGGATCACCTTCCGATCCGGCCGCATGGCAAGCGCAGCAGAGAGCATCTTGAACAGATTGACAGAGGTGGTGTCGACTACGGCGATCTCGCCGGGATCGGCTCCAACCAGCTCCGCCAGCCGATCGCCAAGCGTGAGCGGCAGATCCATCCAGCCGTCCTTCAGCCAACCGGTGATCAAATGGCCACCCCATTCCTCGACCAGCATCCGATTCACCCGTTCGGGCACCGATTTCGGTAAAGGGCCGAGCGAGTTTCCGTCCAGATAGATCACACCCTCGGGCAGGGCGAATCGGTCTCGGAATCTCCGCAGCGAATCCTCGGCATCAAGGGCGAGGCAGTCGGCACGGGTCGGAATCGGCGGGCTCGAGGCTGTCATGGGCGGATATCCAGGGGTTCGAGACGGAGCCGGCGAAGGACCGACCACCACACATTGCGACGCGGGTCCGCCATGGTATAACCCGCCCGACGAGGCGATGAGAGAGCGAACGTGACCGATCGGCCCGACATTCTGGTTTTGAACGGACCCAACCTCAATATGCTTGGGGTGCGGGAGCCGACCATTTATGGCCATCTGACCCTGGCAGACATTGAAGAGATGTGCATGGAGCGGGGCGAGGCGCTGAACCTTGCGATCGATTTCCGGCAGTCCAATTTCGAGGGCGAGTTGGTCTCGATCATCCAGAAGGCGCGGGACGATCACGACGGAATCGTGATCAATGCCGGTGCCTACACGCACACCTCGGTGGCGATCCACGACTCGCTGGCGCTGACCGATCTGCCGGTGATCGAATTGCATCTCTCCAACGTCTTCAAGCGGGAATCCTTCCGCCACCACTCGTATATCTCGGACGTGGCGGTCGGAAGCATTTGCGGCTTTGGCGCAAAGGGCTATGCGCTGGCACTCGAGGCGATGGCGGATCTTGTGACGGACGCCTAGCGCGACCAAATGCACGCCCGCTCCGCATCCGAGCCAACAAGGATCACGACGACCATGGGATCAGACAAGTGAGCAATGACCTCGACGACGACCTGGTCCGGCGCTTGGCCGGACTGCTGGACGAAACCGGGTTGGGCGAGATCGAGTACGCCCACAAGGATTTCCGGATACGGGTGGCACGGCCGGCCGTGCAGGCTTCCCATGTGATACAGCAATCCGCCCCTGCTCCTGCCGCACCGACCCCTGCCGCAGCCACGCCGGCGGCCCCCGCCGCGGAACCGGGAGAACTGGTCAAGTCCCCGATCGTGGGGACCGTCTACCTCGCCCCGTCTCCCGAAGCCGCGCCTTACGTGCAACCGGGCGACACTGTCAGCAAGGGTCAGACCCTGATGGTGGTCGAAGCGATGAAGGTGATGAACCCGATCATCGCATCACGTGCGGGCAAGGTGTTGCGGGTGATCGTCGAGAACGGCCAGCCGGTCGAATTCGACCAGCCTCTGCTGACACTCGAATAGCGACGATCGGAAACAGGACGTGTTTGAAAAAATCCTGATCGCCAATCGCGGTGAGATCGCCCTTCGGATCCACCGCGCCTGTCGGGAGATGGGGATCAAGACGGTGGCCGTGCATTCGACGGCAGACGCGGATGCCATGCATGTCCGGCTGGCAGACGAGAGCGTTTGTATCGGCCCGCCCGCCGCCCGCGACAGCTATCTCAATGTCCCCTCGATCCTGTCCGCGGCGGCGGTCACCGGTGCCGATGCCATTCACCCGGGTGTCGGATTCCTGTCCGAGAACGCGGCGTTCTCAGACATCGTAGAGGCACACGGCATCACGTTCATCGGACCCGCCGCCAGCCACATCCAGGCGATGGGTGATAAGATCACCGCCAAGGCCACAATGATCGAGCTCGGCGTGCCGTGCGTACCGGGCTCGGACGGCGAGGTTCACGATCTGGACACCGCGCGCGCGGAAGCCGAGCGCATCGGCTATCCGGTTCTGATCAAGGCGGCGGCCGGCGGCGGCGGACGCGGCATGAAGGTCGCCGATACTCCGGACGAGTTGGAGGAAGCCTTCACGATGGCGCGACGGGAGGCCGGAGCTGCGTTCGGCAACGCGTCCGTCTATATGGAGCGCTATCTCGGCAATCCGCGCCATATCGAAATTCCGATCGCCGCGGACAACCACGGCAATGTCATCCATCTCGGGGAGCGGGACTGCTCGATCCAGCGCCGCCACCAGAAGGTCGTCGAGGAGGCGCCCTCGCCCGCCCTGGACCCGGCCGAGCGCGAACGGATCGGCAAGAGGGCAGTGGATGCCATCAAGAGCATGGGCTATCGCTCGCTTGGAACGTTCGAGTTTCTCTACGAGAATGGGGAGTTCTTCTTCATCGAGATGAACACCCGGCTGCAGGTTGAGCACCCGATCACCGAGGCGATAACCGGCATCGATCTTGTGCGCCTGCAGATTCAGATCGCGGCGGGCGCCAAGCTTCCGATCACCCAGGAAGAGGTCACCTTCTCCGGTCACGCCATTGAGTGCCGTATCACGGCCGAGGATCCGATCACCTTCCAGCCGCGGCCTGGGCGCGTCACCGACTATCATGCTCCAGGTGGGTTGGGTGTCCGGGTCGATTCGGCCCTCTACGGTGGGTACGCGGTGCCGCCCCACTACGACAGTCTGATCGCGAAACTGATCGTGCACGGCGCAAACCGGCAGGAGGCGCTGATGCGCTTGAAACGGTCCCTGGATGAGTTCGTGATCGACGGCCTGCCGACAACGATCCCACTGCATCAGCGCCTGATGAAGGAACGCGCGTTCCTTGATGGAGATTACAGTATCCGTTGGCTGGAGCAGGATTTCCTCGGAAGTTGAAACACGCTCTGGGCTAAGGCCGGGCAGTGATACGCTTTTGCAGGACTTAGCTGGAGCGTGACGGGAATGAGCGAGCTACAGCCGGAAATGCTTTTACAGGCTTACGCGATCGGGGTTTTTCCGATGGCCGAGGGCCGCGACGATCCAAGACTATTCTTCGTAGACCCGGACAAGCGCGGCATACTCCCTCTCGACGGGTTTCACATCCCCAAACGTCTTCGCAAGACCGTTCGGAAGAACCCGTATCAGGTTCGCTGTAACCGGGACTTCGAAGGCACCTTGCAAGGATGCGCCGCCGAGACCGTCCGTCGTACCGAGACCTGGATCAATTCCGAGATTCACAGGCTCTACCTCGCGCTCTATGAGCGCGGCCATGCCCATTCCATCGAATGCTGGCGTGACGATGAATTGGTCGGAGGCCTGTACGGCGTGGTGCTGGGCGGCGCCTTCTTCGGAGAAAGCATGTTCAGCCTGGCCGACGATGCCTCCAAGATTGCGCTCGTGCATTTGGTGGCGCGGCTGCGATCCGGCGGCTTTACCCTGCTCGACAGTCAGTTCGTCACCGATCACCTGCGCCAATTCGGTGCGACCGAAGTTCCACGGGATCAGTATCGTGAGATTTTGGCCCGTGCAATCGCCACACCGGCCAGGTTCTATGACGGAGACGACGATTCAGCGGCGGTCTCTGAACTCCTGCAGGCGTGCACCCAGATATCGTAGACCGGATGCTCCAAAGCGTTCAGCGCAGGACTCGACGAAAACATCCACCCGGAGAAAATTCGTTTTCGGGGTGCGTCGGGCCGGTCCTCGTCGATCTGCAGGAAGGCCGCGTCCTCCGGCGTCTCGGTCGGCGGCCGGTCCTGACAGGAGCGCACCACGATCTCCAATGCGCCAAATCGAACCGGCTGATCTATCGGCGCTGTCACTGTTGAGATTCGCGCTGTCACCTTATCGATCGCGCGGAGGACGGCCACGTCCTGCTTTTGCCAGGTCGGCGCAGGCGCAGCCGATTGGGCCACGACCGGACCGGTCCCCGGAAAACCCGCCAGCCCCCCGATCAGGAGACACGCAGCGCCGCGAACCTTCATGCGCCTGGGAAATGCGCTCAAGCCGAGTCTCCTGTCGATATCATCGCAGCGGAAAGACTTTCACCATCGAAATACGGTGATTTTCGGGCGACCGGACCGAAGGCCGGAAATCAGGAGCCTCCGGATTTCGGCCCACTGTCACCGGCCGAAAAAATAAACTTTCCGAGAAGCTGAATGATGTCCACAGCGTCCTGAGTGTATTGGATCTTCTCGCCAGGTTGCAGCATTTCGACCGAGCCGCCTGGGGTGAGGTCGAGGAAATTACCCCCTAGAAGACCCTCGCTCGCAACCGTTGCAGAGGTATCCGTCGGCACCTCAATGCCATCACGAATGCCGAATGTCACCTTCGCCAGATAAGTCTCGGGATCCAGTTGCTGGCCGGTCACGCTGCCGATCTTGATACCGGACATCCGCACATCGCTGCCGGGCTTAAGAGCGCCAATCCGATTGAACTCGGCGTAAAGCGGATACTGGTTCGAGCCGCCGCCCAGATCCGCCGTATTGTACGCGAAGACGACGAACAGAACGGCTACGGCCACGACCACCGCGCCCATCATGGTTTCAATCAAATTCCGCCGCATATCGAATTCAGCCCCTATCTCTTCCGCACCAGAACGGGTTTCACGCCGGCGTCCAGGGCTCGTAGTCGCCCGTCGCCTTGTCGCGCTGGCCACCGGACAGGACATGTCCCGGCGGACGATACGCATAACGCGTTCCGGTCAGGTTCGGAAGATGATCCTTCTGCCAGTCAAAACGCTGCTCAGCAGCACCGGGTGGCGTATCGGTCAGGTGATGAAGCCAGCGGTGCCAATCCGGCGGCACTTTCGACGCCTCCGGAAGCCCCTTGTAGAGAACCCACCGCATTTCGCGCCCGTCCCGTTTGATGCCCTTCTTGTGGACATAGTAGCGGTTGCCGAAAGCGTCCTCGCCAACAGGCTTGCCGCTCAACCAGGTGAAGATACGAATCCCAACATCCATGGGGTCTGCCTCGGGGGTAAACGTGACCGGCGGGACTATGTCATTTGCGGCTCGGATCGTCCAGTGATCAACGCCTCCCGGCACCCGCTATCTGGCGCCGGGAAGCAGAACCGGCGCGATCTTATCATTCCAATAACGGTGATCTCTGGTCAGGTCGGAGTACTGCCATCCCATCAATCCTCCAAACTTCTCGCCGTACCGATCCAGGAGCGGTTTCACGATCTCGGACACCACACGTTCCGGCGGCATATGCCCGGAGGCGGCATCGCCTTTGAACACGGGCTTTCCGACCAGGATCTTGGCGGCGGGCCAACCACCTTCGATCGTCGCCTCCACCAGCCCGATATAGGCGGTGACAAACGGGTTGTCCGGTTCGCCCACAACATAGCGCTTGGCCGGGGTCTCATATCCGGGGTTGTTGTAGTATTGGATCGAGATCCAATCGATATGCTCTCCCGCCGCCTTCAGAACCTTTAGGTAGGGTCCCCCCTGCCATTTCGGGTCCAGATATGGCGGTTGTGGAGCGTGCGTGATCAGCGCAGCAGACGGGAGCGCAGCCTCCAGGGCCTTTGTCAAATCGATCAACAGGGACACGCCGTCGAAAGCATGCTTCGGCCACCGCTCTTCGAGCGCTTCGCTGATCTCGAAATCGATATCGACGCCGTCCAAACCGTGGCTCTTGACGAATTCGGACAGCAGGCCGGCGAGTTCGACTTCGCGCCCGACCAGACGCTTCCAGGCCCGGGTCTTCATATCGCCGCCCCCGAAGGAGATCAGAATCCGTTTTCCCGACGCCCTGATCGCGGGAAGTTTCGGAAGTTCGTCCTTCAGCGTGGCAGGCACCACAAGCTTCAGCGATCCGGCTCCGTCCGGATCAACCGTAAGAAAAGACAGGATAACATCCGTGTACCCCGCCGACGCCACCTTCTCGAGCGGCGTGGCGGCGGAGTTGTAATAGATCACGTAGCGGGTCTGAGCTGATGCGGCTCCGCCGATGAAAAAGACCAGCAGAGCAAGCCCGACCAGACATAAGATCCGAGATCCGCTCGCGACCAGCCCTGCCTGCCCCATTGGCGTCACCCCCGTATCCGATGAGCGGGGATGTTACCCCGACACCTCCGGAACCGAAATCCCCTGGACCTCCGCTGTCGTGACGCCGGATTTGACCTTGGCGATGACGTCGGCCTCCTTCTGCACCTGGGCTTCTCCCAGCGGCAGAATCTCGTCACACATGCCGCGCGGGACGATGGTCACTCCGTCATCGTCTCCCAGCACCAGATCGCCGGGTGCGACGACAACATCGCCGCAGGAAATCGTCACATCGATCTCCCCGCCAAAACCCTTATGTGGCCCGCGCGGTGTCGCACCGGTGGCGTAGACAGGCACACCAAGGGTACGGAGCGCCGAGATGTCCCGAACGGCACCGTCGATCACGATCCCGCCGCATTTCTGATACTTCGCGCATTCGACCACGATCTCGCCGATGATCGCCACATCGCCGCCTCCACGGGCAGTGATCACCAGAATTTCGCCGGGCTGCAGCAACGGGAGCACCGCGTGGATAGCGGAATTGTCGCCGGCCATCACGGCGACCGTTCGGGCATGGCCGGTAATCGGCTGACCGGGAGCAACCGGGCTCACACCTGAGGACATCGACCGATCGCGGTTCATATTGTCGCCTGCCACCGCCGGCGGCACCTGCCGCCAACGTGCGAGGATATCCTCGGCAAGGGGGATGTAGCTGCCGTCCCTGCGAATGATCGCCATGCTGTGAATCCTCCAGATCTCTATATGTTGTATGGGCACCTTCGAAGCGCCTGTTTGGGGGAGCATGCTGGCGCGCGGCACCCTCTCCGTCAAATCAAGACACCAACGAACACATGGCGCTTAAAACACAGGATTAGAAACGTTCTTAGGTTGCATTTTTGCATGAAGGCCCACTCAGGACTCTTTGATTCAAATGGATTCTACCTCATCCAGCAACGGCATCAGTTGACGAAACACCGACCCTTGAAATCAAGAATCCCAGAATTCCGCCACTCCCGAACCAGGCCTGCGGGGGGGAAGAAAATCGGACCGCGTCAAGCACAAAGAATTCTTGAATAGACCCCATATCTTGCGTCACTCTTCAACAAGATAACAAGCCATGGGGGCCTTCGGGTACACCTTGGCACAGGCGGACCGGCAGAAGCCAAACGCCCACCTCAAATTTGGAGAGCAGCTTGAGCGGGACCATCCGCGTCTCGTAACGGTTGGATTCGCGCAGGGCTTCGACATTTTCGACCCAAGACTGCCAGGTTTTGAGGCCGTTCCGGAAAGTGGCGAAAGCATGAAGATCGATGTTGCAGATACACAAGGTATTGGGTAGTTTGAGATCAACGGTACAAGATCTTGTGGCTGCCGCCCGATGCACCCGAGAGACTGAATCGACCGAAAAACACATGAATGGCCGCCCGTGATGGCGCCATTACGGACGGACAGGCAAGGAGTGACAAAGCCATGAAGATCGAGCGCCGCTTCACCGTGGAAGGCAAAGAGCCTTATTTCGGTATCGCGTTTCGCGCCACGACGTCGGAGATCCGCAACCCGGATGGCTCCGTCGTGTTTCGCCGTGACGATGTAGAGATTCCCGCCGATTGGAGCCAGGTCGCCAGCGACATCCTGGCCCAGAAGTATTTCCGCAAGGCCGGCGTTCCTTCGGTCCGTGTGAAGGTCAAGGAAAAGAACGTTCCCTCCTGGCTGTGGCGCGAAGCACCTGATGAAAAGGCGCTTGCCAATCTTCCGGTCGAGGAACGCACCACCTCCGAGCACAGCGCCAAGCAGGTCTTTCATCGGTTGGCCGGCACCTGGACCTATTGGGGTTGGAAGGGTGGCTATTTCGATCAGGAATCGGATGCCCGGGCGTATTACGACGAGATGTGTGCGATGCTTGCGCGCCAGATGGCGGCGCCGAATTCTCCTCAATGGTTCAACACCGGCCTGCATTGGGCCTATGGCATCGACGGTCCGGCACAGGGCCATCACTATGTCGACTATCAGAGCGGCAAACTGGTCAAGTCCAAGTCGGCCTATGAACACCCGCAGCCGCATGCCTGTTTCATCCAGTCCGTCGAGGACGACCTGGTGAACGAGCGCGGCATCATGGATCTCTGGGTCCGTGAGGCACGGCTGTTCAAATACGGCTCCGGCACCGGCTCCAACTTCTCGAAGCTGCGCGGCGAGAACGAGAGCCTGTCCGGCGGCGGCAAGTCTTCCGGCCTGATGAGTTTCCTGAAGATCGGCGACCGGGCGGCCGGTGCGATCAAGTCCGGCGGCACCACCCGCCGGGCCGCCAAGATGGTGACGGTTGACATCGATCACCCGGACATCGAGGCCTATATCGACTGGAAGGTCACCGAAGAGCAGAAAGTGGCCGCATTGGTCGCCGGATCCAAACTGGCCAACCGGTCGATGAAGGCCGTGATGGCCGCCTGCGTCGAGGCCCGCGCCACCATGGGCGAGGATGCCTATGAGCCGAAGAAGAATCCGGTCCTGAAGGCTGCCGTAAAGGCCGCCAAGGACGTCATGATTCCGCTCAACTACGTGCAGCGGGTGATCCAGTTCGCCAAGCAGGGCTTTGACGAAATCGACTTCAAGACCTACGACACCGATTGGGACAGCGAGGCCTATCTGACGGTCTCCGGTCAGAACTCCAATAACTCGGTCCGCCTGTCGAACGCCTTCCTGGAGGCCGTCGAGAAGGATGAGGACTGGAATCTGATCCGGCGCAAGGACGGCGGCATCTCCGCGACCCTGCGCGCCCGCGACCTCTGGGACAAGATCGCCAACGCCGCCTGGGCCAGCGCCGATCCGGGCGTCCAATACGACACCACCATCAACGATTGGCACACCTGCCCGGCCGGCGGCCGAATCAATGCGTCGAACCCGTGCTCTGAATACATGTTCCTGGACGACACCGCCTGCAATCTGGCGTCCCTGAACCTGATGCAGTTCCAGAAGGCCGACGGCAATATCGACATCGACAACTATCGTCATGCGGTCCGGCTCTGGACCGTGACGCTGGAAATCGCCGTGCTGATGGCGCAGTTTCCCTCCAAGGAGATCGCGCAACTCAGCTACGACTATCGGACCCTCGGTCTCGGATACGCCAATATCGGCGGCATGCTGATGTCCATGGGCCTGTCCTATGACAGCGACAAGGGTCGGGCACTCTGCGGCGCCCTGACCGCCATCATGACCGGCGTGGCCTACGCGACCTCGGCCGAGATGGCCGGCGAGTTGGGTCCCTTCCCGCGCTATGACGAGAATGCCCTCTCCATGCTGCGGGTGATCCGCAACCACCGGCGGGCCGCCCATGGCGAGACCGAAGGCTACGAAGAACTGGCGATCAAGCCGGTTCCACTGGATGCCGAGAACTGCCCGGACCAGGCCCTGGTCGTCGCCTCCAAGCAGGCCTGGGATCAGGCTCTGGCCTTGGGTGAGCAGCATGGCTACCGCAACGCCCAGACCAGCGTCATCGCGCCCACCGGCACGATCGGCCTGGTGATGGATTGCGACACCACCGGAATCGAGCCGGACTTCGCGATCGTCAAGTTCAAGAAGCTGGCAGGGGGCGGCTACTTCAAGATCATCAACCGCGTGGTTCCGGCAGCCTTGACCAACATGGGCTACGCCGAGGATCAGGTTGAGGAGATCATCCGGTACGCGGTGGGTCACGGCACCCTTGCCGGCGCCCCTGCCATCAACCACGAGACCCTGAAGGCGAAGAAGTTCGGTGACGCACAGATCGCGGCCCTCGAACAGGGTCTGGTCTCGGCCTTCGATATCAAGTTCGCGTTCAACAAGTGGACCCTGGGCGAAGCCTTCTGCCGTGAGGTTCTGGGCCTTACCGACGAACAGCTCAACGACTTCGGCTTCGACATGCTGAGCGAACTGGGTTTCTCCAGGATGGACATCGAGGTTGCCAACACCTTCGTCTGCGGAGCGATGACCCTTGAGGGCGCGCCGCACCTGAAGGACGAGCATCTGCCGGTGTTCGATTGCGCGAACCCCTGCGGTCGCATCGGCAAACGGTATCTCAACACCGAAAGCCATATCCGGATGATGGCTGCGGCGCAGCCGTTCATCTCGGGCGCGATCTCGAAGACCATCAACATGCCGAATGACGCCACGGTCGAGGATTGCGCGCGGGCCTATGAGATGTCCTGGAAACTGGGCATCAAGGCAAACGCTCTCTACCGTGACGGCTCGAAGCTGAGCCAGCCGCTCTCCTCCTCCATCTTCGAGTTCGAAGACGAGGATGAGGCCGAAGCATTCGCGGCACAATCTCCCGCCGCCAAGGCGCCGGTGATGGCTGAGCGGATCGTCGAAAAGGTGATCGAAAAGATCGTCGAGCGTCGGGTGGAGCGGGATCGCCTCCCGCAACGGCGCAAGGGGTACACCCAGAAGGCCGTGGTCGGCGGCCACAAGGTCTACCTGCGGACCGGAGAATATCAGGACGGCCGGTTGGGCGAGATCTTCATCGACATGCACAAGGAGGGTGCCGCCTTCCGCTCGTTGATGAACAACTTCGCGATCGCCGTCTCGATCGGCCTGCAGTACGGCGTGCCGCTGGAGGAGTTCGTGGATGCGTTCACCTTCACACGGTTCGAGCCGCAAGGTCTGGTCCAGGGGAATGACGCGATCAAGATGTCGACCTCAATCCTGGACTACACGTTCCGGGAGCTGGCGATTTCCTATCTCGATCGCCACGATCTGGCCCATGTGAACCTGGACGATCTGGCTCCGGATACGGTCGGCGACGGCGAAGGCGAGGAGTACGACATCGCCCAAGCCAACAAGATGCTGGAAAAGGTTTCGGACGCGGCTTCACGGGGCTTTGTCCGGGCGGAGGTCCGCACACCGAACCTTCGGGTCTTCGAAGGCGGGGGCAAGGCCGATGGGACCACTGGCATGATGCTGGATGCGGGAACGTCAACGGAAGTTCCGTTGACCAGCGGTGGATATTCCGACGGATCAACCGGTGCAGCGGTGATTAATCGCCCGACCTCGCAAGGTCCGAGCAAACAGGAAACCCGGCTCAACCGTGTGGTCGAGGCCAAAATGAAGGGCTATGAGGGCGAAAGCTGTGGTGAATGCGGCAACTTCACCCTGGTTCGGAACGGAACCTGCCTGAAATGCGACACCTGCGGCGGCACCAGCGGCTGCAGCTAAGAGACTGCATCCCAGAATGAGCAAGGGCCCGGCTGGAAACAGCCGGGCCCTTTGCGTCAAGAGACCTCAAAGCACGTTCGATAATCTCAGGCCTCGAAGAGAACCACGATCCTTGGGTCATTTCCCTCGAACGGCAGGCAAACCAGACGTATGACGTCGCCGGTTTTCGGCGCGCAGGCCCATGCACGTGGACGAGGTGGCATGGGCGCGTCCAACATTTCGCGCGCCAAAGTCTCGTGGACCTTACGGATCGCCTTACCCACGAACAGCACGACCCCGGCTTCACCCGCATGGCCGGGGCGAATGACCACACTTCGGTCATTCAGCATCGACACCCTGGAAATGTACCCGGCTCCATGTCCTATCGAGCGGCTGGCCAGCATCTCATGCCACTCCGAGACTGCCTGCCGGATCGCATCACCCGTTTCGAGCAGAGCCAAGGGCGACCACTGAAAATCCTGTCTCCGAGAGGTCTGCCATCGCCCGGCTGCGGACGCGCTCACCGTTTGACCGCCGGACAAGCGTCCCCATTTGGTGCTCATCGCCGACCGATCCCCGGTGTCCTCTCGGCCAAAGCCACCGCTCTCACGTCATTCGGCTCCCGGTAAACGACGGTTCCCTCAGTCGCAACTAGGGATACTTCGTCCGCGATCCTCACATCCTGGAACGCGCGCCGCGCTTCAAGGTCGAGCGCACGTCTAACGATGGCATTCGCAATCGCATCCGAATTTACCTCGGTCTGCAAGCCTTCAATCGCAATTGTCGCGCGGACAACAAACTCGGATGCGACCCGTACATCCTCCGCATCGACAAAAGTTGGCTTTCGGCCCCGCTCCTCACGCGGGCCTGGAGCGGCCCCCTCGTCACGGCCATTGGCCAGCCAGTCCAACGATACACCAGCCGCTTTACAGAGCGTGACCGCTGCCTGGAACGGCATCTTTTGCTGACCGTCCCGCCACCGCCCAACGGTGTCAAAATGCACATTGACCGCTCTCGCAGCGCTGCGAAGCCCGCCGACCCACTTGATAAGCTCGGCCAAACGACCTTGAAAAGCCGTAGCCTGGCCTGCCTGGGAAGCAATTTCCTCGTTCGACATCACGGATTTACTCGCTCACCAAACGGACGGGCGATTTCGTATGTCTCGAAGGATCAACACATTTGCCGGCCACATTCGATTCCATCGAATTCATAATCTTGCTCCAACCGACCCCTCGCAAGGTCCTGAGGCATCCTGAGCGAAGCGGTTCATGAGACACAGCTGACCTCTCCACCGGATGGACTTTTCAAATCGACAGCGGTGATCACACCCCATGCAACCTCATTCCATTGAGTTTTACCCCTAAAGGTCACGGCATTTCAATGTTTTAGAAATTTAGCATCCCGTGATAGTTGGGTTCAAAAGACCCTCAAACCATATCGGGGTTGTATTTTGGGTCAGATAAATCCGCCGAAAGCATGCGTGTCAGCATGTTCCTGAGTTGCAATTCGGGAGGAACAGCTCTCACGGATTCATAGCAGCTCCTACCATCCTCGGTCCGGACCACAAGGACCGAACCTTCGATAGTCGCATCAGCGGCCACCAATCTTCCCTCGTGCTCAACCTCGATCTTTGACGGTACGTTCACCGGTTTCTCCCCTCGAAGCCTCCGTTCGATATCCGAACCATAGCGCGCACCCTCTTTAACGCGTCCAACATTTTTGAAGTCTTTTCTGGTTTCCGGAAACGGACTGAGTTGCCTTGCTCTGCGAACAAGCGGAGCGGGGTCGGTCACGGTTGCCTGACGGGCGATGGCCCCATCCGGCCCGAACACCGTTCCCGTCACGCCTACTCGATAGTCTTCTGGATTTTCTGATCGGCTTTCCTGAGATCCTTCTTCGCTCCATCGACCGTATTTTCGCAGGCAGTGAGGCCGCCAATCAGAAACAGCGCGGCAAGACCCGCAAGAGTTGGCTTGAAAACCATCCGGCTCATTTGACTCTCCATCTGCGTTCGCCCAACTTTTGGGTCGTGTCTTCTGATGTTGGGAGTACCGTGACCTATTCCAAGACATGACGCAGCCAACGACCAATATCGTCCGGCGATTGCCAGACGAGCGTCACCCGAAGCGGCGTCACCATCGCGCGCGCATCATCCGGCAGCCGAACATGGTCTTTCGTCGTCGTGACCAAGCCCGCGTCAACCTCTCGGGCTTTTTCTATAAGCGCCATGATCTCGTCCGCAGCATAGGCGTGATGATCCGGAAACGGGATCAGATCCACCACATCTGCCCCCAAATCGGCGAGCGTTTCGCGGAGTTTCTCGGGACGTCCGATCCCCGCGAACGCAAGAACCCGCTTGCCGCGGAACCGGCCGGCTTCCGGTAGCGGTTCAACTCGCGCCGGAAACAGCGCCATACCGGACGGGATGGACGCTGCAATTCCCACCCGGTCCCGCCCCAGCACGACAGCTGCAGAGACCCGGGACATCGCATCTCCGACCGGCTCCCGCAACGGACCGGCCGGCAGAACCCGGCCATTCCCGAACCCTGTCGCCCCATCGATGACCAGCAGGCTTACCGACGGGAGGAGACTGGCGTTCTGTAGCCCGTCGTCCATAACGATTGCCGTCACCCCGAGATCTTCCAGCAGACGCGCGCCTGCGGAACGGGTCCGCGCAACAACGGTCGGCGCCAGGGCGGCGTGCAGCAAGGGCTCATCACCAACATCAACGAAGCCGTGACGGGTCGGATCAACCTGGACCGGTCCCTTCAAACGGCCTCCATGGCCCCGAGACAGGATTCCGGGCCGCTGGCCCATCTCGATCAAGTCGGCAACCAGAGCTTGAACGACAGGCGTCTTTCCGGCCCCGCCGACGGTCGCGTTCCCGACGCAAATCAGTGGAACCCTTGGCTGATAAGGTCGGGAGAACGCCCGCCGGGCTCGCCCGCCCAAGGTCCACAGTGCGGCCAATGGCGTCAGGAGCGCCGACAGCGGCCCGTCCTCAGCCCAGAACCGAGGCGCCTTCATGGGGCCCGCTCCGGCTGGGGCAGAAGCGGCGCAAGCTCGATCATGATCCGGTCCAGACCCGCCCTCTTCGCCGCTGCAACAGTCTGGGCCTGCGCGCCCATCCGAGCGGCACGCGCCGGATCCGCCATCAGTTCCCGGACAGCAGCCAGAAGGGTGTCGGCACCCGAGACTTCCCGTGCCGCGGCCAAGCCCAGAAGTTCGTCCGCGCTCTCCCGATTGTTTGGAATCATCGGACCGAACAAAAGCGCCAGTCCAGCATGCGCGGCTTCCAAAGGGTTGTGCCCGCCGACCGGGACCAGGGATCCACCGAGAAAAGCCACCCGCGATCCCTCCGCGAGCACCGCATGAAGCGTACCCATCTGGCCGAGGCTGTCCACGAGATACACCTGAGTATCGGTGGATAAAGCCATGCCTGAGGAGCGACGGATCGACTTCAGGCAGGCCTCTCCCGCCAACGCGGCAATCGCGTCCGAGCGATCCGGGTGACGGGGTGCCAGGATGCACAGGAGATCGGGATACACGCTCATCAATCGACGCTGGACATCCAGAACGATCTCGTCTTCGCCCGGATGGGACGGAAGACGCCCGTGGTGCGGTTGCAAGTGGACAACTCGGGCAACACTGCCAGGACACCGGCTGCACCTCGCAAAAGGGAAGGAGTGCGCACGAGCCCACATCCAAGCGGAGC
>JANSYC010000061.1 GCA_024742605.1 Alphaproteobacteria bacterium | reverse complement strand
CTGAGGCCGGCGGTCAGGACGAGAACGGCACCGATGACCGGGACGCCGAAACGGGCCACAGGCATGTCCCAAAGGGCGAATTCGGTGAGGAAAGGCAGGGCGATGAGCGCCACGCCCAGAACCAAGCGGGCGATGCGGTCGAAAGTTCCGACGTTTGCAGTCATGGCGGCTTCTCCGGGTGCTTCGTTGAACACCCGTACCTTGGCGGTTTGCCGCGAGGACGTCGGTGACATTGTCACCAAGGCTATGGAAATGCGGAAAGACCGTCCGTACCGCAGCCGGGGCGTCGGTGGGACCTTAGGCTAGGCGGCGGCGAAGGCCTCGAGCGCGCCCTGGTCGCGCACCGTGATCCGTCCCCGCGCCGCGGCGATCCACCCGCGCCGCTGAAACTCCTGAAGCTGGCGCGAGACCACTTCCCGTGCGGTGCCGAGTTCCGTCGCCAGTTGGTGATGCGTGAGCTGAATGTCGCCTTTGTCGCTCTCAAGTTCGAGGAGCTTCTGAGCCAGGCGGATATCCACCCGCTGGAAGGCGATCTCCTCGATCACCATGAAGAGATCGGTGATGCGCTTCGAATAGGCGGTGAAGACGAAACTCCGGAACACGCTCGAGCGGACGATCATGTCCTCGAAGACGTTGCGCGGAATGGCGGCCGCAGAGACATCGGTTTCGGCGATACCTTCGGCGCTGTAGTCCTCGTATGCAAGCAGGCAGGCCGTCGTCAGGACGCAGCTTTCATGGGCATGAACCCGGTACAGAACGATCTCCCGCCCGGATTCGGACACCTGTTGAACTCGGACTACGCCCGACAGGAGAAGCAGTAGGTTTTCCGGCGCTTTTCCCGGCCCGAAGATCACGGTGCCTGCCGGTACCGTTATGATCCGGCTGCGCTCCGTCAGGGGTTTCCGAAGACTCGCATCCAGCCGCGAGAGACCGGGAAACTGGTCGATCCAATCAGACAAGACGTTTCCCTCCCCGACGCATTGTGGAACAGATATAGCACCGCGCGGCTTCGGTGCAATCGACGTGACGTGCTCCCGAACTCGCGTACACATCGAGAACGCCCGCCCAACCTTGGGCGGGCTTTTTGCCGCGTGCGAAGGGTGAGGACCATCTCCAAGTTGGCGCCACTCGATTTTGTGGGGTAAGTCGGGCATGTTTGAAAAGGCTTATTCAGTCTCCTGAGGGGTGGTTGAAGCGCGGTTGTTCCAGTTTCCTTACTGGGAACGACGAAACAGCCTTTCGAAAACTCGCAGCTAGAGTCTACGCAGAACCAGACCCGCTCAAACGCTGACGGGGACTCATTGGGATCAACCAGCGGCAGGACGATTGATGAAAACTGCGGTCATTACCGGCGTTCTCGGTCAGGACGGAGCCTATTTGGCGAAACTTTTGCTGGACAAGGGGTACAAGGTCTATGGGGCGCATCGGCGGAGCGCGACCTTGGCCAATTGGAGGCTACGACGGCTTGGAATCGAGAACGACGTCAATATGGTCGCGCTTGAGCTGCTGGAATACTCCAACATTCACCGGGTGATTGATAAGATCAAACCGGACGAGCTCTACAATCTGGCGGCTCAAAGCTTTGTCGGAGTGTCATTCGAGCAACCGCTCTATACGGCGGATGTGGGCGGCATGGCGGTCACCCGCATTCTTGAGGCGCTTCGTCTCCTCAGCCCGGAAACCAAGTTCTATCAAGCCTCGACCTCGGAAATGTTCGGCCAGATCCAGGAGCCGGTGCAATCCGAGAGCACACCCTTTCACCCGCGTAGTCCCTATGGCGTCGCCAAGCTTTATGCCCATTGGATCACTGTGAACTATCGAGAGGCTTATGGGATGCACACGTCCTCCGGCATCCTGTTCAATCATGAGAGTCCGCTGCGGGGGCGGGACTTCGTGACCCGCAAGATCACCTCCTGTTTCGCCGAAATCGCGCATGGGTCGGAGCAGGTTCTTGAGGTCGGTAATGTCGATGCGGAGCGGGATTGGGGATTCGCTGGAGACTATGTGAACGGCATGTGGGCGATGCTGCAGCAGGAGAGTGGCGATGACTACGTTCTGGCGACCGGCGTCAAGGCGTCGGTTCGTCATTTCATCGAGATTGCCGGAGCAGCGGTCGGCTTTACCTTGGAGTGGTCCGGGACGGGGCCGGATACGATCGGACGGGACGCCAAAACCGGACGGACGCTTGTCAGGGTCAACCCGGCCTTCTTCCGCCCGGCTGAAGTTGACGTTCTCATCGGCGACGCCACCAAGGCGCGCACGGTATTGGGATGGCGAAACACTGTGGATGCGTCGGCACTGGCGGAGATGATGGTGAAGGCCGATTACGACGCCATCGCACGCGGTGAGTTGCTGCAATGAAATAGGGGCGCTGAGCGCAACCTGCTCATTCAGACTCTCACCGCGATAGGGCAGCGTCGGTCACGCCCCGGTTTGATGCCGGCTACTCGATATCCGTGCTGATCCGATCTGCTTGTTTTCGGCGATAGTAGGCGTCGGGATCGTAGTAATCGACATTGAGATTGAGATCCCGCGCGCCGAAACGGCCCAGGGCCTGGAGCAGTTGAACCTCAGCCGTCAACATTTGACCCCAGGTTCGTATCTGGGTCGTTTGCGCCTGGAAGAAGCGCTCTCGAATATTCAGCGTGTCGAGCAGGCTGATCTCGCCCTGTTCCAGGCGGCGCTGTAAGGCATTGTAGGAAAACGTGGCCGCGTCCAGGCGATCTTCGGAGGCGGCGAGCTGGGATCTGCTGGACTTCAAGGCGCTCCAGGCGCTCATGACCTCTTGGCGGACGCGTTCCTGTACGGTCACCAGAGCCATACGTTGCTGGTTTTGTGTCTGCTTGGCTTTGCGGATGCCGGAAAACTCGACCCCACCCTGAAAAATAGGCACCGTCACGGAGAGGGAGACGGTCCCGTAGGTGCTCTCTCCCGGTGTGCCGATCGCGCTGTCGTCCGGTGCGTTGTAGACGTCATCCCGTGCAACCGTACCGGTCAGACTGACGGTCGGGAGGCGGTCGGCTTCGGCTGCTTTGACGGCCTCCTCGCCCACCTGTACGTCGGCTTGAGCGCTGAGCGTCAGAGGATTGTTGGTAAGTGCCTCCTGAATGGCGGCTTCGCGAGTTGCCGGAAGTTCCGGCAGAATGGGAAAGTCCTCCAGCGCACCGGGGGGCATGCCGATCAGCTGACGATATCGGGCCGTGGCCTGGCCGACGACTTGCTCCTGCGCAGCGACGTCGGTGAGCGCCTCCCCGAGCTGGATCCGAGAATCCGCGAGATCGAAGGCGGTCCGTTGGCCGTTGTTGACCAACTGCTCCAGATTCTCGAGAAGATCCTGCAGAGTGAAGACGTTGTTCTGGAGGGTCGCCAGAACCCGGCGACTCGTAAGGACATCGATATACGCGATGCTGGCATTTGCCAGAATCCGTTGCTCCGTCGCCATGAGGTCGGCGCGTCCGCCACCCGAAGCTTCCCGTGCCCGGCCCAGTTCGGCTTCCCGGAGTCCGCCGTTGTAGACCGTGTAGCTGACATCCAGGCTGCCGGTGCTCTGATTCGTTCCGCCACGGGCTGAAGTGCCCGCATCCGATTGTGTGTCTTCGACGCTTGAGGAAATGCTGCCCGTCAGGCTGACGGTCGGAAGCCACCCGCCGAGCGCGGTGAACACGTCCTCATCCAAAGCCCGGACCCGTGCGCGCTGTGCCGCGAGTTCGGGGTTGTAGTCGTAGCTCGCTTCCAATGCTGTCGACAGGCTCTGGCCGTGGGCGAGAGTCGACATGATGCCCAGCAACCCCGCTGCGACAACGGTCACCTGGCGGATCATGAGTACCGAGACCTTTGGCTCTTGTTTGGTCCGCGCTCTTTCGCCGGTATCCTCATCATTCGGTCTCCGTCAGGCTTGGCCCGAGGTTTCTGGCGGCCCCACGTCTCCGAACAAGGCGGCCCGCTCGTCCGCGTCAAGACCGGCAAGCTCGGCCTCCAGAACCACATCAAGCATAGCCTCCACGGTGCGCGCATTAAAGAGCACCCGCAGCGAGAGCTCGACATCAAAAGCCTGTCGCAGTTGCGTCGCGATCCTGACAAGCAGCAGGGAATGGCCGCCCAACTCGAAGAAATCCTGGGTGACGCCGATTTCCGCGATGCCCAGAACCTCCGACCAGATGTCGGCGATCAGGCGCTCCTCCTCCGTGCGAGGGGCGACATGAGGTCTCTCCCTGCGACCAGGCTCGACCTGCGACAGGGCCTTGCGGTCGAGCTTTCCGTTCGGCGACACCGGCAGCGCGGTGTGGAATTCGAATACGGACGGAATCATCGCTTCCGGCAGTCGCTGTTCCAGCCGAGACCTGACCATGCTGCGGAGCTGGTCCGGATCTGCAGGTGATGACGAGACGATGTGAGCGATGAGTTCAGGGCCGCGTTCGACCGATTGGCCGACCACGACAGCGGCATCTGCGACCCCGTCGATTTCCGCAAGCGCCGCCTCGATCTCACCGAGTTCAATGCGCATACCACGCAGTTTGATCTGGAAATCGCGGCGGCCGACGTAGATCAAGGCGCCATCTGCGTCGCGCCGAGCGAGGTCACCTGTCCGATACATCCTGGCGCCCGGGCGCCTTGCGAAGGGATCGGGCAGAAAGCGGTCCGCGGTGAGTCCCGCGTTTCTCAGATACCCTCGGGCAAGGTTGGCACCGGCGATAAAGATCTCGCCAACGGTCCCTTCCGGCACCGGCAGAAGATGGCGGTCGAGCAGGAAGAGTTGTGTGTTGGCGATTGGCAGCCCGATCGGCACCGACGTCAGATTCTCGTGGCGGCTGCAATCGTGAAAACTCACATCGATGGCGGCTTCGGCGGGGCCGTAGAGATTGTGGAGGCTGGCGCCGAGACGGCTGTGAAGCCGGTCTCGATCGCTCCCCGTCAGCGCTTCACCACTGCAGACGACGCGGGTCAGGCTCCGGCAGGCTTCGATCCCCGGGATGGCAAGAAACTCCCGCAGCATCGACGGCACGAAATGGCACAGCGTAATCCGTTCCGCGTCTATCAGATCCCTCAGAAAGTAGGGGTCCCGATGCCTGCCCGGAGCGGCGATGACCATGATCGCTCCCTCGGTCAGCGGCCAGATCAGCTCCCAAACCGAGACGTCGAAGGTGCTTGGGGTCTTGTGGAGCACCCGCTCACCGGGGCCGATCGGATAGGCGCTCTGCATCCAGTCGATCCGGTTCTGGAGACCTTTCCAGGTGTTCACGACGGCCTTCGGACGACCGGTCGAACCCGACGTGAAGATCGCATAGGCGGCCGCCTCCGGCTCGTAGGGGGGAAGGCCGGGGTCGCTGGACGGCCGCTGAGTCCAGAAGGTCTGATCAAGCGTGAGCGTTTTCATCCCGGTTTGATCGAGTCGACCGGCGATGGCCTCGGTCGTGATGACCAGGACGGCGCCGGAGTCGTTCAGAAGGCGGGATATGCGGGACGGCGAATCCTCGGGATTGAGCGGCAGATAGACCCCTCCCGCGCGCATGGTGGCAAGTATGGCCAACGGCAGAAACGCTCCGCGCTCCAGCACGAGTGCGACCACGTCCTCCGGACCCACACCAGCCAGGCCGAGTCCTATCGCCAGAGCCCCCGAGGCATCCCACAGGGTGCCGTATGGGACCGGGCCGTCCTCACTGATCAGAGCGGGTGACGTGCGGTCCTGGGCGGCAATCCGTTGGAGCAGGTCGCGGCTGTCCTCGAACGGGGTCTCTGTCGCATTCACCGTATCGGTCAGAAAGGCTGTGTAGGATGGCGCGACGAGGTCGATGGTCCCGAGCTGGCGGTTCGGGTCCCCGGTGACGGTTTCGATGGCAGTCTGGAACGCATCTCCGAGAGCCTGGGCATAAGCGGCGCTCAGCCTGTTCGGGTCGTATACGATCAGGAGCGTTGCCGGGTCGCCCAATTGAACCCCGACATTCAGCGCGAAATTGGTCTGATCGATGAAGCGGTAATCCTGCACGTCGAGATCGGCGAACCGGTCGACCGATCCGGCCAAGCTCATCCCTTCCAGGACCAGAATATGATCGAACAGAGCCTCGTCCGCCGGAATCCTCGACAGGCTGCGAAGCTCCGGCATGGTGATATGTGCATGATCATTGACGCTGGAGAGCGCCTCGGCGACCTCCTCCAACCACGACCCCAGCGGTCGGTCGGGCGCCAGAGCAAGGGCCAGAGGGACCGTGTTCAGGAACAGGCCGACGGCTGTTTCCACGCCCGGCAGATCGGACGGGCGGCCCGAGGTCGTGATCCCAAACAGGGCACAATCCTCGTCCGCATATCGGGCGACAACCAGCCCCCAGGCGGCCGTCAGCAGGGCGGCTTCGGTGACACCTCTGCTTCGGGCGGCGCGTTGCAGCGCGTCCGTCAACTCGGGTGTGAGCAGACGGGCGTTCTCAACGAGGGTCGCGTCCGGTGCGGCCTTTGCCGAATCGCTCTGTACCATCGGGGTCACATGTTCGGCGGATTCCAGATGATTCCGCCAGAACGCCGTGTCGGAGGTGGCGTCGCGTCTCTCGAGCCATTCGACATAATCCTGGAACGGTCGGGGGCGGGCCAGTTGCGCCGAGGTTCCGTTCGCCTCCGCCGTATAGAGGGCGGCCAGCTCTTCAATTGCGAGCGCCATGGACCATCCGTCCATCAGAACATGGTGCCGGGTCCAGATCATCCGATGGATATCTTCCGACGCTTTGAGCAGGGTGAGGCGCATCAGCGGCGCGGTGTCCGGCATGAAGGGGTCTTCAAGATCCTCGGCGAGGCAGACAGCCTCTCGTTCGGTCCGGTCTTCCTCGTTGAGAGACGACAGGTCGATGACCTTGAACGGCACCACAACAGCGCCCTTGACCACCTGCAGCGGGGTTTCCAGTCCCTCCGATGCGAAGGCTGTCCGCAAGGCTGGATGGCGCGCGAGCAGGGCGTTGAAGGCGCGTTCGAGCGCGGAGGCGTCGAGCGGGCCGATGAGCCGGCAGGTCAACTGACCGACGAAGGTGCTGCTGGCGCCCGCGCTGCTGTACAGCAGCATGACCTCCTGCATCGGCGTCAGGTTGTAGACCGCTTCGGCGCCCTCGAAAACCGTCATGTGCGTTCTTGGTCCTTGTTGAGGTCCTCGGCGCACGCGGTCAAACGGGCGAGATGGTCCGCCGCGAGCCGTTCGATCGTTGGCCTGTCGTGCAGGGTCCGGGCATAGTGCCAGTCAAGCTTCAGCCGACCTTCGAAGATCTCCGCATCGATCTCCAGCAGACAATGCCGAGGGATATGGGGATCACGGCTCCGTCCGACCGGTCCGGCCTCGACCCGGAAAAGAGCGTCGTCGGAGGTTGTCAGATCGGTCCGGCCCAGGAAATTGAACAAGACCTCGCTCTCGGATTTGATGGGGGCAGACGCTTGAGGGGGCGCATCGGCCTGGACCACGAGGGCTTTGAGGCGGACCTGACGGTCGTCGATCTCAGTTGTGGGGGGGATCTCGAATGTGATCGGTTCAATGACCGTGAACCAGCCGACAACTCCGTCGGTTGTCGGCTCCGCCGGGTCCGTGTCGCGCCCATGCTGCTCCCGGTCGATGCGGATGCGCGACTGGCCAGACCATTCCGCCAAGGAGTCGGCCAAGGTGGCCGTCAGGACGGCATCCAGACCGCTGCCGAAAGCGCCGGGCGCGAGCCGGGAGAGGAGATCGGTCTCTGATCTGTCCAGAGACACGCTGAGACTTTCCACATCGCCCTCGGAGTTCGATCCGCCCGGATGGTCGATCGGCAAGGCCGGTTCGGCGGCTTCGGTGGCCGCGGTTCTCTTGGTTTGACGGCGCGGTGTTGCCGCGATCCAGGCGGCGAACGACCCGGCGGGGCCCGCCCAGCGCGGTTGCTTGCCAGCGAGGGCGGTCCGGTAGGCGGTTTCCAGATCCTGCATGACCACTTGCCAGGATGCGGCATCGATCGACAGATGATGGACCACGGCAAGCAGCAGATCTTCCGTCCCGGGACCGCGCCGGATGACGGCCAGCGCGGTGTTCCTGCCGATCGCGGGGTCGAGATCGCTGTGCAGGCGCTCCCAGGCGCCGGCTTCGATCTGGGCCCGAGCCGGTTCCGGAACGCGGGCCAGATCGTACAGCAAGGGAGGGACCGTCCTGGCCGGACTTGCCGTCTGCCGCCATCCGTCCGGCGTTTGCTCGAACCGAAGACGCAGGGCGTCGTGCCGGTGCACCACGTCCTGGAAGGCGCGTTCCAGGGCGACGAGGTCCAGGGGCTGCGCGGCGGTGACGCGCAGGGTTTGATTGTACCGGTTGGGCACGCCGCCCGCTCGGTCCAGAAGCCACGCCTGCAGCTGCGTCAGCGGAACCGGGGCATCGGCGGTCGGCGGATCCGGGACGGTCTGTCGGAGGGTGTTGGGATCCAGGCGCGGCGACGCCTCGATCAGATCGGCAATGGTCGGGTTCTTGAGCAGGAGTCTCGGGCTCGCATCGATCCCGATGTCCCGCATCCGGGTCGCAACCCGCAAGGCCACCAGCGAGTCGCCGCCGAGGTGGAAGAAATTGTCGTCAATGCTCAGGCTGGCGACCTTCAGGAGATCCGCCCAGATCGCGGCAACCGCCCGTTCGGTGTCGTTGCGCGGCGCACGGCCGCGCGCGTCGGTTTGTGCTTGATCCCGATCGGGCAGCGCCGCCCGGTCGAGCTTGCCGGTGGCGCCGCGCGGAAGCTTTTCCAGCACGACCCATGCCTGCGGCGTCATCCACTCCGGTAAGCCGTCCGATAGAGCGGCCTGCAAGTCCGATCCCATATCCGCGTTGTTCCGCAGCACCAGATAGCCGATCAGCCGTCCGTTCCGCGCAGCGATGACGGCCGAGTGCACCCGCGGATCCGCCTGCAAATGGGCCTCGATTTCTTCCATCTCCACCCGGTGGCCGCGGATCTTGACCTGATTGTCGATCCGTCCCCGATACAGGATCCGGCCATCTGCGGTCAGCATTCCCCGGTCGCCGACCTGGTAGATCCGTGCACCCGGCTCTGTGGAGGACGGGTCCGGAACGAACCGTGCCGCGGTTTCCGCAGGGCGGCCGTGATACCCCCGAGCCAGGCCGGCCCCTCCGATGATGATTTCACCGGGAATGCCGGGAGGGACCGGCTGCAACATGCGGTCCACCACGCGCACATAGGTGCCCGGAACGGCGGACCCTATGGTGATTCGGCCGACCGCTTCAGCATCCAGACGAGCGGCGGTGCACCAGACCGTGCCCTCGGTGGGGCCGTACTCGTTCTCGAGCCGCGTGTCGGGGCATCGTTCGCGATGACGACTCGGAAGTGAGGCCGGGCAATCTTCACCGGCGACGACCACCAGCTCCAGGCTGTCGAGTTCGCCCGGCTTGGCCGCCTCCAGAACCGCGTCGTACAGACCCGGAAGCATCAGGGTATGGCTGACCGCGTGCGTTCGGATCAGTCGGGCCAGGGCGGAGGCGTCCTGCGCTTCGGCGTCGGACGGCAAGACGACGCTCCCGCCGGTGGCGAGTGTCCAGTAGAGGCCTGCGACCGAGCTGTCGAAGCCGAGCGGGGAGACCACCAGAAAGGTCTTGGGGTCCGCTCCGTAATGCTGCGTCCGCGCCGCCGTCGATGCGGCCAGCCCGGCCTGGGTGACGGCAACCGCTTTCGGGGTGCCGGTCGAGCCGCTGGTGAACAGCAGATATGCCAGATCCGCCCGGTTCCCTGTCGTGCCGCTCAGGTCGGACTCCGAGCCGCTTGCCGGGACCGCAGGGGGAATTCGGCTCACCTCGGCTGCCGGGCCCGCTGCTCGCAGCATCTTGTCTATACGGGGTTTTGGGAGGGCGGGATCGCAAAGCGTATAGGGCCGCCCGGCCCGCCAGGCGCCAAGCATCGCCGCCAATGCATCCGCTCCGCGGGTCAGTCTGACGGCGACCGGCCGTTCGTCATCGGGACCTCCGGCGGGCAGGGACGCGGCGACCGCGCCCGCACGGCTCCAGAGTTCCCGGTAGGACACGTGCCGGCCGTCTTGGATGACGGCAATCGCGTCGGGGCTGCCGGAGACGCACTGGGCGATCCGATCCAGCAGGGGATCGGCCGGGACGGTCAGGGTCGACCCGGCGCCCATTGCGATCAGATCCGCTTGGGTTTGGCCGTCGGTCCAGTCCAGCGATCCTGCTCTCTCGGACGTGGGGCTGGCTGCGGCTTCGGCCAGCGTGGCCGCCATCCGCGCCATCCGCGCCGCCTGTTCGAAATCGTGTCGGGCCGTGTCGGCGATCAGGGAAAGCCGGCTCCTGTTCCGGTCGATCCGGAAAATCAGGGACGGTGCGGACGGTTCCGGGTCTCGGTGCTCGATCTCGCCGTCGCAGGAATGCTCAACCCATTCGATGCCGATGGCGATCTCAGGTGCGGTCCCGTCGCCGAGCCCGGCCTCCATCAGGTGCTGCCAGTTTCGCGTAGTCGTCCATGAGGTTTTCGCGGCGGATCGCCAGTCCGAGAACGGCGCATCAAGACCGGTCTCACCCGGGAGCGGCAGCCAACGGGCGAGGGGCCCGATCGCATTGGCCAGTTCGTCAACGTCTCGACTGTCGCTTCTGACGGCGATCGCCGCGCCTTCCATTGCCGCGCAACGGGCGGCAAACAGCTGAGCGATTGCAATTCCGTCCGCGTCGGTCGGAGGTGTTTCGGTCCAACCGGCGGGCCAGGGCGCCGAGACCTCGGCCCACCGGCGCCGATCGGCGGAAACCGGCTGGGCAAACGCCACCGGAGCGTCGTGAAGCGAGGCCGATCTTCGTTGCCAGAAGGCGAGGCCGGGGGTGGCGTCCGCATCTTCCGTCAGGCTGGCCGCCCATTCGGCGATGTCGGGAAACTGAAGCGGCTCGCTTTCAACATCGCCTCGCAGGAGCCATTGCGCCAAGGTGATGAGGCTATCTCCGTCGACCACGTGGGCGCCCCCCGAAAGATGGAGCCTGGTGGTCGACGGCGTGAGGATCAATCGGGCCTGAACGCCGGGCAGAACCGTTGGGTCCGCCATAGAATCGCAGAGGGTCTTCAGATGAGCGTTCACCGCCTGGTCGGCGAGCCGTTCCACGATCAGCGGCGCTACCACGTGCTCTTCGACGTATTGCAGCGGAAGTCGTGACCACGCCGGCGTCCGGCAGGCGGTGCGTAGAATTTCCAGCCTCTCCAGGCAGATGGTCCAACGGGCCGCCAGCTGCGTCTCGTCCGGGACAGCGTTCAACCGGACCACCAGCGACAGACACGGCACGCTGTCCGGATGAGTCAGGAACAGGCGTTGCTGCTGCGGTGCGAGCCGAAAGGCCGCGTCCGTCTCTTCGGTCCCGCAAGTGGTCGCATCGGGGGCGGTCATTGCCCGGTCTCGGCTTGGGACTCGGCATAGGGCTCAGCCATGGCGACCAAGATTCGGCGGGTGCCGGAATACGGCTGGCGGCCATGGGCGACGGACATGTTGTCGACCAGCAGAATATCCCCCGGCTCCCAGAGGAACCGCCGTTCTTCGGCATGGTAGGCCGCGAGGATCTCCTGGACGGTCTCCGACGGGATCTCCGAGCCGTCCCCGAAGGTCGTGGCATAGGGCATCCGTCCGGAACCCAGTTCAGCCTCAAGCGCATCGCGGTCCGGGCCCGCGTAGGCGTCGGCATGGAAGAACGCGGCGTGATTGAACCACACCCGCTCCCCACTCGCGGGGTTGCGACGGATGGCAGGGCGGGTCTGGTGGGTCGTCAGCCGGTCGTCCTCTCCCCATTCGAGGGCGATGTCGTTTGCGGCGCAGAAGGCCTCGACGCCGGCGCGGCTTTCGGTCTGGAAAACCTCCTGCCAGGGCAGTCCGAAGCCGTCGTTGAAGCGACGTACCAGGGTGAAGCCGCTTGCCTCGAACCGCGCGGCAGTCTCTGGAGAAAGCCGGTCCAGAACCCGGGCGATATTGGCGAGCGGCGTTTCGCCGCCGGTGTCGGCTGCGACGCCGCAGGCGAAATACAGCTTCAGCGGCCACTGACGCCAATAGGTGCCTTCATTGTGCAGTTCGATCCGTCGATCGGCCGGATAGCTGGTCGACGTATAGAGCTTGTTGCCAAGCGCTTCCCGTGGGGTCGTGCGGTCCTTGTAGTCGAGCAGGGTGTTGTCGCTGCTGGCGGCGACAAAACCCGAAAGCTGTTCCGCCGATTGGTGATCGAAACCGCGAAACAGAAGGGCCTTGTGGGTGCTCAGCCATGCCGCGACACGGTCCCGCTCCATCGTCGCCCATCCGACAAGGTCGACGCCGGGTGCCCGCGGGGTCACCAGGCCGGGCCACCACCCGCCGGTCTCGAGGGGGCGGCAGGCGACGAGCTCGCCGCCCCGGGTCTGAACGGGCCGCCGGCGTATGGCTCCGGGCGCGGGCTTCATGGTCCGGTCCTCGTGCCAGCAGATCGTGCTTGTCTTGCGGATCGTATGGCGGCCAAGCGCCCGCGATAAGCGCGGCTGAACCCGCCTTCCCGAGCTGCATCCGACTCCGCCTTCACACGTTGACACATCTCAACCAACTCCGAGACAGGGACGTCCGGCGCTTCCAAACTGTGATCGAGAACCCTGCTGAAGGCATCTGCCAGACCGGTTATCGTTTCATGGAGATAGCTCGCACGGGCGAATTCCAGATGGCCGATCAGCCCGTTCTGATCCGGCTCAAGTATGAGTGCGATCGGAAAGCGGGCCGGGCGATCCGGGAGAAGGTCAGGTTCGATGGAAAGATCGTCGGCGAGCTGACGCGGCTGCGTGTGGGTCAGAAGCGTGAACCAGACATGAAACGGCGGCGCACTGTGGGCGGTCCGGCCGAGTGCGTCCTGAACATGCTCGTACGGGGTTGATCCGTGCGCATGGGCCGCGATGACCACCCTGGCGCAGTGTTGGATCAGATCGCGGAATGTGCCGGTGTCCGGCACCGTTGTTCGCAGGACAGCCGGATTCACGAAATAACCGACCATCCGGTCTGTGCCGGGTTCCGTGCGACCGGCCAGGGGGGTGCCGACTGTGAGATCACGGTGTCCGCCCAGACCTGCCAGGGCGACCTTGAACGCGGTGAGAAGCCAGACGAAAGGGGTGGTTCCGAACTGGGCCGCGGCTGATCGGACGGCGTTCAAACGGTCCGGCGGGATCCGGATCGGCACGACGCCACCGGCATAGGCGTCGTCGGCATAGGTGCCGTCTGGTGCCGCGTCGGCATCCGTCCCTAGCGGGGGTGTCCGGGGACTGTCCTGCAAGACCGCCCGCCAATAGGCGATTTCGGTCGACTGATCGGTCCGAACTGCGCGATGGGCACAGATATCGGCGAATTGCGGGGCGGCGGGCTCGACGTCGACGGGTCCTTTACAGGCCGACCGGTAGCACTCGGCGAGATCCTGCAGCAGGATCCCGATCGACCAATCGTCGACAATGATATGATGCACGGCAAGCAGCAAGGTATGGCGGTCGGGCCCTGCGTGGAGCAGAAGAGCCCGCCACGGAGCCTGCTTTGCCAGGTCGAAAGGCTGCGCAAAGAATCCATCCACGATCTCTGAATCATCGCCCGAAACGTCGACCACCCTCAGATCACTGGTGGAGGAGATCGGGTCGATTTGCTGATAGGGCTCGCCGTCTATCGCCACGATCCGGGTCCGCAGCGGCTCATGCCTCACGGCCAGCGCGGACAGAGCGCTGGCCAGGGTTTCTCGATCAAGCGGTCCGGTCATGCGGTATGCGGCGTTGACCACGAAATTTGACCGCTCGGAGGCCATCTGCTCGGCGACCCAGATCCGACGCTGTCCGGGAAGGATCGGTATCGGCTTTGACCTGTCGGCGATCTGGAGATCCGCGTCCGCTGCTGCTTGAGTGGCGCCTGCCGCTGCGCGGAGACCCTTGAGGGTGGGGTCCACCAGGAAATCGTTCAGGCTGATTTCCACCCCTGTTGTCCGGCGAAGTTGTCCGAGGAGTTGTAGGGCTGACAGCGACGAGCCGCCCAACTCGAAGAAATTGCTGCTGTCCAATACGTCGTCGAGACCGAGCACGTCGCACCAGGCCCGTGTCAGCGGGTCCGCATCCGGCGCGCCGGGCTCGGATGTGCCCGGCTTCGGAACGCCGGCCTCAGGTAACGGGGCGCCGGAAGGGAGTCCATGGAGTGCGGCGGTTCTCCAACGGTCCTCTCGGGGATGAAAGGGCGTCGCCGACACAATGACGGATCCGGTCACGCCGCCGAGGAGCGCGTGGAGCAACTGCCGGAACACGCGTGTGCCGGTTTCCCGGTTCAGTTCGGTCAGTGAGGCGGTGTCCAGGTTCAAGTCGAAGCCGTCCAGGTCCGCGCTGAGCCAAGGGCGACCCTTTCGGGCTTGCAGCTCTGCGGTTGCGTCGAGGACCGCATTGGCCCCGGCATAGGCCCCATAGCCAATCCCACCCAGTCGTGTGGACAGCGAGGAGACCAGGAGGCACAGGTCGAGATCGAGCCCATCCAACGCCTTTTCCAGCGCCTTCACGCCATCGATTTTGGCGCGGCGATGCACCGCGAGCGCGTTATCGGGCCTGCCTGAAAGCGGCTCGAAACCGGCGCGGGCAACGCTTCCCGCCGCATGGACAACACCCCCAAGCCGACCGTGCCGCGCAACGATATCTCGGACGGCATTCGAGACGGTTGCCTCATCGCCCGCATCGCCGATGATTTCATGCAGATGGGCTTTTCCGAGAGGGGCAAGGGGGGCACGGCTGCCCGATCTGGACATGAGATAAATATCGATCGCCGGATCGGTGCTGATTTCGGCGACGGCTTCGGCTGCGAGTCGTCCAACGCCGCCAGACCCCCCGGTGATCAGAACCGGGCCGGTCAGGGCTTTGTGAGCCGCGCTTTTCGGTAAGGGCTCGGTGGTCGGGTGCCAGCGGCGCCCGGTGCGATAGGCCAAGACCGCGTCTCGACGCGCGTTGGCCAGATCCGCCGCGAAGAGCGTCGAGGCCTCGGGCCGATCATCCGCATCCGCGATCAGACAGGCAACGCAGGGTTGCTCCAAAGGCAGGCATCGCAGTGCCCCAAGCCCGATCGCCGCCTCCGGCGTGAGGGCTTCGGTCCCCGTGACATCGAACAGTCCCGTGGCCAGCCATCCGACGGTAATGGGGCTCGCGTTCTCACGGGCCTCGATGGCGCGTGCGACGGCTGCGAGGCGCGGTAGGATGTCATCGCATTTCGTCAGCAGAATGCCGGTGATTTCGGCGGTCAACGGATTGCCGATCTCCGCACTGCGGCGGGTAATCACCACTGCACCAAGGGCTTGGACCGCCTGTCCCAGAGTGTCCACCAAGCCGGAGCCGTCATCCTCAACCACCCAGGTGCCCAATAAGGCGCCAAGGCCCAGCCCGGGTGATGTCTGTCGTCGCCATGAGGGGATCAGAAACTCGGGGAGCTCCACGTCTGGTTTAATGGGCGTCTTGGCGGCGGCAGGTTCCAGCCAATGCCGGTCCCTGGCGAAGGGATAGGGGGGCGTATCCGTCACTTGAGACGTTCCGGGCGGGTCAAATTGTGACCAGTCGACTTTGACGCCCAAGCTCCAGATGCGTCCTAGCGCCTCAAGGAAGACCTCGGTGTCGTCCCGTTCATCGTAGGGGTGCCGCATCAGGGAAAGCGTCTGAATACCATCGCTCGCTTCCGGATGCCGACGCGCCAGCGCGGAGAGAACCTGACCCGGCCCCGTTTCTATCAGCACTTGGTCGGCTCTACTGAGAAGGGTTTGCAGGCCTTTCACGAACTGCACGGGCTCGGACAAATGCCGGCACCAGTACTCGGGAGATGTTGCCTCGCCATCGGTGATCAGACCGCCTGTCAAATTGGAAACCAACGGGATGTGCGGCGGGCGAAGGGTGATGCGTTCGAGCTCCGAGCGAAAGGCGTCGAGCATTGGATCCATCATGGTCGAATGAAACGCGTGCGATGTGGCCAAAACCTGACAGACGACCCCGACCCGATCCAGCCTGCTCCGGAGCGCCTTGATCTCATCGGTCAGTCCTGACACGACGGTGCTGTCAGGGGCGTTGAGACCGGCTAATCCGACACCGCCGGAGAGATAAGGTTCGATCGCGTCTGGCGACGCTGCAACGGCAAGCATGAGCCCGGTCGGCAACGCCTGCATCAGGGCGCCGCGCCGCGCGACCAGACGGAGGCCGTCTTCGAACCCGAAGACGCCGGCGCAGCAAGCGGCCGCGTACTCACCGAGGCTGTGACCGATCACCATCTCCGGCGCGAGCCCAAAGCTGCCGAGCAGACGGGCACAGGCCATGTCGGTCGCGAAGACCAGGGGCTGGGTCAGTCCGGTCTGCGCCACATCTTCTTCGGAACTCTCGAACAACAGGTCACGAAGGTCCCCGTCGAGAAGGGGACGCAGGATTTCGGCCGCGCTGTCGATGGTCGCGCGATAGGGTGCAAACGCCTCGTAGAGGCCGCGTCCCATGTCTGGGTATTGGGCCCCCTGGCCGGGGAACAGAAATACGTTGCGGCGCTTGGCCTCGATGCTGGCGATCCGCTGAATCCGGGTGCCGTCTGCGAAGGGGGCGCCGTCCGCAGCGACCACTTCGAAGGCCCGGACCGGAAGGGCGGTGTCGGTTCGCCGCAGCGTGAAAGCGAGGTCGTCGAGATCGGGCCTGTCCTCGGCGACTGTCCTTTTAAGAGCGCTGATCCTCTGGTCTAGGGCGACATCGGCCGCGGCGGCGATGGTGAACAGCTTTGCGGTGGCCTTCCGCGGCAGGCAGGAGCGTTCCGGCGGCGCTTCCAGGACCATGTGCACATTGCTGCCGCCGATTCCGAACGCGCTGACCCCGGCCACCCGTCGGCCGATCAGTTGTGTGGTGCTGGAATTTACGACGAAGCCGCGGTCGTCGAGACCGAGCTCGGGGTTGGCTGTCGTGAAATTGGCCTGCGGAGGCAGGATCCCATGCTTTAAAGCCAGGGCCGCTTTGATCAGGCCCGCTGCACCCGCCACCGTGTCGGTATGCCCGATGTTCGCTTTCACGGACGTCATCGGACAGGGGGCGGATCGGGTGGAGCCGCCAAAGACAGCAGCAAGAGCACCCACTTCCACCGCGTCGCCCAACGCGGTCCCGGTTCCGTGCGCTTCAATGAAGGAGATGTCCTCCGGTCCGCATTCCGCAACCGCCAGAGCTTCAGAAATCACGCTGATCTGCCCGGCTTCGCTTGGCGCGGTGAAGCCGGCTTTGTCGCTGCCGTCATTGTTCACGGCCGATCCCTTGATGATCGCGTAGATCCGGTCCCCGTCCATAAGGGCGTCGTCCAGCCGGCGTAGCGCGAGCATGGCGGCGCCGTCACCGAAAACCGTTCCGGCCGCAGCACTGTCGAACGGACGGCAGTGCCCATCGGGCGACTCGATCCCGCCGGGCTCATACAAATAGCCCGCCTTGCGCGGCAGTCGGAGGGAGCACGCTCCGGCAAGGGCCAGATCGCTTTCGCCGAGTAACAGGCTTTGGCAGGCGAGGTGTGTGGCGACCAGGGCTGTGGAACAGGCCGTCTGAACTGTGATGGCGGCTCCGTTCAGGCCGAGCTTGAAGGCGATTCTGGTTGCGGCGAAATCCTTGTCATTCGCCACATATGCCTGAAACTGCTCTGAAGGATCTCCATCCGCATGTTCCAGGTCGCGCCAAAAATGTCCGTTGGCACCTGTCCCGGCAAAAACGCTGACGGCTCCTGGGGCTGTTGCCGGGGCATAACCTGCATCCCCAAGAGCGTGATAGGCGCACCCCAAAAGGAGCCGTTGCTGGGGGTCGGTTCGACGCGCCTCTTTCGGCGACATCTGAAAAAATCCAGCGTCGAAAAATTCCGCGCCATCCAAGAATCCTGCTACCGGAACGTAGTGGGGATCCGACAGGAGGCGCGCCGGGACGCCATCGGTCAGCATCTCGCTCCGACCGAATTCCGTCAGGCATTCCTCACCTGCCAGAAGCCTATTCCAGAACGCCTGATGATCAGAACAACCCGGCAAGCGGGAAGCAATGCCGACAATGGCGATTTCCATATGCACTCCAAAGCTTGCCCTAGATAGAAAGCCTAGAATGCGGCCAGCCTGCGAGCAACCATTTCGTCTCTCTTGGTTGATTGATTCTCTTGGAAGATTCTCGCATTTTCGAACACCCGGAATTTACAAAACATTGCCACAATAGCTCTTTATGATTGTAGCATAGCTGTTCCCGCGCTGCATCCAACGCCGGATCTCCTGGCAGTTTCTCATGTCGGATGATGCCGCTAGGATATCGGTCCCGATAGGGTCGTGCGAGCCGGTCGACAATGTGCTTGATAGGGTGTGCCGCTTGCGTCGATCTTACGGCACTCGGGGCGCGAATAATCGAAAGGATCAGGAATGCTCCGCCTCGTGATGGCGACAAATGTCCCCTACACCCGTTTCCACGGTGGTGCCAATCGATCCAACCGGGCCTTGGTGGAATCGCTAGCGTCTTTGGGGCATCACGTTTCGGTGGTGACGCCTGCACTTGCCAGCCCTCCTGAAGAGACGTTCGAGGAGTGGCGAGCCCGTCGGATCGAAGACGGCGACACGCTTGAAAAAACGGCAAGCGGCGAACGCTTTCGAAAGGCGGGTGTGGATATTCATGCGGTCGCCGATCCGCGCCGGATCCTGTCGGTCTTCAGCGAGACGGTTGCTCGTGAAAAGCCCGATTGGATCTTGGTCGCGAGCGAGGATCCGAGCCAAAGCCTGCTGGCCTCTGCGTTGGACAAGTTGCCGGAGCGCGTCGTCTATCTAGGCCTGACTCCCCAGCTTTTCCCGTTCGGGCCGGAAAGCCTGTATCCGGGCGAGGAGCGGACGCGCCTGATCCGCCGCTGCCGTCTGCGTCTGGTTCTCAGTCAAGCTGCTGCAAGTTATTTCGAGCGATGGGCCGGAGTCTCCGCTGAGGTCTACGCTCCGCCTCACTTCGGGACCGGGCCTTATCCGGATCTGGGCGACGCCCAGGGGCCGGCTTTGCTGATCAATGCAAGCGATGTGAAAGGTCTGAGCATCTTCACGGACCTGGCCAGGGCGTTCCCCGAGCGGTCGTTCGCCGCTCTGCCCGGGTATGCGACCACGGCTGCCAATCGCCGGCAGATCGAGTCGGTTCCCAACATCGAGCTTCGCCCGAACCGACCCTCCTTGGACGATGTCCTGGCCGGCGTGAGCGTGGTTCTGATGCCGAGCCTCTGGTTCGAGAGTTTCGGCATGGCGGCGGTCGACAGCATGCTGCGGGGGGTTCCCGTTCTTGCGTCGGATCACGGGGCGCTTCCGGAGGCGCTGCTCGGAAGTCGTCCACCGCTCCCGGTCCGACCTATCGAAGGATACCGGGATCAACTGGCCGACAATCTGCTCCTCGAGCCGCTGATCCCACCGCAGGATGCCGGACCATGGCGCGAGGCGCTGGCGGAGCTTTGGCGCGACCCGGACCGGTATGACGCGGAGTCCAAGCGGGTCGCGGGCCTTGCACGGAATTTCGTATCGGGTCTGAACGCAAGGGCGGTCGAGACGCTCCTGAAGACCGGGATGGCGACGTCGTCACCCGTGTCGGCCGCGGCGGAACCGGAGCCCCGGAAGGTCCAGGAGGCCCAGGCCCTTTCGCCGGCGCAGAAGGCTGAGATGCTGCGGCGCTTGCGGGGGCGGAAGGCGGGCGCTGGCGCGGCTACAGGGATCGGACTCCCGCGGGTGTCCCGAGAGGGTCGGCTGCCCCTGTCGCCGGGACAGCGGCGGCTGTATTTCCTGCAACGGCTGGAGCCGGACAGCGCCGTCTACAACACGTCCTTCGCGTTGCGTCTGACGGGGCGCCTGGACGTCGCCGCGCTGAGACGCGCCTTGGACGGGGTGCTTGAGCGGCATGAGGCGTTGCGGACTGCGATCGTCGAGATCGAGAACGAGCCGCAGCTGAGTATCGCTTCCGCTTCCGCATTTCCGTTTGAGCTGTTTGATGTCTCGGATTTGAGCGCTGCGGAGGTACAGCTTCGGACCCGAGCGACGCTCCCCTTCGATCTCGGCAGCCCGCCGCTCGCCCGCGCCGCCCTGGCGCGGATCTCAGCCGACGATCATGTGCTTTTGGTGACGATCCATCACATTGCCACCGATGCATGGTCGACCGGCATCCTGGCAGAGGATCTTGCGGCCCTCTATGGTGCCTTTGTCGAGGGTCGCGCCCCTGGAGACGTGCCAGACAGGATCGCATTCGCCGATTACGCATCCTGGCAGGCCGGTGCGGACCGCGTCGGGGCCGAAAAGGGTCATGAAGACTATTGGGTGAGGCAACTCGAAGGCTCTCCCGTCGCCATCAATCTGCCGAGCGACCGGCCGCGCCCCGCAATACGTCGGCAGTCCGGCGATAGCCTGGCGATCTGGTTTGACAAAGACCTGAGTGACCGCCTCGGCCGGCTCGGACGGGATCGGGGAGCGACGGTGTTCATGGTCATGCTTGCGGCCTGGTCCGCCGTGCTGCACCGGCTGTGTGGTGATGAAGACATGGTGATCGGCATTCCGGTCGCCAACCGGACCCGGTCGGAGACGGAGAGGGTGGTCGGGTTCTTCGTGAACACATTGCCGCTCCGGCTGAGCGTGTCCGGCAATCCGAGTTTCGACGCTTTGATCGACCATGTGCGGTCCCGATTGCTGGAGGGGTTCGAGCACGGTGACGCCGCCTTTGAGCGGGTGGTGGAACGTTTGAATCTGCCGCGCTCGCGCAGCCATGCACCGCTCGTCCAGACGCTGTTCGGGCTGCACAATGCGGCGGGCGAGATCCCGACTCTGCCGGGTCTGACCGCGACGCCGATCCCTGTGCACAACGGAACCGCAAAATTCGACCTGAATGTCGAACTGGCCGAGGCGGACGGGATGCTCGAAGGATCCATCGAGTTCGATACGGAGCTGTTCGATCGCACCACGGTCGAGCGGATCGTCGAGGTTTGGCGGACGGTTCTGGAGGGAATGGCGCAAGATCCTGCGGGCCGGATTGGATCCGTGCCCCTGTTGCCGAAATCGCGGATCGACGGGATTCACACTCGGCTCAACCCGACACCCGCTCCCCTGGACGACCCGGACTCAATCGCCGCGCGCCTTCGCATCGCAGCGGCACGCACGCCCGATGCGGAAGCGCTGCGGCTCGGCGAGGCGGTGGTTACATATGCCGAGTTCGACCGTCGGACCGAGCGCCTGGCGCAGGGACTGGCCGCGCGTGGCGTCGGCCCCGACACATCCGTCGCGTTCGCAACCGCGCGCGGGTTCGAGCGGATCGTCGCGATGGTGGCGATCCTCAAGGCGGGCGGCGCCTGTGTGCCCTTGGACCTGAGCTTGCCGCGCGACCGGTTGCATCTGATCCTCGGGAATTCCAAAGCTGAATTTGTGCTCAGCGATGGTTCGTGTCGAGACCGGGCCGCCGCTCTGGACCTGCCGGTTGTGACGGTCGACGAGGTCAGCGCCGGAGAGTCCGCGCCGCTGCCAGCACGGATCCCGCACCAGGCTATCGCTTACATTCTGTATACGTCGGGGTCGACCGGGGTGCCGAAGGGCGTGGCGTACCCGCACGGAGCCCTGCTGAACCTGATGGTGTGGTTCGTCGAGCGCTTGCCGGAGCCGGCGCGGTCGCTGCAATTCGCCGCCATCGGCTTCGATGCCAGCTTCAACGAGAGCCTGTCGGTTCTGATGACGGGCGGGTGCCTCAATCTGCTGACGGATGCCGAACGGGGCGACGTGATCCGAGCCGTCGATCTCTATATCGAGCAGGGGATCGAGCGGGCCGTGGTGTCGGTGGTGATGCTGAACCTGCTGGCCGAGCGGATTCTGCGGGATCCTCCGAAAGTCCTGGCACTGCGGGAAATTCTGGCGACCGGTGAACAGCTTAAGGTGACCCCGGCGGTTGGAGCGATGCTGGCGAAGTATCCGCATCTTCGGCTGTTCAATGACTACGGCCCGACAGAGAGCGATGTGGTGACGTCTTTGGAGGTCACCGGCCGAGCGGATCACTACGGCGCGCTGCCCCCGATCGGGACGCCGGTGCGGTCGGCCCGGTGCTATGTGTTGGATCGGTATCTGCATCCGGTGCCGGAGGGGCTGCCCGGCAATCTCTATCTGGCCGGAAGCGCTTTGGCCCGCGGCTACAACAGGCGGCCTGCGCTGACCGCTGAGACGTTCATCTGCGATCCGTTCTCCGCGGTCGCCGGAGATCGGATGTATCGCAGCGGAGATATTGCCCGGCTCCGGTCCGATGGTGTCTTGGAACTGATCGGTCGGGCGGACGATCAGCTGAAGATCCGGGGGTTCCGGGTCGAGCCGGCCGAGGTTGAAGTTGCCTTGCGCACCCATCGGTCGGTCGGCGATTGTCTGGTGATCGCCAGGGTCTTCCCCGGCGACGACCGGCGATTGGTTGCCTATGTGATCGGCGGAGATCCCGACGGCGCGGCCGGACCCGTAGTCGACACGGCGGTGCTCCGGGAACATCTCGCCGCCCGGTTGCCGGACTATATGGTGCCCGCTCACTTCGTCGTGCTGCCGGCGTTCGAACTGAACACGAATGGGAAGATCGACCGATCCCGCTTGCCGATGCCGGAGATGGGGGCGGTCGGCGACGAGGACATTCTGGCCCCGCGCACGGAGATCGAAGCCACCTTGCTCAGGCTTTGGCAGGATGTGCTGGACGTCCGGAAGATCGATATTCGGGACGATTTCTTCTCGCTGGGGGGTCATTCGCTTTTGATCATCCGGATCATCGCGCAGCTTCGCGAGGAACTTGCTGTCGAACTGCCGCTTGCCACCTTCCTCGACGGCCCGACAATCGAGCAGCTGGCGGTGGCCGTCACGGCCCTGATGGCGGGTGCCGGGGACGAGGACGATTTGGAGGCACTGCTCGCCGAGATCGAGGGTGCGGACGACCGGGTCGTTGCGGCTGCCCCGCTCGATGCCGAAGCACTTCGCCGCGCCCTGCTCGAGCGAAGCAGGGGCGCGGAAATCGGGCCCGGAATTGCTGCGATCGGGGTGCCGTCCAGCAATCGGCCGGACTCCCTCAGGGCCTGCCTCGATTCCTATCTGCTGAATGCGCGCGAATATGGACACCGGCCCGACGTCATCGTCTGCGGGACCCAGGATGACCCGGCGACCGACGAGGCCTATCGCGCCGTGCTCGGCGCGCTTTCGGAACGCTATGGCGTGACGGTGTCCTATTCCGGCGCGGTCGAGACGGCCGCGTTTGCGTCGGTCCTGGCCGCACGGGCCGGGGTAGATCCCGCGATCGTCAGGTTCGGCCTGTCCGACAGCGAAGGCGTCAGCCTGCCTTACGGGACCAATCGCAACGCCCTGTTGCTGTACAATGCGGGCCGAACCTTTGTCAGCGTGGATGATGACACCAGAGGCGAGTTCCGCCGGCTGTCGGCGGGCCCGGGCGGACTTTCCGTCTCCTCCGAGGCAGGTCTATCGGAGATTCGGGTCATGGCCTCTCGGGCCGAGGTCCTGGCGCACTCGGAGGTCGAGCCGGTCGATTGGCTGGACCGCCACGGCAGGACTTTGGGCTCCGACCTTGCCGCCCTGATCGCTTCGGATCCCGAAACGTCGATCGACACGCGTATGGCGGATGCGGAGGTGTTCCGGTCTTTGAGCCAGGGGACCGGTCGTATCACGGCAACCTATCAGGGGTGGGTCGGTGATTCCGGCTGGGCCGGAACCGAGGATGCCCGCTGGCTGACCGGACCGAGTTTCGACTGGATGACCGAAAGTGCGGAGCGTTACGAAACCGCCCTTGGCAGTCGGGAGTTGATCCGGGGTGTGGCCGGTCTGACGGTTGGTCGGGGCGGCGATTTCTTCTGCCTGTCCGCCGGCTTCGACGCGCGCCGGTCCCTGGTGCCGTTTCTGCCGGTTCAGCGTCGGGAAGATGCCTTGTTCGGCTGGCTGTCGGTTCTGGTCGACGATGCGGCTTTGACCGCGCATCTCCCCGGCATGGTCCTGCATGATCGCCAGACGAGCGGAAGGGGTTCGCATGTGAGCGATCCGATCGATCTGGCGGCACTGGTCCGGTCGGCCTTGGCCCGGGAAAGCGCGCTTCCTGACGATCCGGATGAGCGTCTACGGGCGCTGGGGCGGCGGCTCCTGGACGCATGCTCGGCGGACCTGGGAAGCTTCGATATGTGGCTGCGGGAACGGGCAGTGGCGGATATGATCGCCGATCTTGAATCCGTGGAGGCGCGGATTGCGACCTGTCCGGCAGATCGTCAGTTCTGGGCCCGCGATGCTGAAGTTGCGGTTCAGTTCGCGCGGCGTCGATTGACGGATCGCGACAGCCATCTGCCCCGTTCCGTGGGGTTGCGGCTCGGCCGGGAGGAGCGTGTGGAGCGGGTGCGAGGCCTCATGGCGCTATATGGTGGGTTGATGGAAGCGTGGCCGAGTCTGATGTCGGCCGCGGCCGACCTGCACGCCGAAGGAGCCCCGCTCAGTGCAGCGACCGTTCCGAGCCGGGTGATGTGATGAGCCCGTCCGACGGTTCCTTATCGGATCGGATCCGAGCGCTGTCGCCGGAAAAACGGCGTGCCCTTGAGCAGGCCCTTGCGGCTCGACGAACTCAAGCCGTCGAGAACACTCCCTCGGAGGATCTGGCTACACCTCCGCCATCCGGGTTGGGCGCGACCGCGGTGCTCTCCAGCGCGCAACGGCGGATGTGGTTCCTCGATCGCAGGGACCCGGAACACTCCGCCTATAACGTGCCGATCGCTGTCCGTCTGAAAGGCGCTGTTGACCCGACCTTGGTGCGACGGTCCCTGGCTTCGGTGATGGAGCGCCACGTTGTTCTCCGGACCCGCTATGAGGAACGGGACGGCGAGGTGGTTGCCGTTGTCGATCCGCTATCCGATCCTGAGTGGCGCGTCATCGATCTGTCCGCCCAGGATCTGGAGGCGGCTTTGCGGTCGGTGGACGACATGGCGGCGGCGGATGGCTTGGCGCCGGTCGATCTGACGGTGCATGTCCTGCGGACGACGCTCTACAAGATCGCGGCAGACGACTGGGTTCTGCATCTGGTTGCCCATCATATCGCCGTTGACGGGTGGTCAACGGAGATCCTCCTGAGCGAGATCGAGCAGACGTATCAGGCCTTCGCCGCTGAGCTTGAGCCGGCACTGCCGCCGTTGAAGGCGCAATATGCCGACTACGCGCGGGAGGAGGTCCAGACGCTGTCCAGTGACCGGGTCAAGGCCGCCACGGCGTTCTGGCAGCGTGCATTATCCGATGCACCCGATGGCGTGAACCTGCCGGTGACGGCAGATACGGGCGCAAAGGTCGCCGAGGTCGGGACCCTGCCGTTCGGCATCGACGAGCCGGACTATTCCGCGTTCAAGACATTCTGCCGGTCCCAGAGGATCAGCGTGTTTGTCGGATTTCTGGCGCTGCTGAAGCTGGTCTTGGCCCGATACACGCGCAACGCCGATATGGTCGTCGGGACCGAGGCTTCGGTCCGCACGCGCGCCGAGTATTCCGACCTCATCGGTTTGTTCGTCAACCAGCTCGCCCTGCGGACGGATCTGTCCGGTGATCCGAGCTTTGCCGAGGCGTGTCGTCGCGTGGCGGCCGTCACACGGGCCGCCTTCGCGCATCAGGATCTTCCCTTTGACCGGGTTGTCCGGGCGCTGCGCCGTCAGGGCGAGCGTCAGCCCCTGTTCAATACCGTTCTCAGTCTGAGAACCGCCGAGCCGGCGCGCGCTTCCTTGGGCACATCAACCTCGGTCCGGTTTGAAATGCTGCCCGATGGCGGTCCGAAGACCTTCGCACCGAAATTCGACCTGGTGTTCTCGATCGTCGATGACGGCAGCCGCCTCGGTGGCGCGATCGAGTTCGACCAGCGCCTGTTCTCGGCCGATGCCATGGCCGGATTGGCCGATGCGCTTCATGCGGTGGTTGGGCTGGGCCTTGCCGAACCGGATCGTCCGCTTGGTCGGATCGCCATCGGAGGCCCGCGTCTGGAGGCATTGGAGCGCGGGGCCTGGAATGCGACGGAGCGGCAGCTTCCGCCGGTCGTTGGGTTGCACAGATTCTTCGAGGCGGCCCATGATCGGAATCCCGAACATCCGGCTTTGAGTCACGGCGACGTGGTCTGGACCCATGCCCGGCTGGAGCGCGAGGCCAATGCGCTTGCCGGACAGATTCTGGACACCGGGGGCGGGTCCGAGCGGGTGGTGGCCTGCTGTCTGGCACGGGGTCCGAACCTGATCGTGGCGGTGCTGGCGGTCTTGAAGGCTGGGGCCGGGATTCTGGTGCTGGACCCGTTTTTCGCTTCCCATCGCGAGCAAGGCATTCTAGAGGACGCCAATCCTGCGGTGGTCCTCGTTGATGCGACGGCCCTGGACCGTTTCTCCGGCAAGCATTGGCCGGTGCTGACAGTTGGGGGCGCGGGCGCGCCGCCGGTCGGCGCACCTGTCCGCCCGAACGTCCCGATCGACCCCGACCAGATCGCCTATGTCATCTACACGTCCGGATCCACGGGTCGGCCGAAAGGGGTTGTCGGCCATCATAGGGGGCTTACGGCCCTGTCCGAAGCCCAGGTGGCTGCCTTCGGTCTCGGACCGGACGACCGGGTGATGCAGTTCTCGGCGATCACCTTTGACGCGTTCATATGGGAGTTGGCTTTGGTCTGGCGGGCCGGAGCGGTGCTGGTGATGCATCCTGACGGTGCGCCGCAGCCGGACGCCGAGTTCCTATCGCTGCTTCAGGAACAGCGGGTCGGCATGTTGACGATCCCACCCTCGGTTCTGGGCGCGTTGCCGGACGGGGACTTGCCCGATCTCAGGACCTTGGTCGTCGCCGGCGAGGCCTGCCCGGCCGCGTTGACCGACCGGTTCGCCGAGGGCCGGTCGATGACCAACGCCTATGGTCCGACCGAGACCACCGTCTGGGCCAGCGGAGAGCGCTGCCGGGCCGGTGAGGCGCCGCCGATCGGACAACCGGTTGCGAACATGCATCTGCATCTGGTCGATGACTCCATGAACCCGGTTCCCATCGGAGCCTTGGGCGAAATAGCGCTTGCGGGTCCGCAGGTGACACGCGGCTATCTGGGACAACCCGGCCTGACCGCAGACCGGTTCCGCCCGAACCCGTTCAGCCCCGATCCGGGTGCGCGCATGTATCTGACCGGAGATGTCGGAACGCGGCTCCCGGACGGACGCGTCCGGTATATCGGCCGGGCGGACGAGCAGGTGAAGATTCGCGGCTTTCGGGTCGAACCGGGGGAAGCGCAAGGCGTTCTGGCGCGGCATCCGGGGGTCGGACAGGTCGTCGTTCGCGCATTGGCTCACGATGGCCGCACGCACCTTGTGGCCTGGTGGGTTCCGGGCGGGGGCGGCTGCGACGATGCGGCTCTGAGAGCCTTTGCGGCGGAACATCTGCCGAGCTATCTGCGGCCG
>JANSYC010000156.1 GCA_024742605.1 Alphaproteobacteria bacterium | reverse complement strand
TGCGCTTATCCCTTGGGACCGGTTTGATCAGACGTTCGGCGGGTTCTTCCGGCCGGTGGGGCGGGCGGCAAAGCCGACGCGGCTGATGGTCGGGCTGCATTACCTCAAGCACATCCACGATCTGTCGGATGAGGACATGGTCGACCGCTGGGTCGAGAACCCGTACTGGCAGTATTTTTGCGGCTTCGAGTTCTTCCAGCACGAACCGCCGATCGATCCCAGCACGATGACACGCTGGCGCAAGCGGATCGGCCCCGAAGGCATGGAACAGGTGCTGAAGGCGACGATCGAGGCGGCGGTGGAGACGGGCACTGTGAAACCCTCCTCTCTGGAGCGGGTCAACGTGGACACCACGGTGCAGCCCAAGGCGATCGCCCATCCGACGGACAGCAGGCTTTATCTGCGGGCCTTGCAGACCCTGGTCCGGCAGGCCAAACGGCACGGCATCGTGCTGCGCCAGAGTTACACCCGACTATCCAAGCGCGCCGCCATCAAGGCCGGTCGCTACGCCCACGCCCGTCAGTTCCACCGGATGCGGCGGGAGCTGAAGCGGCTGCGGACTTTCCTCGGGGTTTCCGTACCAGATTTCCCCAAAGTAGCGGTAAGGAGTTGGTTTATTTTCAATAAGTTAAGCTGGTCGTCAAAATTGTATTTTCCGTGTTTCCAATAACTTAGAGACCATTTCTGTTCTTGCGCCCTCCGGCATGAACCAACCGGCCATATTCCTCGATCGCAAACCTGATCCGGCCGTTCATGTTGATGTGCCGATGCGCGACAGGCGCGATATGCGCCAAGTGCGGTTCAGGCAGTGTACCGGCCGGTGACCCGTCGATGACTGTCTGCATCGCGTTTGTGTTCCACGCCATGACGATGTTGGTGAGGAGCGTCAGCGCGCCGGAGATCGCGGAACCCTCGACCAGCGTGCGACCGTGCTTGGCCTCGATCCGTCCTGCCATCAGCGCCCGCTGCAGCAAGTGAACCGACTCACCCTGCGAGAGCAGCCGATGCACCTCGCGCCGGAAACCCGGCTTGATCAGATAGTCGAGCAGGAACAAGCTGCGCAGCACCTTGCCGAGATACGTGCCGCACTCATAGACCGGCGTGCCCTGGGCGGCACTGCCGTGGCGCTCAATCACTGTCGCCGGCGAGCCGTAGTCGGCCTCGAGCGAGGTGACCATGCGCAGGAGCCCGTCCCAGCCCTTGCGCGCCTGGCGGCCCGGCTTGATGTGCTCGACCCGGGGCTCGAGTTGCTCGGGGACACGAACGGAGGCCGGAAGATACAGTTTACGGCTAGCGATGTCGGCGAGCCGTGGCGACAGATCGAAGCCCAGCAGCTTGGCAGTCGCCAGGGCGAAGTGGGTAAATCCGTGAGTGTCGACGGCCAGCCGCTGCAGATCAGCTACCTTCTGCTGCAGCGCGCCCTCGATGGCGGCACCGGCCTGTCTCTGGTTGAGCACGATAGGCTGGTCGTAGACGATCGCCCAGCGGTTCGACACGTGGGTGTAGGTACCGATCGCCGGCGTGCGCCGGCGCGGCTCGATGCGGGCGGTCCACAGGTGGCGCGTGGCGTCCAGGCTCATCATGTCGGCCGACGCCGCCACGCCAGACCCCCACATTCTAGCGACAGGCTGGGCCAGCATGTCGGCTGCGACCTGGTCGCACGCTGCACGTAGTCGGCCGCCCTCCTCGATCCCGCGCATGGCGAGCTCGATCCGGTCGTCGCTGATCCCGTCCACCATCCGAGCCATGTCGGAGGCCGTCTTCTCGGTCCCGAGTGCCAGCACGCCAGCATAGAGCGCTTCCAGCTCATCCGGGTTCCGCGCCGGTCGCCCCAGCAGGGTGGTAGAGAAACCGATCCGGGCATCGGTCTCCACGATGACATCGGGCAGCTGGGCGCTGCCGATCGCCTGGAACAACCGCAGCCGTGTCTCGTCGACCGCCGGATCCTTCGGCACCGCTTGGAGCTTGGGGACCTGGAACCGATCGCCGGTGACACCGATCTCGCCCGCGGCAATCGCTTCCTGCAGCATCTCCATTCGCAGACTGAGCGGTTCCTCGAACCGTCGAAGATATGCTTCCAGAGACGCCGGCCATCCGTGGCGACGCGCTGTCGTACCCCTTACCGCGGCCCAGACCTCGGCGGGCATCAGCTGGTCGTCGACGCTTCGGTGGCGGATGCTGTGCGGCGCGCTCACAGAGCCGTTGCGCAGGCTGCGCTTGAGCAGCATCGCGGTCGCGACTTCATAGGCCGCCAGCCTCGCCTCGTCGGTGCCAGCACCCGTGATCGTGCGCGCCGAAGTCGGCGGGAACGGATTGTTCTCCCATCGCGCCAGTCCGGTAGTTCCTGTCCGATACACGACCGACAACGTGCCGAGTGCGTCTCGCAGCGGATGGTCATCTGGAACCACCAAGTCAAGCTCGCCGACCTGTCGCAGCAGCATCCGCAGCCGCTTCGGTGCGGCGGCCATCTCTGCGCGAATTGCTTGAATCCTGCCCCCAGACGTCGGCATCGACCGGAACGGTCCAACTGCTCGCTCTATCGCTGAGCGTAGGGCGTTCTCCGGAAGGCAGGGATCGTCAAGCGCACCGATGATGGTGACGACCCCAACACGATAGCGGTTCAACTCTTCCAGGGCGCGCTCTTCGACCACCCGGCGGGCCTGACCCCATAGCTGGCCGATCCGGCGGTTCGCCTGTTCCAGCACCGTGTCGGTCAACTCCAGCAGCTGAAGGCGCAGCCAACAGCCGATCTCGACGGTCCGGCGCGGCTCCCGCAGTCGGGACAGGGTTGCAGCCTTGCGCCGTGCGATGCCCCTGCTGTGCTGCCGCATCCGATCGATCGTCAGGTCGGGAAGGGCAATGCGGTCCGCGCCGAGCCGGCGCAGCATGGCGATGCGATCCTGGATATCAGCGATCTCCTTGCGACCGTAGCCCGAGGGTGCCGCTCGCAACCAGTCGAGCAATGAGCTACCCCCCGATCCTGGCCCACGATCTGAGAGCTGATCTGCCCAGGCTGCCGACACATCCGGACCTACAGCGTTGCGGATGCTGCTGGCCAGCGCCTCGAGTGCATTGAGCTGAGCTGCGGCTGCCATCTCTTCCAAAGGCCTGATGCCGGGCAGAACATACTGGCGGTCGTACAGCCAGATCCTGGCATCCTGGACCAGATCGTCACGCTCGAGCTGGATGGTGGCCTGGCGCCGGAGGTGTGCTGTCAGCTTACGTGTTGCGTGCTCGCCGAGAACCCGGAAGCCGATCGCTTCCGCAGCGATGCGCTGGTGCTGGAAGAGCGTCATTCTTCGCCGGTAGATCGATCGCAGCGTGGCAATCCGCGGCGCCGACATCCCGGCGTGAGCCGCGGCGCACGCCAGCACCGCGGCGGGTAACCGTTCGAACAGAGCGAGCGGTCGCCCGGTCATCCGAAGGAAGCCGATCTGCAGGATCAGACCCAACCGGGTCAGCGGTCGGCGCCGATTGCCAATGAGCCATCGCGCCTGTTCGCCCGGCGCGAAGAAGAACTCGATCTCCGCCGAGGTCAGAGCCGCCGGGACGCTTTCCAGACCCAGGTATTGCCGCCGCCAGCTCTCCATCGCCCACCCCACCCGTATAGGCGAGAAAGCGTAGGGTGATTCGGTCTGCCGAGTCCTCAAGAACAGAAATCGACTCTAACCTATTGAAATTACGAAAAGAACAATTCTCATCACACACGCAAGTCATTGAAATTACTCAAATTCGCTACCGCTACTTTGGGGAAATTTGGTACGGAAACCCCGTCAAACGCTCGGATCCGAGGGTTTCCGTCCATTCGTCAAACGGAAGATTGCTGGTGATCAGGGTGGCACCCCGTTCATAGCGTTGCGAGATCAGCTCGAACAGCAGTTCCGCACCGGTCTTGGAGAGCGGTACGAAGCCC
>JANSYC010000070.1 GCA_024742605.1 Alphaproteobacteria bacterium | reverse complement strand
GTCCGGTTTTGCTTGAATATTTCGCGGTTGTTCAGATGCCGCTCGAGATTGAAAAAATTGTGGACTGAGGCATGGACCGAGGCGAATTTTTGAAGGGTTTTCACGTCTCGAAACTTCGACATCGCGCCTTCGATGCCCAGATCAAGCCCGCTGACACGCTACTGTTTTTGAAATTGTCTTTGAACTAAATGTTCTTATTATGTTCTTTTGCTGATTTTTGAGGTGAAATAGGCAGAGTGTTTGCACATCCAGCTTGAAAACTGAAGTGGTCCTGGATATCCGGACAGGTCGCTAAGGTGTATCCCGAAGCTATGAGAGGGATACGACATGGCGAAGCGCCGTTCATTTACGGATCAGTTTAAGGCGAAGGTCGCGCTAGAGGCCTTGCGCGGCGATAAGACGATCCAGGAGATCGCCGCGAAGCATCAGGTGCATCCGAACCAGGTCAGCGCCTGGAAGCGTCAGCCCGTGGACGGGATGGCGGACGTCTTCTCCCGCGGCGGCAAAGCATCCGGTCCAAGCGAAGCGGAGATCAAGGAGCTGCATGCAAAGATCGGGAGGATGGCGGTCGAGAACGATTTTTTATCTCAAGGGCTCAAGCGATGAGCCCCGCAGAGAAGAAGGCCATGATCGGCAAAGACCGACGCGGTCTGAGCGTCGCGCGGCAGTGCGAGATTTTAAAGCTCAGCCGATCAGCGTTCTACTACAGGCCTGCCGTCATTGATTCGGCCACGTTGTCGGTCATGAAAGCGATCGACCGGCTGTTCACGCTGTATCCGTTCTTCGGCAGCCGCCAGATACGGGCCGCCCTCCACCGTGAAGGTATGGTCGTCGGGCGTCATCGGGTTCGATGGCTGATGCGCATGATGGGATTGGAGACGATCTACAAGCGTCCCCGGACGACCACGCCGCATCCGGCCCATCCGGTCTATCCCTATCTGCTCAAGGGAATGGCGATCGATCGGCCAGATCAGGTCTGGTGCGCCGACATCACATTCATCCCCGTTCGACGCGGCTTTCTCTATCTGGTCGCGATCATGGACTGGGCGACGCGCCGCATATTGGCCTGGCGTCTGTCGAACACCATGCACGCCAGCTTCTGCGTCGAAGCTCTGGAGGAAGCCATCGCCGAGCACGGCGCGCCGGAGATCATGAACACGGATCAGGGAAGTTAGTTCACCGGCTCGGACTGGGTGACGACGCTGACCGCGGCAGACGTGCGAATCTCTATGGACGGTCGAGGCCGCTGCATGGACAACATCTTCATCGAACGGTTCTGGCGATCGCTGAAGCAGGAGGCCGTCTATCTCACCGAACTGCAGGACGGCTTCCACGCACGACAGGTCATCGAGGACTGGATCACGTTCTACAATACCCGGCGTCCCCACTCCGCTCTTGAGCATCGAACACCGGCGGAAGCATACTGGGGCGGCAAACTCGAAAAAAAGGCAGCCTGAAACCTAAACCGGATACACCTTAAATTCGCTGCCGACCTGTCCGGATATCCAAGACCACTTCAAACAGCCGGCTACGGCAAGAATGTTTGAACGCCTCGTGGTTCCTGAACCTGTCCGACGCGCGGGCCAGGATTGAACACTGGAGGATAGACTTCAATCTGAACCGACCGCATTCCAGCCTGGGAAACTTGACGCCCAGCGCTTTTGCGGCCCAAATCAACCCAGCCCGAAAAGTCGCATAGCAGCCGGACCAAAGATGGGGTCAGGACCAAAACGACAATGCACTAACATTCAAATTGGACCACTCAGTGGGGGCAGGCCATCAGCGCCAATCTTAAAAAGATTGCTCAAGCCAAGATTGAGCCAAAGGTCTGTCCTGAGTGTGGGCATGTCTTTAAGGGGAATGGGTGGGACGGGATTGATGCGCACGGGAAGGCTAGGCACGAAGGCGTGATGCCATACAATAATGCTTAGCCTCTTTTGAAGCAGGGCATCTACAAAACGTAGACATTCACGGGCTTGGTTTGTGAAGTATAACATCGCCTTAATATGACATCTCATAAAACTTGGCGGGGATGATGTTTGGAGAAGCGCCGGTAGTGGTTGCGCCGATTAAATGCAAACCTCCAGCGCAATAAGCGACGTCAAAGGACTTTCTAATTTAGGGCTACAAATGCGAGATGAGATGCAAGGTTTTTATCAGCGATCAGGGACGAACGGCTTTTGTAAATGGGCGGTACGCGGACTAGTTGCCGTATCGGCTGCGGCAACGGTCGGCCTTGCTTTTGGTTCGGGGCTGCAGGCTCAGACCCAGTCCAGTCCACGTTCTGGAATTGAGCGGCAGCTCCAACAGCAAGAACGTTTAAACGAAGCCTTGCAAAACCGTATCAATCAGCTTGAGCAACGCCTTCAAGCGGATGAATGCGCCATCCTGAGGGAACAGGGCGGTCGTGCATGCTTGGTGCCAAGGCCGCTGATTGAGTTCAACAGGCCGGTCGCTCCATCTTTACCGCCGCGTGCGATGCCGTCGGACGAAACCAGCCCCGCAACCGCTCCGGGGAGCCTTGAGCCCCAGACTGACGGTCAATTGCAGACCGCCCAAGCGGATGGGACCCCGCCAAACACTGGGGATGCGACCACTGCGGATCCCTCGGCACCGCTTGGCAAGCGAGAAATGCTGACATCGCTCGAAACTTTATCTGTTTTGGTACTGACCCCTAACAGCCTGGGGAGCGGTTTTTTCGTGGGGCCGGGTTTGGTTCTGACGAACAAACATGTCGTCGGCGACGAAACGAAAATCCTGATTACCAGCGAAAGCCTCGGCCGTCCCTTCGAAGCCAAGGTCGTCAAACAATCCGCAACTCCTAAAGAGGTTGGCAATGCGGATTTCGCGCTCTTACAGATCTCCGGGCTCACCAGCAACCCGGTCGCCACGATTGCCGCAGGCACATCGAAACTCGCGGGCGTTGTCGCAGCCGGCTATCCCGGGCTGGTTATCAGCAATGATCAGGCGCTTGCCAGATTGGGCTCAGGCGATTTGAGTGCCGCTCCCGATCTGGTGGTGAGCCGAGGTGAAATCAGCGCGATACAGCAACCCGGCGGCATTCAAGTCAATTCGCTTGAGACGCTTGTACACACGGCGCGGATCATGGCCGGCAACAGCGGCGGGCCCCTGGTCGACGATTGCGGACGCGTGGTCGGGATCAATACGTTCATAACCGCCGACAGCGGTCAGGCAAGCAGCGCTGGTTTCGCGCTCGGGTCGGCGGCAATCCGTAATTTTCTGCAAGGCGTGCCGGGCGTTCGTCTAGCTCCAGCATCGCCTTGCGATCCGTAGTCTTGGGATGCCGCTTCTAACGGTCAGTCAAAGACGAGTGTGTCAAGACTGCAGCAGGAACAGTTCGATCTGCTCCTCCAACTCCTTCTTCCGGCGCTCAAGGTCTCTTACCTTTTGAGAGCCGGCATCGTCACTGAAGGTCAGCCGTTCCCGATCAATATCACTGGATAGGGCATCCGATTTCTTTTGCAGTTCCGCCAGCTGTCGGCGCGCCGATTCTGTTCCGGCATTCGCCGAAGCGAGTTTGGCGTTCAGCGTCGCTAGATCGCCCTCAATCGCCTGAAGGCGCGCTTCTGTCTCCGCCAATTCCAAGCTTATCGCGGCACTCTCTTGGTTTACGCGCGAAGCCTTGCGCTCAAGCGCTATCTTTTTGTCTTGCTCGTTCTGAAGCGCGAGACGCTTTTCCTCCGTGCCCTTAGCGTAGCTGCCGCTGGCGAGGCCAGCGACGCCTCCGAAAAAACCCCCCTGATTAGGATCGGTTGTGTTGCATCCACCAACAGAGACCATTGTCGCAGTCGCGATCAGCACGGCGGCATATCGGCCCGAAATTACTCTTTTAAACATCATAAGGTTCTCCATTCTACACTCTCGGCAACACCGAAGCCCACGAGACAGCGCGATATATCAGACGATATGCGGGGGGCTTCGGCGTGCCGAAATGATCCGTGTGCGTCAACTGATACGGTTCACCTTAATGATCTCGTCAAACTGTTGAACCTGCTTTTCCAGCGTGGAAATCTGATCCTCAAGTTTGTCGATTTCCGCACGCGTTTCGGCATTGGCGTTGCTATTCGAGCTAGACGCCTGGAAGTACTGCGTCTTACGTTTTTTCAATTCGGCGATCGAATTCGTGACCGAGGCCCGGTTTCCCGAAACTTTAGTGAGTAGTGCCGTCATATCGCCCCGCTTCTTTGATCCGGAGGCAACAAGTCGCTTCATTTGCTGAAGCTCAGTCTTGTTTTTATCAATAATACGCTCTGTAAGATTGATTCTCTGAGCAACCTGTTGATTGACCACCTCAACATCTTTGCGAACAGAGTCCAGGCGGGCTTGCTCGGTCGCATATTGCTTCTTTTTGTTCGCAACATAGCTTCCCGCCGCGCCACCTGCCGCCGCACCGATTCCGGCGCCGATAGCACCGCTTTTAGCATCTCCACCAAGGAGAGCGCCGATCAATGCCCCCGCTAAGGCTCCAGCAACAACGCCGCCCGCAACCGTTGTATTGAAGTCTTCTTCCTGCGCGCGAAGTCGCTGTTCATCGGGCGACAGATTGGCGTTCGATGCGCCGCCTGTGGTCACACAACCGGCCACCATCGAACCGATCAGAAAAATGGCCAGAAATTTTCGAAGCCCCACCAAAAGTCCCTCTATCACAGCCCCAACTCCTGTTTGATTGCATTGATTTCAACAGCACCCCTCCGTCTGAATCTCAGGATGTGATCGGAAAAACCAACCACATACTCGATTAGATTCGAGAGGTTTTTCTCGTTTAACTCGGTCCTTAACAGACCTTCTTGATCAATTAGAACGTTACCAGGATATGCTGCGGAAACTTCCACGATTAGATCCGCATAACCGTCAACATTGTGTTGGAAATTCTTTATCCTGCTCTCCTGATTAGCATAAATCTTTGCCATCATTGAAGCGCTGGAACTGCTTTTTTCGCGTTGTTCGATCAATTGTGCGGCCAACGCGATGCGCGCGGAATCATCGCCGATTTGTTGCAGGATAATCGCGCCCTGTCGAAGCAGGCTGCGCGCCGATCTGTCCCGCGCCCGGTTTCGGTCGTCGATCGTCAGCCGAAATTCCCGAACAACCCGTGTCAATCTATCTTGCAACGCGTCTTCTTCGATCACCGCCGAAAGCATCTGCAGCTCTTTGAGCGGATCGGATTGAACGGGCGGCAGGTTGAGGGCCGTATCCTCCTCTGTTGGTGGAGGAGTGGCGGGTGCAGTCATGTCGGTATCACTTGCGCCTATGTTCTCCCAAGCGAGTTGGATGGTTTGTAGTTTCTCGCGGGACGAGACGATTTCAGCTGATAGGACGAATCTCGTCCCAGCAGTCGCTGTAAAACCGGGACGCCCTTTGCGATAGAACGGGACCTCCGACCGGTAGGCGCTACGGAGGGAGTTTCCAGACATGAGGTAATTACCGCCGCGAATCACGAAACCACCCACCAAGCCGTGCTGTCGATCGACGTGGGTCAGGTGGAAAGGCTCAAAGACGATTTCGTCGGCATTCCCGAGCATGTCGTGCAAGCCTAGCGGGTTGGGCCGCTTCAATCCGACTGGCTTCGGTTTTCCGTTGGACGAATTTGCCTCGACCGACCATGCGTAAGCGGCCAACCCTCCTTCGGTCGGAAAGGTCGGCGCCAAAAACTCACTGCTGCCGACCTTCAAGCCGCCCCGGACCGCATACTCCCATTCCACCTCAGTGGGGAGACGGATGAATCCAGACGTTCCGTCGCTTTTCGGAACGCTCTCCGGTGCGTTCTCGAAAAGCCATTGCGAATAGGCATGCGCCGAGTTTATCGCTTCGAACCAGCTGATCCCCATAGCGGGGATGCTGCCCTTCATATTGGGTTTGGAGGGGCACGCGCCCGTCAAAGCCGCGAGTTGGTGCGCCGTCAATTCGTACTTTGCCATGTAAAGGATCCGGCGGTTCCGATCCGCGGCATCCTCGAAGGGGGCTGAGAAATAAGCGGTGCGCTGCGCCTCTTGATAGCCGTAGGCAGCGTCCGCGTCGCCCAGCAAAACCGCCTGATCCTCGGCGATTGAATTCGCCGCCATCGCGACCGGACGGAAAGCCATTGCCCCTCCACACGGCATCGGAAGCACCAAGTCCGCACCATCCTCCGACGGCTTTGGGTTATAAAATTTCTCAGGCCATGTAATTTCTTGCGCTTGGGCAGAACCGGAAGCGGTTGCTAACGCTGCGGCAACCATAATAGCGGCCATGGTCAAGGGTGCGGCTAGGCATGGCCTTGCATGTCGGGTCATGTCGATCACCTCTCTCTTAGGCCTTCAGCGGGTGAAATATTAGATAAGCCATAGGAACTGACGGCAGACGCAAGGACGGATATTCCCAGCGTCACGGCGAAGAAGATTGAAATATCCATAGCTTTAAGAACCACCAAATCACCCTCCACGGATGCGCCAATATCGGCAAACACGGTCTCGATTACGATGGCAGCGCCGAAGAAAGTGGCCAAAGCGCCGGCGAACCCCGCAGTGGCGATAATGACGGCTTGGTAAATCGGTATGGCAATCAATCCGACCGCCCGCATGCCGATCAGCCGAAGGAAGCTGGTCGCTTGCCGCTTCCGCTCAAAGTTAGACCAGAGGCTGGCGGTCAACGACACGAGAAAGCCAATGACGCTGAAAAAGGCAATAATCAAAAAGCCACCGGTCAGGCTCTCGGCAAAGCTGTTGAGACCGTCGACCTCGGACGCTTTGCTGCGAACCGATAGCCCGGCATCCGTTAGGTGGCTGTGTAGGGTCGTGACGCTGGCTAGGTCCTTGGCGTAAATTCGCGCCCCTGCGTAATAAATCCGTTCGCTCGGACGGTCCGGCCCTTCCCACCCGAACGCAGGCACGCCGTAGCCGTCGCGAAAGCTCTCGGTCGCCTCCATCAGCGAAACCGGGACGAAGATTGCGGCTCTTGTCGTCAGTCCGGCCGGTGCAATTGCGCTGACGCTCAAGTCAACTGGGCCAAGCTCCCGACGGCCGCCCCGTTGGCGCGTGACGACGCCGCCAATCTCCTCTCCCAGAGTCAAATTGAGCATCTCTGCCAGCCGGGCGCTGACGACCACGGCAAGACGGTCGTCGCTCGGTTTCTCAACCGTGATTCCTTCAAGGAGAGGGTCACCGATCCCGGTTGGGATCAGATCCGCGACTTCTGCACTTTGTAAGCCGGACTCACGGGGAACCGTCACGGTGATGGTGGCTGCGATTGCACGCGTTTTCGGTTTGACGAAGCCGACATCCGGCCGCGCCGCGAGCGCCTTAAACCAATCGGCATCGAACTGTCCGCTGCCTACAATGACGATCTCAAGATTTCTCGGATCGGACAGCAACCGATCCCTAAGACCGTCAACCAAACCAGTCTTGAGGCCGAACATGATGATCAGAGGGGCCAGGACCGCAGTGAGCCCAAGAATGAAACACAACGACATGCGCCAATCGACCAACATGTCGCGGACACACAACCCAAACGCGATCCGGAGGTTCAGAAGCATGATCAGAGCTCCGAGAAACGGCTTACCGTTCCGCCGTGTTCTTGGGACACTTTGAGATCCAGAGGAGACAGGCCCAACGTCTCGACCAAGTTCATGTCGTGGGTCGCGACTATGAGGGCCGATCCGAGTTGGCGGGCAACCGCGAGCAGAACGCGGGCGACCGCAAGCGCATTCGCAGCGTCCACAGATGCCGTCGGCTCGTCCGCGAAAATCACCCTCGGCCTGTGGACGACCGCCCGTGCTATGCCTGCGCGTTGACGTTCACCGACCGACAGCTGATTGGGACGCCGGTCGAGATACTGATCAATCCCCAGATACGCGGTTAGCCTTTTGATCCAGTCCTTATCGACCGAGCATCCGAGTAACTTCATCGGCAGGGCAATGTTCTCACCGACCGTTAGATAATTCAGCAGCCCGCCTTGCTGAAGAATATAACCGGTATAACCGGCCCGGAGGTCGGCCAGTCGGTCCAGGTCATTGTGATCCCATGCCGCCCGAATGTCGGCACTGCGTTCCTCGCGATCGGGGGCTACTTCGTCGAGAAGAGAGAAACTACCAATGGATGTGGGCTTCATTGCCAAGGCGAGGATGTCCAGCAACGTGCTTTTCCCGGAGCCAGAAGGCCCGATCAATGCGCGCTGATCGCCCGGGTGAACGTCTAAGCGGTCCAACGACAGCTCGAACCTCCAATCTTCTCTCTCTCGAACGAAGTTGAGATCCGTTATTTTCATGATGGGTGTGCTCATCGCTTACGGAAGCGCGCTCAGCGGCACCGGATAAAATGCATCACCCGCATCTTTGCGCCCGCTCAACAGCACCCAGTTGTCGGTGTCGTCATGAAACAACTCCAACAACTTCAATTTCGACTCGATGCGATCAATGAATTCTTGCTGTTGGGAAATGGTGAACTGCACCCAAATTTCCTGGCTGACATTCATGGTCTGGCTCCGGAACGGCAGATCATCCAAGTATTCCCCCACCAACCCCAGCTCTTCGAGGGTCGCGGCCTGGGCGATCTTATCCGGAGACCGTCCCATCGCCGCTGCCGCCGCCTGGAGTTGGGCAAAAAAATCGTCTGCCGAGATTTGGCCTTGGTTGGCGACTTCCAGAATGCGCCTCATTGCTTCGCGTAGATCGCTGAGCTGGTTCTTCGACAGCAAGAGACGGATATCCAATGTCGGCACGGTTTGGTCCCGAAAATCCTTATCGGCGACCCAAGCTTCGAAAGCTTTCGGTGCCGTCGTGTTCTCAAGTTTCCCAAAATATTCGAGCTTGATTGCCAATCCGACTAAAAGGGCGTTCAACTCCTGCTGAAGGCGCTTCTTGTCTTCTTCGCTTGTGGCCTGTGCGAGCTCTTCTTCTTTGCGTTTCAGTTCTTCGACGAAATACGCGCGGTCTTTCGTGATCTGACTGATGATGCTGTCTGAGACTTTGTTGACCGCATTCTGAAAGCTTGTCGGGTCGCCCGCCTCGATATCCACATAGAGGTCGCGACCGCTGCCGTCGCTGAAGGTACTTACGGTTCTGAATTGCAACTCGGCCAAGTCATGGTCGTTCTTACCGGCCGGTGTCTTCAGGTGCATCACGTAGGTGGAGATACCTGCCTCGGATAATTGGCCCTTCATCTCGTTCGTCATCAGGCCGGATCCTGCAAGCGGATCGAACCCTTCCCGGGCGCTGGCGTCGGACACAAGGACGATGTTCTTGCCGTCAAAACCGGACCAATCGATTTCGGTCGCAGCATGTTTCAGGCCTTGGTAGGCATCTTCGGAGAAGCCTTTGCTCGAAACGCTAGCCGCTTTCAGGGTTTTGATCTTTTCCAGAAATTCTTCGGCGCTATTGGTCGTATTGGGATCCGCGAAGGTTTTCGCGACGTATTTCAACTCAGGAACCGCATCGGTACTGTCTCGAAAAGCGACAAGACCGTAATTCAATCTTCCCTCGATCCCGGCGGCCGAAATGCGTCGTTGAATCTGAATTACCGACTGCCGAACAGCGTCGATGTAGGGCTGCATCGAACTGGTTGAATCGATCACGAAAGTCATGCCGGCATTGAATTCTTTTGGTTCCGGCGAGTCCGGCTTTTCCTCTGAGGATGCCGGGTCCTCGGCCGCCGAAATGGAGGCGACCTTGAGGAGCGTCATGGGATCGAGCGAGTCCGGATAGATCTCCTCCGCCTCCAAAATCGGCAGCAGATAGAATTGAGATTTGAAATCGATGAAATTCTCCGGCTCAACCGAGACGATATCCGTGTTTTGCGGCGCTTGTCCGCCGTCGATGCTGGCCCGTGCGGATTCCACTTCGACCAGAAGATCTGGGCTGTTCAGAAGCGCCTCAAGGCTTTCCTGGCTGTTCATCAGCAACGTCCGCTGACGTCCGGCCGGGTTGGTGAAGCTCGCCGTCAAGGAGTGCTTCCAATCGATCGCTTTCGCTTCCGGCATCCAGCCGATGACGTCGCCTTGCCGATCAACGCCGATCTCCAGCCAACGCTCTCCTCCAACACTTTGTCGGTCATAGACGAAGTGCACGGAGAAGGCCGTTAGGTCACCTTTTTCCGGCCCGCCTGGCGCCGTATGAAGCAGGGCGCCCGGACGGGTCAGGACTTTCTGGTAAAGGCTCGTCTTGCCGTCCATCAACATTGGCACGCGTTCGGCGGCTATTGCGGGCTGTCCCGTCACGCCGACCAAACCGCTCAGGGTCAAACCGAAAAACGCGCCTAGAAGAACCCCGGATAGGCTTGCTGCTCGAAATGTAGGTCGCATAACGCCCTCCAAGCTAAATTTCTGAATTTTAGAGGTTTTTAAGATAAGACTTCGCTTCCGCATCTCCGGCTTCGGCGGCCTTGTCCAGCCAGTCTTTCCCGGTTGTCTTATCTGCCGAAATTCCATTTCCACCCTCGTAGAGCAGAATGCCGAGACGCCGCATCGCGAACGCATCGCCGAGATTTGCCGCCTTTTCGTAAAGAGCGACCGCGCGATCCGCATTAGGTTGCCCGAACGGGCTTGTCTTCGGCCCATGAAGCCCCGGATCGTACATCTTGGCGAAGCCTGTCGCCCCGGCAGCAGAGCCAGCTTGCTCAGCGGATTTGTATAACAACAATGCCGCATCGAGATTGCCCGCCCCCATTTGCAAATCGGCCTGTGCCACTATGTCTTCCGGGGAAAGGGGGGCTGATCCGGATAACTGGGCGCGCACTTCATCCAATGTCAAAACTTTCATCGGCTTCTGCGCCGCGCCTTGGTCTGCCGTCTCCGTGACGTCCCCGTTAAAGCCGAACGGCAGCTTATCGAAGAAAACGAAAGTCAGAACACCACCAATAATCACCACCGAAGCGATGACCCCCCCGATGATCAGAGCCATCTTATTCGATGGCGAGGTCGTACCGGTCGCGCTCTGGTCGGTCCCCGCCTGTTTGGACTGAGCCGGGGGCACTTCTGTGGGTGCTGCCGCCTGTGGCGGAGTCGCTGGTGCCGCCGGAGCTTCCGGCTCGGCCTTGCGTCCACCACCAACGGCAATACGACGCGTGCGGCGCGACGATCCTGCCTGTTGCTGAATCGCTGGCCATATCAGATGGCCTGAGCCGAAAGCGTTTGCGCCGTCCGCAGACGCGCGGATCTCGACGTTACTGTGCGCATTGATGTGACGCGTCACCTCTGGGCCGAGTTCAACCACAATCTGACCCGCGCCGTCATCCGAGCCTTCAACCGCTATCCAGGCGCGCTCCGGCTGCCACCCTGATTGTCCCAAATAGTTCGGCCCGTTGAGATCTTGAACCAATTGCAGTGCGCTGATCGACCCACCCGAAGGCAGGTCCGATGAACGCAGGAGCAGCGATGCCCAGCCGACCGGCTTCGAATTGGCTTCCACGACTTGCATCTGCATTACTTTCACGACATCCCCCAACCTTAAAAAGTCATTCATGCCTGCTCGACAGCGTTACGACAGCGCGCCCGCCCTTTCCAAGATCCCGCCCAGCGCCTCATTATCACCTCGGGACAACAGAGACCCACCACTTATGCCAGAATGAGCGGCGGCAATATGTCGTAAAACATGAACCCAATCCAACACAAAGGGGTCGATTTGCCCATGCGCTACGACCATCTCCGGAAGATCCGGTAACCCTTCCGGCACCTTGGGTGGCTGAAAGGCCTTGCGTTGCGGATTGCGCAGCGGAACGTCGGCTCGCTCAGAAACCGGCAACAGATCGTGACCCAGCCACATCAGATAGTTGGCCGCGTGTCGGTGGGCGATCAGGCAGGCGCGTGGCGCTATGACCTCCCATTGCGCATTGGCATGCGAGGTATCCCGACGGATCGCATCCGCCATGCGTGCGGCCACGCCAACCGGCTCCAGCCCACGGATAAGCTCCTGGACCAACCCCCTGAACTCTTCCGTTGGAACTTTGAAGCGGGTTTTCAGCCGATCATCTTCCGCAGCTTCAGAAATCTTCTCGGCCCAAGCTTCGGTCACCGCTTGGACAAATCGGCCGACCCGGTCGAGAGAAGCGGGTTTCGGCGGCGCGGCTTCCTTGACGACGACAGCTTGCTCGACCGGGTCGCCGAAGGGGTCGAACGCGTCTGCCGCCGCAGCGGGCGCACCGTCGACCCCATCGTCGCCTGTGCTTCCGCTATCATCGGCCAGAGCAGCGATGGTTCCGTGAATGGCCCGAATTTCATCCAGGCTGATCGTCAATTCGTCTAGGAGGAGGCAGAAGTCACCAACCTGAGCGCAGGGCATCAAGGCCCGGGAGATCGCTTCTGCGACCTTTGTCCGCTCGTCGGTCTTGTCGTGACCGTCGCCGTCGAAGAATTGGGCGAGCGCATCCTTAAACGTATTCCGCTCATCATCCAGTCGGGCCTCGATCTGGCGCAGTTTGAGCTTGGGATGGCAGAGGGCGGTGATCCGCTCAACCAGATAGGATACGCCGCCATCGTTAAGGGCGAGCGCTGCATCGAAAGCCGCCTCCGGATCGGCGACGTGTTTGCGGATCAACCCGCTCTCCGAGCAATAGCGACGCATGCTGTCGATAAAATCCTGCATGCCGGGATTGAGGCTCGCTTCCCGTTTATCCTTGTCCCGGATCGTAAGAGGCGAGCTCAAAAAAGACGGATTTCGCAGGAACAGACTGTTATCGAACGGCTTACCATCCCAGTCTTGCGTCCAGCCATGACGATCCCAGAGCGACAGCAGCCCTTCCTGGATCCGGGTATCCCATCGCTTTTGCTGCGACGTGGCGTCCTGACCGGTCGTTTCCTCAAACTCCCGGTCGAACTTGGTCATGATGAAAAATAGCGTGTTGGGCGTTTTGGCTCGGGTTTCGGGCGTCTGTCCCAGGGTCTTTTGAACCCAGGAGTGAACCATGTCGCCGAGAACCGGGACCTCCATGTTGCCGTTCGGAATGCAGAGAAGCATCCCAGTCATCTCCCGCTCCGCCTCGTAGCGCTGGAACAAGGTCTCCACTTTGCCGCGCAGCAAGAAATTGGCGCCGGGATTTCCGGTGTCGTCTCCGCTACCCTTCGATTTAGCGCCTTCTTGGAAGCTTCGCGCGCGGAGCCGCGCACGGGCCCCCGGGAAGTCCAGCAGGTCGGCGTGCCGGAAGAACGGATACGCATCGTTTCCTATCTTCAACACCAACTCGGCGGTCAAAGCCGAGATGAGCGAGCGAGACAGCGTTACTTCGGAGCCGGACTCCGTCCGGACCGTCATCGGGCTCCCTCCGTCGCTTCCAATACCGGCGAGAGTCTGGACGTTGAGGATGCTGTCGGCGCGACGGCCCCAGGTGCCGTTGCTCTGTTCGACGAACGCGTCCAGACCGCAAAAGATGTCCTCCGAGTTCTCCAGCTTCGCGGATGCTTGGCTGAGGGTTTCGAACAGAGCCGTGAAATCGGTATTGCCGCCCCAAAGCAGGCTGAATAACCGCACGCGGCCCTTAAAATACAAGCGTGGCGCCAAGTCAGCGGCGCGGTCCCAATACCCTGCGGTCGAGATCTCTCGGTACGGCTTCTGGTATCTACTGTTCACATACTCCGCGAGGTCGTGCACCTCGGCAGCGGTGATGTGTTTGGCGGCCGAACGGCTTTGCGCCATCTCCTGAATCGCATCCAGCGCCTCGGTCACCTCACCGACATTTGGCAAACGGAAGGCATCCCTCTCCTCATCCTCGTGCAGGATGTCTTCCTGGCACGAATTGACAAGGATTTTGACCAGGTCGAGTTCGGTCAGAAGGCGCAGGTGAATCGGAAACGCCGCATCTGGCGCGGGATCGGTTTCTGTCGAGAATCGGGTGACGAGGCCGGTAGATTCACCTTCGTTCTGCGGGTTGATCTGTCCGAGGAAATCAAAGTCCTGATCGCCAATGCGGACGAGAAACGAGCCGCTGTCCTTCTGGCACAAGCTGTTCACCAGATACGATTTTCCGGCTTGGCTGGGGCCGAATACGCCAAGTGCCATCCGACGGCCCGCCGCACGGCCGAGACGGCGTGATGCGTTCTCGATCCGCCGGAGGATACGGGTCAATGAATGGGCGTTCTGCTTGATCGCAGGCGTTCGCCCCTCCACATCACCGACCCAAAGGACGGCGCGCTCTGCAGCATCGCGCAGGGCTTCGCATTTCTCCCCAAGGGAAGCTGCCTGTTCCGTAACATTCATCGGATAACCCCCGTATCAAACCAATACCCGTTCTGGTCCTGAAGCGTCTGAAGGCGCAGTGCGAGCTGTGCCTTACCGACATCATCGCCATCCGACGTAACAATCTGGTCGATCTTCAGGGTTTCCGTGCTTTCATCCCGTTTCGAAACGATGGAGAAGCTCACCTGTAGCGGATCACCCGTTCGATATTTTTGCGCCGCCTTATCGTTGCGGTAGTCCAATACGTACATCTGCGTCGCCGGCCAGCGTTCAAGCGGCAATTGGCGGAAGCCAATGACCACCTTGTTCGCAAACGGCACGGTGGTCCGCGGCAAGCCTTCCTCCGGATCTTCCAGATCGACATCGGCGTAGTAGATGTCCTGATCTTTGATCTGATGTTCGGTGTCGATCTTGCCGATGTAGCGGGCTGTCGAAACCGGACGATACTGGTCGGTCAAAAGCCCGAACCCCAGCAAGCGGCCACTCGCCACCGCCCCGATCATGGCCCCGACCACAGCGGTCGTTTTTGGATCGTTGATCCGAAGCCGAGAATCTCTGAACGGATACCAATCCCCCACCCGATAATGATGAAGAGGTATAATGCGGTCCGGCGTCACCGGCCGGTGGCTGATAATCAACTCACGGAGTGCCGGAAGCCTGGACGGCCGACCGGACAACAGAAGCACGTCACAGTCATACGCCCGGATCGCCTCGCACAGGGCCGGAAACGCATTGCCAAGGGTGTTGGTGATGGTTCTGCGGATTGCCTTGGGATCAATCGGAAAACGGAGTTTTCGCAGGTCAAAATCCGGCCGCCCACCCTTCTCGATCACCTTTTCGTTAAACCGCAATAGGCAGCGTTCCGGCGGCGGAGCGTCCTGCGAGAAAATATCGGCGAAACCGTAGTCGGTCGGACCTTTCGGCCCTTCGGTGTCGCTGGTCTCGTAAGCCCCCAGAATGGCCAGGCCGATCTTGACCAGAACCTCCATGACAAGCTGCTGGCGCTCGACGCTTTCAGTGATGCCTTTACGGGCACTGTCGCCACCGAAGACCTCTTCGATCAGGTCACTGGCCCCGACCACGCCGGCCGCAGCGATCGCATCTTGGATCGGGGCCAACACATGTTCGTTCACAACCCGACGCAGGATATCGTCACCCGCCACATTGAAGCCTTCGCGGAAGACGGCATGCGGCCGAATATTAGCCGATGTCCCCGCTCCGACGGCTTCGAAATCGGTGATAACGAGGTCAGTTGTGCCACCACCGATATCAATCGTCGCCAGCCGGAAACGCTCTGGACGCGGATCATCGACCCTCGGCGTCTTCATCAGCTGAAAGAAGCCTCTCGCATCACCGTTAAACGTCTTAGCAACTTCGGTGTAGAGGTAGACCAGCTGGGTCGCGCTGGCCTCGTCCATGATCATTTCCAGCTTGGGCCCGGACTCCCGCGCGCGCTTCATCACCAGCATCGTCATATCAATGGCATGCTGTGCCCGATCGCGAAGAATATCCCGCTCCGGCTTCGACATGGCGGTCGGCATGGTCAAGATCACCCGGCGCAGATTTCGAGGCACCGAGTAGTGCCCTTTTTGCCGACGATAATCCGGAGAGTTAATCATCAGGATCGCGTGATACAGAATCTCGGCCAGCGCGAAGGTGACGATAGAGCTGCGAGAGTACTTTGCCTCGACAGGAGGCAGATTGTCGGGATCTGTAGGGTCAAGCGTGTGGCGGGGTATCCCCTGGGAATTGATCAGGGCTGCGAACGCGCCGTCTTTGGCGAAAGGCTCGCCGCTACCCTGATCTGCCCGGCGATTGAAGCGCCAGGGCTGCACCCGCTTGCGGTCGTCCCAAAGATAGCGCTTCGGGCTCGACATGCCGGTGTTGCCGCTGGTTCCCTCCCTCAGGCTGGAAAGCCTGGCAGCCTCGCCACCCACACGCGCAATAGTCGGCCATTGGAAGGCGTCACTGCGCCCGGAGAGGGGGGAGAAATGATCCTTTCCGAACGACACTTGCGCGAACTCGACCCAACTTTCAAACGGATCCTGATAGATGAACTCGGGCCGTGATAGGTCACGCAAGCGTAACTCGCTGGCCGACTTGAGGCTGAAACCCTCATCCGGGTTGTCCTCAATCAAAATCCCACAGGTCCGAGAGTTGCCGAGATCAAGCACCAGGTCGACATCAATGGTGGTGATGTTCTGATCGGTTGTGACGTCGGTGAACTTGACCGGCAGCATCTTGAGGCCAAGACGTAAAGCATCGAGATAAGCGAGATAGGCCGCAATCTCGAAGCACGTACATCCTGCATCCCCGAGCATGTAATCGGCAACATCCTCATCGGTCATGGGCTTCGCTTGTTTCTTCTGTCGCGCCCTCACACGATCGGCGTAGAGCTCGAATAGCCAATCCCCCAACCATCCGGAATTGACGAAGTCCCGTGTATCCGACGAATGAGTAGCAAGCGAAAACACGCGTCCAGCTTTTGCGTCGTCCGCCGACGGCGCCAGATAACCGGCACCTTCCCGATGCGGTAAAAGGGCCGTATCGAAGGCGATTACCAGGCGATGGCTCTCGGCGAAACCTTGCCTAGCCTCGACCCTATTCCCGATATCGACGAACCGACCTCTGACCCAATTGGTCGGACCATTAGCGAAATGTGCCTGTTGTTGCTCGCGCAGGTAAGGCAGGGGTAGCCACTGGTCTTCAAGGAGACCGATGATTTCATTAAGAGGCACTGAGAATGTCGGCTTCGCTGCCTTCCGTTCCTGTCCGGAGGCATCACTGTAGGTGTAGGCGTCACTATCCGGGTCTTCCTCAAGCAGGAACAGCTGACCTTCTTCACCGGGCGTGATGTAAAAATCCCAATTTTTCTTGGGCAAATTCGCCAAATCGAGGGCAAAATCTACGAACTGAACTCCTGTATTGGGAATGAGCTCGATCCGGTCTGTAATCGTCGTCTTTTTGGTCAGCATCGGTCAGCTCCAAAAATTCTTTCGTTGGATCAGGATCTCTAAGTTATCGCCGCTTTGCTGGTAAAAAATACAACGGGCGGGTCCATCCTGTTGTGGCACGCATCTGACTTCGGTTAGCCCATATCTGCTGCCATCTTCGCAAGTCATGATCTCCAGATACTTGATATCAAGCCTCTGTTCGACAAACGAGGCTTGAATGGCGCCCGAACATGCGACCCCCCGTGTTTCAAGGACTGTTCGGATTTCGCCTTTACCCTGTGAATTGAAGTGATACGAGATGGTTACCGGCTCGTTTGTCCCGTCATCGACAAGGCCTGACACGACCTCCCATTCGCCCTCGATGAAGCTCATGTCTTTCTGATCGACAGGGTCGGTCGGAATTCGCAAAACGTCGACTGGGAGATTGGGAACAATGAAGATCCACAACAGCGAAGCCAGGAGGGCCGCGCCGACGACCAAGCTGAGAAGTCCGACAAGCCATACGGGTATCCCAAAGCGCCAGCCTCCGGGTTTTTCCTCTTCGGTGGGCTCTGGCTCGGGTTCGAGTGGCGGTTCGACCACGACAAACTCCGCCAAGCGGGGCAGGACCGATGGCGCATCCGGGTTCTTGATATCCGTCATCCCCCAATGCGCGGCCACCAGTTGACCATCAACAAAGAATAGATTGTCGGTCGAGCCGACATAGAGGGAGGTTGAGAGAATATCCCCCAGGATCTTACTGCTGTCCGAGGAATGGCCCATCAGTGTACGGATCAAACCTTCGATATCCTTGAGCAATCCCAACACTTCGTCTGCGGCCGCCTCTCTCTGCTCGGTAGTGGCCGCCGCCCATGAAACCATTGCGCCGTCGCGTGGTGCATCCCACGACATCGCGTCGCCCTTCTGCGGCGAAGGTAGAGCGAACAATTGCGCATGACGTTCCGACAGGCGACTGGTCAACACATCGCGAATGTGGGTATCGCGTTGCCAAACGGGCTCCCCGTTAACCCCACGGGGCTCGAACATAGTGCGGTCGTATTTAACCAATACGGATCGAAAACTCATATGATCATCCAGCCGCTTAACGACAATTTTCGGGTATAGGCGGCTCTTCAGAAGCTTCGATAATGGCGTCTCGTAAGGAGGCATCATCGGCCGTAATGGTTCGGCCCCGCCCGTTTTGTGAGATGCATCGGACCCGCTGCCCGAGACCGAGATTGACCACGTTGATCGTCACGCCCGGCTTCGATTGTGCGATCGCGCGGGCGGCTGCGCAGGGATCTCCACCGCAGGAATCATAGCCGTCCGTCACGACGACGATCGTGCCTTTTTCGTCCGCAGAATCGCCCTGGATGATATTCCCCGCACGTTCGATCGCGCGCGCCAGCGGCGTGCCCTCCTGCGGAGTCGTGGCGCCGATCTTCCCGAGCAATTGCCCGCGTTGATCGTTGGAATAGAAGCTGTGGTTGAGAACACCGTTGCACTGACCGAACTCGATATATCCGATATCCACATCTTTCGGCATTTTTTTAACCATGTTGCCGATGGCATCCTTCGCGTCGTCCATCAGCTTTTGTCCAGTGCTGTTGGACAGTCGGTTCAATTCGCGTAACGCGGATGTGTCGCCGTTCTGGGCGCGCCTGATCAGTCCGTCACGCTGTCCGGCGGACATGTTCGACGGGAGAGCCATGCTGCCTGACGTATCGAAGACGACCACGATTTCCGGCGCCTCCCAAGCGGGGCGAGGCGCGGGACAATTGACCGGCTGAGGTTCGGGTTTTGCCTCGGGGACCGGTTTGGGTTCCGTCTGTCCTGTCTCTTCTATCGAAGGCTCGGACGGGACTTCACTCTGAGGTTTTACCGGTTGTTCCGGCTCAGGAGACGTCGAGGGTAACGCGGGGGCAAGCTCGGGTGTTGCCCCCGGTTTTGCCTTGAGACTGTTGCCGGGTTTGGGTGCGACGCTTTGCGGCGCGGCCGGCAGAGGGGAGCCGTCCGGGCCGCAGACGGCTGGCGTGCATTGTTGCTGACGCGCGGCGATCTGCGCTTCCAGTTGGGCAATTTTGGCCCGCAACTGGGCTTCGCTGGCCCGGGCCTCCTCATACTGAAGAATGATCTGTGCCTGGGGCGGTGTCACTGGAACTCGCCCGCCGCCACTGCTACCGCCACTGCCGGTGTCACCTATAACGCCGGGAACCTGAACCACATCCGGCTGCCCCACCAGAGGTGGCCTGACCAAAGTGGTGCCGTCGTTTGACGGGACTTGGGGTGGCTCGGAGGCAGAACCGGTGTCTCCAGAAGCCTGATCGGTCAGCGGCGTGTCCGGTTGCGCGTCTGGGCCCGCTGAGTCTTGTCCTGAATCGGCGCCGGAATCGGCCCCGAGGTTCGGTAATTCTGGAGCATTCAAGCTGAACGGATCGAAGTTCGGAACGCAGGACCGCAACAGCCATGACAGCAAAATCAGCAGCAGCAGGATAAAAAGCAGCCACTTTAACCACGCCGGAATCGCCAGAAGCCATGCCCAGATGGGAGCCCAGAATCCTCTCGCCGCAGGCTCGGGCTGCAACGCGGGCTGCACCGCAGGATCTTGTGGCGGCGCTTTGGGCGCATCGCTTACGGCGCTTTCGGCGACGACCGGCCCAGCGGCCTTTACAAAAGTGGGATCGGACGCGGCGGTGGAGATGCTTCGGTCATGCGCCCAAAGCGTGAGAACCGGCCTGCCGCCTACCGAAAACCAATTGGCCTCGCTCGGTGTCTTAACCACAGCGCTGAGAAGCTCTGCGATGAAGATCGCATCATCCTGCCCGGACCTTCGGAGGGCGGCCGCGCGGTCCCGTATCGCGCTGAAACGGTCCTCGATCTCTAGGCGAAATGCGCTTTTCTGGTCTTCCGACAGGTCGGAGAACGGTTCGACCGGACCATCAAGGTCCGACCACCAGTCGATCCGTTTGGAGCCCTCGTCGACAACCGGTTCTGCGAACAATTGACGATATTGCCGGGATAACTGATTCTCAAGTACATCAAAAATCTGCTGAACATAGCTATGCGCCGACGCGCCACGAACACCGACAGCCGGGAAATCGCCCTCATTTGATCTAAAAATATAAGTGCTTCGATCCATTCAGACGATCGCTCCCTCCGCTCGCGTTTCAGTAGTCAATCCCATAACACGACCGATTAAACACATACGGAATAAATTGAATCAACAAGCCACCCATAGAAGCCCGGATTTCCCAGATGGCGCTGCGTTTTCCTGACGATGGTGGTTAAATATGATATCAAAATCAATGCTGTACTGCCGATTTGAGGGTCTGGATATGGATATGGCGACGGTTGTAACGGAATCGGCCGATTTGCGGGTCGCTTTTGACCGTCGCCTCAAGCTGGAATTCCACGGCTCCAGGATCACCTCCGATGCCGGACTGCTCGCTTTCCGGGAACTCGATGATGCCCTCGGTCTGACCGAGATGGCCGGGCAGGTGTTGGCCGACAGTCGGACCGGCAAGAACAACCGCCACACCCTGACGGCCCAGTTCCGGCAGTCGGTATTCGGTCGGCTTGCCGGGTACGAAGATGTCAACGACGCCGACCGCCTCGGCCATGATCCGGCGATGCGCTGGATCGTTGGCGGGAGGGCGGTGACCAAGGAGGCCGGTTCGAGACCGAGGTGCTGACCAGCAAGGCGAACCTCGCCGCCCTGGCCGATCTCTCGGGGCAATGGATCGACGCGGTTCACGCCCGCCGCCCCACCACCGTGGTGGTGCTTGATATGGACAGCAGTGTCAGCCCGACCCACGGCGAGCAGGAAGGTACTGCCTACAACGGTCACTTCGGCTGCACCTGCTACCACCCACTGTTCGTCTTCAACCAGTTCGGCGACCTGGAGCGGACCGCGCTTCGCTCCGGGAATGTCCACAGCGCCGATGATTGGCGCTCGGTGCTGGAGCCGGTGGTGGCGCGATATCGGGACAGGATCAGGAGGCGGTTCTTCCGGGGCGATGCCGCCTTTGCCCTGCCTGAGTTGTACGACTACCTGGAAGCCGAGGGCTACAAGTACACCATCCGCCTCAAGGCCAACGCGGTCCTCCAGGGCCACATCGCCCATCTGCTCAAACGCCCGGTCGGCCGTCCGCCAAAGTACGTCCAGCGGTTCTACGCCAGCTTCAGCTATCAGGCCAAATCATGGAGCTGGAAGCGCCGCGTGGTCGCCAAGGTCGAATGGCATTCCGGCGAACTGTATCCCCGCGTCGGCTTCATCGTCACCAACCTGACCCGGCCGGCCAGCCGCGTGGTCGCCTTCTACAATCAACGCGGTACGGCGGAGCAGTACATCAAGGAGGGCAAGAACGCGGTGAAGTGGACCCGGCTGTCCTGCCGGACGATGAAGGCCAACGCCGTGCGGCTCCAGCTTCACGCCCTGGCCTACAACCTAGCCAACTTCCTGCGCACCCTGGCGCTCCCGGAGGAAATGGCAAGCTGGTCACTGACCAGCATCCGCGAGAAGGTGGTGAAGATCGGTGCGAAGATCATCGTCCACGCCCGCTACAGTGTTTTCCAGATGGCCGAGGTCGCCGTGCCGCGTGATCTGTT
>JANSYC010000083.1 GCA_024742605.1 Alphaproteobacteria bacterium | reverse complement strand
GCCCTCGAAATGGCGCTGGAAGACCTCGCGCGCCATGGCGGCGCACAGGTGCGGTCCGAAGGTCGCGTTATAGATTTCGCCGACCCCGGTGATCCCGCAGGCTGTCTTCAATCTCAGGAGTATGAAGTACCGGCCGCCATGGCGCGGCGGCGGATTGGCGACCACGAAGGTTTCAATGCTCTCGAGCTTCATGCTGTCCTCGTTCTCTCGACCCGCCTGCCGACCCGCGTGCCGACCCGTCAGCCGTGCGCGTCTTCCAGGATCATCTCCGCAGCCCGCAGGGCCACCATCAATGTCGGCGCGTTGGTGTTGCCCGATGTGATGTTCGGGAAGGTCGATGCGTCGACGATCCTTAAACCCGTCATATCGTGAACCCGCAACCGGTTGTCGACAACCGAGGTCGCGGAGGTCGGACCCATGCGGCAGGTGCCGCAGGGATGAAACACCGTGGAGGCCCGGCGACGAAAATCCTCAAGCATGTCGTCATCCGTCATCTTGAGAATATCCGGTGTCCTGGTCGATACGGTGACCCGGCCCAGGGAGGGAGCCGTGAGGAGCCTACGGATCAGTTTGCCGGCCCGGATGGCGCTCAGGCGGTCTGCCTCGGTGGCCAGAGAGTTTGGATGGATCAGAGGTGCGTCCTGCGGATCGGCGGAGGCGATGCGGATTTCCCCCCGGCTGGTCGGCCTGCAGGGCTGCGCGGACAGCAGGTAGCCCGGGGTCCGGTCCAGCTGCGGTTTTCCCGAGGCGGATATGGAATACGAGGCGGGATTGCAGAAAAGCTGAACATCCGGCGCGGCATCGGGGCCACCGGACCGGATGAAGCCGCCCACCTGGTTGACCGGCACGCTAAGCGGGCCTGTGCGCGTCAGGGCGTACCGGAGTCCGGCTCCGACCCGCCCGAGCCAGCGCCCGAACACCGTGTTCAGGGTCGGTTCGGTCGTCTCGTAGAGGTGGGAGATCGCAAGGTGATCCTGCAGGCCCTTTCCAACCTGATCGAAATCCCGGAGTACGGGGATCCCGTGGGATTGCAGCAGATCTCCGGGTCCGATCCCGGACAGGTGCAGGATCTTTGGGGAGTTGACGGCACCCGCGCACAGGATGACCTCAATCCTTGCCTCGCAAACCTGATCGAGTGCCCCGATCTTGTAGTGAACCCGAGAGAGGCGGCCGTCGTTGGAACTCAATCGGCTGACGAGCGCATTCTTCACAACCCGCAGGTTCGGACGCCTCAGAGCGCCGCGCAGGAATGCGTCGGCAGCCGAAACCCGAAATCCGTCGCGAACGGTGCTGCAGAAATAGCCCAAACCTTCCACTTCCCGATCGTCGGTCGAGCGGAGGACGGGCCAACCTATATCCCGAGCTGAGTCCAGAAACCGGGCCGAGAACGGGTGCATCCGGTCCCGCAGGTCCGACACGCACAGGGGACCGGTCCCGCGTATGGTCGGCTCCCCTCGGAGGCCAAACCCGCGAAAGGTCTCAAGGTTCAGGAAGGCCTGTCGCGCCGTCGTCCAATTCCAGCCACTGGCGCCGTCTCGTTCCCAATCGTCGAAGTCATGAGGCAATCCGCGCACATAGGCCATGGCGTTGATCGAGCTGCAGCCGCCGATCACCTTGCCGCGCGGCCAATAGATCGATCGGGAGGCAAGGCCGGGATCGGCCTGAGTCCGGTAAGCCCAGTTCACGCGCGGGTCCGAAAAGGTAAAGCCGTATCCGATCGGAACCTTGATCGCCAGACGGGCGTCGGACCCGCCCGCCTCTATCAGCAGAACCTTGTGGCGGCCGCAGGCCGTCAAACGGTCGGCCAGCACGCAGCCTGCCGACCCCGCCCCGATGATCACATAGTCGTATTCCGCCGCAGGTACGTGTCGCATCATGGGGGCCTTCCGGAACCGTAAGCGAAGCTCACCGCGCGCGCCGGTTCCCTGCAAACAATTCGATTTGGGGCATAGGGATCATTTCTGTTGTTAGTGAAACAACGTGTTTTCACTTCGAGACTTCATTCTGGTATAGGGATGGCGGATGAAGATCCCGCAGGTCACATGGTTGAGATCCTTCGAAGCCGCAGCCAGGCATGGCAGTTTTTCGGCTGCGGCGGAGGATCTGGGTCTCACGCCGGCGGCGGTGAGCCAGCAGATACGTCTGCTTGAAAGACACCTGGACGCCCAGCTCTTCGAGCGTCTGCCCAAAGGCGTGATCCTGACCGATACGGGTCAGGCCTATGCGCAACCCATCCGAAAATCGTTTTCCGAGATCAAGGCGGCGACTGACGGGCTCTTCGGGTCGAAGAGCCGCAAGACGGTCAAGGTCAGATCATCGATCAGCTACGCAGCTCTGGTGCTGGCACCACAATTGGGGAGCTTCAGGACGCAGCATCCGGATATCGACGTGCAGCTTTCGACGGCGGTATGGTCCGATCGGATCGAGCGAGACGACATCGATGTCGATATTCGGTATGGCAACGGCGAATGGGATGACGGCACCATCTGGCGCCTCGGGGACGAGCAGGCCTCGGTGGTCTGCAGCCCGCAGTTCGCCAGCTCTTTCGGGGAGTCGCTCGATTTCGAAGCCCTGTTCGGGTCCCGAGTTGTTCAGATTATCGGATCCGAGGTCGAATGGGTTCGGATGCTGGATCACTACGATCTCGATTTGGACCCGCCTGTGGCGTGGTTGAAGGCCGATTCTTCCCTCATCGCCCTGCAGATCGTTCTCGGCGGCGTGGGCTCGGCGATCGTCATGGAGAAGTTCTCCAGGTCTTTGGTCGCGCAGGGACTGCTGGTGGATCCGTTCGCCTATCGGTTGCCGATCCTTCAGTCCTATTTTCTCGTGGTGACCGAGAAGGCCGAGAAGCGGGATGAGGTGAGATCCTTTTGCCGGTGGCTGGCCGGCTGGTGACGTAGTATCTGGCTCTAATTCTGAGACTGTCGTGGAGACGTTTGGTTGTGACCGCCCTGTCATACGGTGCCGAAGATGGAACCGCCCCCGGGTTCGTGGTGGCGGCACTGTACAAATTCACCCCGATGCCCGATTTCGCCGCCCGCCGGCAGCCTCTGTTGGAAATCTGCCGCGAGACCGGTGTCTCGGGCACCCTGTTGCTGGCGTCCGAAGGCATCAACGGCACCATCGCCGGCAGCCGCAGCGGCATCGACGTAACGATCGAACATATTCGCCGTATTCCCGGATGCGCAGATCTGGAACTCAAGGAATCCTCCGCCAGGGAGAACCCGTTCTTCCGCATGAAAGTGCGGTTGAAGGATGAGATCGTGACCATGGGAGTTCCGGGACTTGATCCGAACCAGCATGCGGGCACCTATGTCGAGCCCGAGGCATGGAACGAGCTGATTGCCGATCCGGACGTGGTTCTGATCGACACCCGCAATGCCTACGAAGTCGGTATCGGGACGTTCAAGGGAGCCATAGACCCGGAGACAGCCACGTTCCGTGAGTTCCCCGATTGGTTCAGGGATCAGGAAAACCTCTCGCCCGAAGCCCTGCGGGGCAAGAAAGTCGCGATGTTCTGCACCGGCGGCATCCGCTGCGAGAAGGCCACCGCATTCGTGCGGCAGCAAGGGATTGACGAGGTGTTCCACCTCAAGGGCGGCATCCTGAAATATCTCGAACGCGTTCCTGCCGAAGAGTCGCTGTGGGAAGGCGAATGTTTCGTTTTCGATCAGCGTGTGTCCATCACGCACGGGCTGGAACTCGGCAGCTACGACATCTGCCACGCCTGTCGGATGCCGCTGGATGGTCAAGATAGGGCATCCGCCTTCTACGTCCCGGGCGTGAGTTGCCCCAAATGCCACGATACGATCGACAGGGCTCGCAGGCAGCGCTTCGAAGAGCGGCAACGGCAGATGGATCTGGCGAAACAGCGGGGCGAGATCCATATCGGCTCCACCGGCAAACGCCCTCGCGCAGCTGTGGGCGAAACGGATGGCTGAGGTGTCGAGCCCGATATGCGGGTCGGAGCGGGGGCTACCGGTCCTGTACTCGTTCCGCCGCTGCCCCTATGCGATGCGGGCCCGGCTGGCGCTGGCCATAAGCGGTCAGCGCTGCGCGCTCCGCGAAGTCGTCCTCCGGGACAAGCCGGCAGAGATGATTGCGGTCTCACCAAAGGCGACCGTGCCGGTCCTCCATCTGGCGGATGGTGAGGTGCTGGAGCAGAGCCTGGACATCATGCGCTGGGCGCTGGCGCGCCATGATCCGGACCATTGGCTCCGCCCAGAGATAGGCACTCTGGCCGACCTGGAGGCTCTGATCGCCGATTGCGACGGGGATTTCAAAAACCACCTCGACCGCTACAAGTATGCGCCCCGGTTTGGACCGCAAACCGACCCTCTACACCACAGGGACCTAGGTGAGATCTTTCTGCGGCGGTTGGACACCCGCCTGATTCAGCATCCTCAGTTGTTTGGCGACCGACCGAGTCTGGCGGACTTCGCGATTTTCCCGTTTGTGCGTCAGTTCGCCAACACCGATCGGGCGTGGTTCGACGTTCAGTCTTTTGCGGGCCTGCGGACCTGGCTGGACGGACATCTGAATTCGGAGCTGTTTCAGAGCGTCATGACCAAGGAGGCGGCTTGGCGACCCGGAGATATGGAGCCGATCTTTCCCGGCCCCCGCTAGATCCCCGTTCGGTTGGGGGCGCCATCGTGGCAAGGACGGGCAGGGCGGGGACTATCCCATCCGCTCGCTTGCGTAAGATCCCGGAGAGGGCGGGAAGACGACGGTCTTCTTGCCGTTGATGAAGACCCGGCGGTGAATGTGGGCGTGGATCGCCCGCGCCAGAACCTGACTTTCCACATCGCGCCCGAGGCTGACATAGTCGGCCGAGCTCTGCGCGTGGGTCACCCGAACGGTGTCCTGCTCAATGATCGGCCCTTCGTCGAGATCGTCGGTGACATAGTGCGATGTGGCCCCGATGAGCTTCACGCCGCGTTCGTAGGCCTGCTTGTAGGGGTTCGCGCCTTTGAAGCTCGGCAGGAACGAGTGATGGATGTTGATGATGCGTCCGGCCATTTGCGTGCACATCTGGTCGGACAGAACCTGCATGTAGCGGGCGAGCACGATGAGTTCGGCACCGGCCTCGGAGACGATGTCCATCTGGCGCTGTTCGGCGTCCAGCTTGTTCTCTTTGGTGACCTTGATGCAGTGGAAGGGGATGTCCTGGTTCACCACGACCTTCTGGTAGTCCATGTGGTTGGAGATGACCGCGACGATCTCGATCGGCAGTGCTCCGATCCGGGAGCGGTAGAGCAGGTCGTTCAGGCAATGGCCGAACCGGGAGACCATGATCGCGACTTTGGTCTTCTGGGCCTCGTCGTGGAACCCGTAGGTCATGCCGAATTTGTCCGCCGTCCCGCTCAAACCTCGGGTCAGGTCGTCGACGCTTGCCCCGTCCTCGCTGAGGAAACTCATGCGCATGAAGAAATTACCGGTCTCCTGATCGTCGAACTGGGCACTGTCGGTGATGTTGCAGCCCCGGTCCGCCAGGAATCCCGAGATCGCGGCGACGATACCGCGGGTCGACCGGCAGGTTACGGTCAGGCAATAGGTATTCATTCAAAACGCCCTCTTCTTGAGATGTCCGGTCGTCGCGCCCGAGCACGGCATTCGAAATCTGTTAAAACCCAGGCTGGCGCAACATATTCGTTTTGTGGGTTAAGTGTAGGTCTTTGATGCCAAATAAATTGTCGGACGACGACACCTGAGATCTTTTTTGGTGTCAGTAAAACAATAGCATCGTATTTGTGACCTCGGCCTCCCACTTACGGTGAGCGCCTTAGCACTCTCGGTCCGAGAGTGCCAAAAAAGGCCGCTAGTTCCGGTCGAGGAGACCATTGATGACTCTGCGTCCACTACAGGACCGCGTTCTGATCCGCCCCATAGAACGGGATAGCAAATCCAAGGGGGGGATCATCATTCCCGATACCGTGCAGGACAAGCCGATGGAGGGGCTCGTGCTCGCTGTTGGTCCCGGAATCCGTGACGACCAAGGCAACGTGCATCGGCCCGACGTGAAGGTCGATGATCGCATTCTGTTCGGCAAATGGTCGGGCAGCGAGATCCGGATCGATGGCGAGGATCTGATGATCATGAAGGAAACCGACATCCTTGGGGTCGTCGTCCTCGCTGATACCAATGCCGCCGCCAAGAAGCACGCCGCTTAACGAACCGGGAGACCGACCATGACTGGCAAGGAAATCAGATTCAATACGGATGCACGCGACAGCATGCTGCGCGGCATCGACGTTCTGGCCCACGCTGTCCGTGTGACCCTGGGTCCGAAGGGTCGCAACGTGATTCTCGACAAGGGCTACGGCGCACCGCGTATCACCAAGGACGGCGTCACCGTCGCCAAGGAAATCTCGCTGTCCGGCAAGTTCGAGAACATGGGCGCGCAGATGGTTAAGGAGGTCGCCAATCGCAGCAGCGACCTCGCCGGTGACGGAACCACGACCGCCACGGTTCTGGCACATGCGATCATGCGGGAAGGTGCGCGGGCGGTTGCCGCCGGCATGAACCCGATGGACCTCAAGCGGGGCATCGATCTCGCCGTCGAGGCGGTGGTCAGTGATCTCAAGAAGGTCTCGCGCAAGGTTCAGACCAATGCCGAGATCGCCCAGGTCGGCACGATCTCCGCGAACAGCGATCGTGAGATCGGAGAGATGATCGCGAAGGCCATGCACAAGGTCGGAAATGAAGGCGTCATCACGATCGAGGAGTCAAAGTCGCTTGAGACCGAACTCGACGTCGTCGATGGCATGCAGTTCGATCGCGGATATCTATCACCTTATTTCGTGACCAACGCCGAGAAGATGATCTGCGAGCTGGATGACCCCTATATCCTGCTTCACGAGAAGAAGCTTCCCGGCCTGCAAGCCTTGCTACCTCTGTTGGAGGCGGTCGTCCAAAGCGGTCGTCCCCTGCTGATCGTCGCCGAGGATGTCGACGGAGAGGCGCTGGCGACGCTTGTGGTCAACAAGCTGCGCGGTGGCCTGAAGGTTGCGGCCGTCAAGGCACCAGGCTTCGGCGATCGGCGCAAGGCCATGCTCGAGGACATCGCCACCCTGACCGGCGGGCAGGTTATCAGCGACGATCTCGGCACCAAGTTCGAGAATGTTACGCTGGACATGCTGGGAACGGCCAAGAAGGTGCGGATCGACAAGGATACCACCACGGTCATCGACGGTGCGGGCAAGAAGAAGGCCATCGAGTCCCGCTGTGCCCATATCCGCGCCCAGATGGAAGACACCACGTCCGACTACGATAAGGAAAAGCTGCAGGAGCGGCTCGCGAAGCTGTCCGGCGGTGTTGCCATCATTAAGGTCGGCGGTGCCACCGAAATCGAACTCAAGGAACGCAAGGACCGGGTCGATGACGCGGTGCATGCGACCCGCGCCGCAGTCGAGGAAGGAATTGTCGCCGGTGGCGGCGTGACCTTGCTCTATGCAAGCCGCAAGCTCGATGGCCTGAACCCGCAGAATAGCGACCAGAAGGTTGGGATCGACATCATCCGACGGGCTCTGCAGGCGCCGGCCCGTCAGATCTTCGAGAATGCCGGGGCTGATAGCTCCGTCATCGTCGGAAAGCTGCTGGACAAAAATGACGCTAGTCACGGCTTTGACGCCCAGACCGGAACCTATGTCGACATGGTGAAGACCGGGATCATCGACCCGACCAAAGTCGTGCGCCTTGCTCTGCAGGGGGCTGCCTCAATTGCCGGGCTGCTGATCACCACCGAGGCGATGATCGCCGACAAAATCGAACGGATCGAGTCATCGGTCGGTGCCGATACGGGCTACTAACATTTAATCGGTGAGCCCGGAACAGCAATGCGGTGCCGTGTTCGCCGATCTCCCGCGATCCTTCTCAAGATCATCTGCACTTGCTGCGTCTTCGGAATTTTCCGCGGGCGTTGAAGAGCGACGTGGTTTCGGCTTGCCAAACAAGGCCTGCCCCAAGCCGCGTCTCTGACACGGAGACATCTCATGAATCGCACTGCCCTTACGATCGCAATCCTTTCGACCGGCTTTCTGCTTACCGCATGTGGCAGCAGCACGAGCGACCGTGCTCTCAGTGGCGCTGGCATCGGCGCCGGTGTCGGAGCGCTCGGGGGGCTCATGGTCGGCGCTCCGGTTCAGGGCGCCGTGATCGGTGGCGCGGTCGGTGCCGGCACCGGCGCGTTGATCGAAGATGACAAGATCGATTTGGGCAAGCCGATCTGGAAGTAGTAATTCGCGTTGCAACAGAAACGGCCCGCCGGATTGGCGGGCCGTTTTGCTGAGGAGCCAATGTTCAGATCCACGCTAGGTTCGAGCTTAGAACGTCTTGTCGGTCTCGGGCCGGAACTTGTTCTTCGGTGAGAACCCGGAGCGCTCGGCCGCGCGCTCGTCCCGCACCCAGACGACCCGGTTGGGATGCAGACCGCCACCACGTGTCGCCGGCACGGCGGTGTGACGGGCGCGATGCAGGAGGCGGGTGTCCGCCACGCCGCAGTTCGGATGGACGCCGCCATTGTCCGCGACCACTTTCTCCCAAGCGGCTTTGCGCGTCGCGAGGATTGCGGGGTCTTTGAGAACGGTGCAGTTCAACTCGTTGGTATTCAGATCGGCCACGATCTCGTCGCCCTCCTCGATGAACGCAATCGGTCCGCCGAGGGCCGCCTCCGGGCCCACATGGCCGATGACGAGGCCCACCGAGCCGCCGGAAAACCGCGCGTCGGTCATGAGCGCCACCACGATGCCGCGCTCACGGCAGAGGGTCGTGATCCGAGATGTGGGGTCCAGCATCTCCGGCATGCCGGGCGCACCGCTGGGACCGTCATAGCGCACGATGATCATGTCATTGTTCTGGAACCGCTCCGGAGTCTTGTCGAGCGCGGTCAACAGGTCCCGTTCGCCTTCAAAAACCCGTGCCGTGCCGATGAACTGGTTGTTCTCCAGCCCGCCCTCGACACCGGCGAGCTTCAGGATCGCCGAGAAATCCGGGGACAGATTGCCGCCGAGTACCCGCAACCCGCCGGTCGGCTTGTACGGTTTCTCCACCGGGTAGATCACGGTGCCATCGGCGTGCTTGGCGCCGAGGCGGTCGACCTGGGCCGCGAGCGTCTCGCCGGTGCAGGTCAGGACGTCGCCGTTGAGCAGGCCCGCGTCCAGCAGTTCCCGGACGATCACCTGAACACCGCCAACCTCATCGATATCGACCATCGAATACTTGCCATAGGGGCGGGCATTTGTGAGCACGGGGACGACATATTGCGAGAGGTGATTGAACTCCTCCGGGGTCATGACGTCCTTCCAGAAATCCGCGAAGCCGGCGGCGCGCGCGATCTCCGGGGTATGGAGCGTCACATTTGACGAGCCGCCGATGGCCATCGCCACGATCATGGCGTTGCGCAGGGAATCCCGGACGACAATGTCGCGCGGCTTCAGGTCCGTCTCGATCATGCGGGCGAGATGGTCGACCAGTTCGGCGGGAAACTCATTCACCCGACGGGGATCGTCTGAGGCGGGTGCCACCATGTGCAGGGGCTGCATGCCGACCACGCCGATGAAGGTCTGCATCGTATTATAGGTGAACATGCCGCCGCAGCTGCCGAATCCGGGGCAGGCGTGGCAGGAGATATGGTGCCGATGTTCGGCATCCGGATGTCCTGCGACCTGGTAGGCGCTGACGATATCCAGGGCCTCGCCGGTGTTGGGATCCATGCCGGGATGGATCGGTCCGTCCGACATGATTATGGCCGGCAGGTTGTGTTCCAGAAGGGCTGCCAATGTGCCGACCGGCGGCTTGTCGCAGGCGACAACCGCGATGGTGCCGGCGAGGCCGGTCGCTTCGAGATGCTCGCACAGCGCGTCGTGGGTGACCTCGCGGCCGATCAGCGAGTACCGCATCTCCCGCGTGCCATTCCGGATCCCGTCGGAGGTCGCAATCGTGAACTCGGGCTGGACGAGACGGAACTTGAGCTCGTCCGGTCCGGTGCCGATCCGACCTCTCAGGGTGGCGTGGATCGCATCGACCTTCGCCGCGACGCCCAGATAGCACTGACTGTCACCCTTCGTGCCGACAACACCGACAGAGGGCTCATGGATCAGGTCCGGATTGGTGCCCAGTTCGCGTGCAAGTCCGATGGTTTGACTGGAACGGCCCGGATGACGGTCGATGAGTACTGGCTTCGAATTGGTCACGAATGGCTCCTTGAGGCGGCGTGAGACGGTCGACGGATTTTGGTTAAACTGACAGCATTTGAACAAGATTTATACCGCCACCCGCGATCCTCACAAGTTCCGAGGCGAGGCGCCATCGCAATCGGGCATGACAGCCGGCACCGACCCGGGCAATCTGCACGTAACGTTGCAGGAAACCGATATGACCGACCGGATAACCGACTTCTCGAAGGGTGCTGCTTTCGTCAACGGCGCATACGTACCGGCCGGAGAGGCGACGATCTCGATCATGGATTGGGGCTTCGGCAAGTCGGACGTAACCTATGACGTGGTCCACGTCTGGGGCGGCGCCTTCTTTCGGCTGGATCAGCATCTGACACGATTTGATCGGTCCATGGCCGGGCTTCGTATGTCGATCCCTTATGGACGCGACGAGATCGCCGAGATCCTCACGGAGTGTGTGCGTCTCTCGGGCTTGCGGGAGGCCTATGTGGCGATGATCGCGACCAGGGGCGTGCCGCTGCCGGGGATGCCGCGCAAGCTCAGCCTGATGAAAAATCGCTTCCATGCCTACGCGGTCCCGTGGATCGACGTGATCCCGCCGGAGGTGCAGGAGCGCGGCGCCCATCTGATCATCGCCAAGACGCCACGCATTCCGGCGGAGAGCGTCGATCCGACGATCAAGAACTTTCACTGGGGCGATCTGGTGAAGGCGATGTTCGAGGCGGAGGATGCGGGTGCAGACAATGCGATCCTGCTCGACGGCCTCGGGCTTGTGACCGAAGGACCGGGCTTCAACGTCTTCATGGTCCAAAACGATGTCGTGGTTTCGCCGGATCGTGGCGCTCTGGAGGGGATCACCCGCCAGACGGTGTTCGATCTGTGTGATGAACTCGGCGTCCCCTGGGAGATCCGGGCGATCTCGGCGGATGAACTCCGCAATGCAGACGAGATTTTCACGTCGACTACCGCCGGCGGGGTGATGCCGGCGTCGCGGATCGATGGCACCATCCTGAGCAATGACCGGCCGGGTCCCGTATCGGCCCGACTGAAGGACGCCTATTGGGGGTGGCACCGCGCGGGCCGCGACGCGACCCCCATAGATTATGGCTGACCCGCGCGGCTATTCGGCGGCAGCGCGGACGGGAAGGACCCAGTTCGGCCTCACGAAGTGGCAGGTGTAGCCGTGCGGAATCCGCATCAGGTAATCCTGGTGCTCTGGTTCCGCCTCCCAGAACGGGCCGACCGGTTCGACTTCGGTGACGACCTTTCCGGGCCAGATCCCGCTAGCATCCACATCCGCGATGGTATCCAGCGCGGTCAGCCGCTGCTGGTCGTCGACGTAGTAAATCGCCGAGCGGTAGGCGAGCCCGCGATCGTTGCCCTGGCGATTCAGCGTGCTGGGGTCGTGGATTTGGAAAAAGAACTCCAGAATCTTGCGATAGCTGGTCTTGGTGTCATCGAAGAAGATCTCGATCGCCTCGGCATGGGTGCCGTGATCCCGATAGGTGGCGTTGGGAACATCCCCGCCGGTGTAGCCGACACGTGTCGCGGTCACCCCCGGGAGTTTCCGGATCAAGTCCTGCATACCCCAGAAGCAGCCGCCTGCAAGCACCGCGCGTTGGTCCGCCATGTCTGTTTCCTCCAGAAAATCGATAAGATCTCACATCCTGTCTTTGGTACGTCCGCTATCGGCTAACGGATCGAATTCGGACGTCTGAGGTTGATATGGGGGGTCTGTTTCAGAACGCCACGAAAACGCTGTATCCGAGCCAAGCGTGGATGGCGACGATGATCGCATAAAGAATCGAGGCGATGAGCAGCAGCCGGAGGTCCCTGCCGATGGAGCCGGCTTCAGGAGGTATCCAGGCCCCCTCGGAGCGATTGATGATCAGCATCTCGGCAAGGGCCCAGACAGCCAGTCCCCCAAACAGCACAATGGACGGGGTGTCACCGTTGACCAGCAGATGCGCGACCGACCAGACGACCACGCCTGAGAGCATCGGATGTCGGATCTTGCTTCGGAGCACACCTTTGACCCGCCCGGCATCCAGCAGAACGAGCGCGGCCAGCATCATGATATTGTTCAGATACCAGACCCAGAATGGCAGAACGTAGATGCTCTCGACCTCGGTGGCGCGATATCCGAGGATCATCAGAACGAGCCCCGCGGCGATCGCGATCGCCACAAGAGGTTTGCCGAGCTTTCCCAGATTTGCGCGTAGTTTGGGGAACAGGCGCTTCAGCAGATGAGCGCAGACCCAAAGGCCGAGCCCCAAGACCAGCATACTCATTGGTGGGGTCTCCTTTCAGGATGGCAGGAAGGCGAGACGTTCTGGCAGATCCTGCTTGCTCACTGGCGCTAGAAGGCGGCCGCCCAGCCGTCCCGGCGGGGGTCGCTTCCGGCCATGCGGGTCCCGTTCTCCAGCACGCGGATGCAGGCGACACTGCACGGACCCTCCAGAGGGGCCACCACGCGCACATCGTGACCTCGGTCGCGCAGCCCGTCGAGACTGGCTTTCGGAAAACCGTCCTCAATCGTCAGGCTGTAATCGCCCTCGTGCGGCCAGTTCGCCCCCTGGCCGGGTTGTGAACTGGTCCAACGGGCGGCTTCCACAGCCTGTTGAGGGTCGAGCCCGTAGTCCATCATGGCGACGGCGATCTGAAGATTGATCTGAACCTGGTTGTCGGCCCCGGGTGTCCCGAAGACGCCCCAGAGTCTGCCGTCCCGAAGAATGATCGGAGCGTTCATGGTGTGACGGACCCGCTTGCCCGGCACCAGCCGGTTGCTGTGGTCTCCATCGAGGTGCCAATAGGCCATCCGGTTGTTGAACAGGATGCCGGTCTCGGTGCCGGTCACGCCGGAGCCAAAGGCGCTGTTGATGCTTTGGATGGCGGAGACGGCGTTTCCGTCACCATCGACCACGCAGAAATAGGTCGTATCACCGTCAGAAGAATGCGGTCGCGAGAGGGGGATCTCCGCCGCCCGTCCCCGGTCGATCTCGGCGGCGATCTCAATGGCATAGGCATCGGAAAGCAGGCGCTCGATCGGGATGTCCACATGGCGCGGATCGGCTCCGTGGCGTTCGCGGTCACGGAAGGCCCGCTTCTTGGCTTCGACCAGCAGATGGACGACTTCGGCGGACTCGAAGGCCAGGTTCGAGAGGTCGAACTGCTCGAGGATCTTGAGTTGCTGCAACATCACGAACCCGGTCGAGTTCGGAGGTGTCTGGCGGACCTCGAAACCCCGATAGGAGATCGTCAACGCGTCCGCCGCCTCCGGCTCGAATGAGTTGAGATCAGCGGCAGTCACCAGAAGCCCCGAGGTCTCCATATCCTTTGCGATCTGTTCGGCGAGAGACCCTCGATAGAATCCCTCAAGCCCTTCTGTGCCGAGGCGCGTCAAGGTTTCCGCGAGGCGCGGTTGCGGAACCGCATCTCCCAGAGCATAGAGGTCGCCGTCGTTCAGAAAGATCCTGCGGCTCACCGGATCGGCTGCCAGCTTCTCCCGTGCCGTTACGGCGAAGGATCTGTATGCGTGGGTGACGTAAAATCCCTCGCGGGCGAGTTCGGTGGCTGGGACGCACAACTGTTTCCAGCCCTGTGTGCCATGCGCCTCGTGCATCATCGACAGTCCGCCGACCATGCCGGGTGTCGAGGTGCTGAGCGGACCTGCCACCGGGATACCGCTCTCCCGGAACCGCTCCGGCGAGGCCGCTACCGGCGCGGGCCCGGTGCCGTTGTAGACATGGGATTCGCCGGTCTCGGCGATCCAGACATGATAGAAACCATCGCCGCCGAGCCCCGACATTCCAGGCTCGACGACGCCCAGAGCCAGTGAGACCGCGACCGCCGCATCTACGGCATTGCCGCCGGCACGCAACACGTCCAGACCTGCCTGGGTCGCCTGGGGATGGTTGCTCGCCACGGCCCCATTGCGGCCCATGATCAGCGGCCGATGCGCCCTCACTGCGGTGTCCATCAGTCATATCCGATGCTGGTTTCTGGAAGATGGTTTTGAATGTTAGGGCATCGACGGAAATTCCGCCAAGCTATGTGGGAACCGAGGCCGGTCAATATGGAGAAGCAGGGCATGTCAGGATCGAAATGGGCGATCAGCGGCGATTACATGGAGAGTTGCAACTGCGATTTTCTGTGTCCGTGCATCTACACCAATCCCCAGGGCGAGGTGACCCATGATCACTGCACCGCCCTCATGGTGTATCGGATCGACGTCGGGCATTTCGGCGACACCCGATTGGATGGGCTCAGGTTCGCCCTGGTCATCCGGTCCGGCAAGGTCATGGCCGACGGCAATTGGATCTTCGCCTGCGTCGGCGATGCGGATGCCGATCCTATGCAACGCGCCGCTCTTACGGAAATCCTGTCAGGCCGCGCCGGCGGGCGCCCGGCGATGATTCACGACAGTCTGGTCTCGGATTTTCGTGGCGTTGCCTTCTGCGAGATGACGTTTGAAGTCGATGGGATGGTGCGGTCCACCAATATCGCGAACGTTTTCTCCTTCGCCATTAAAGGGGTGCCGTCGCGGACCGGGAGCGGTTTGCCGATCACGATCGACAACGTGTCCCATCCGGCCAATACGCGTCTTGCGCTGGCCCGGACCGAAGAGGTTCACCTAGACGCGTTCGGACTGGAACTGGATCTGTCCGGTGTCGGCAACAACGGACACTTCGCGCCGTTCTCCTGGGCCGACTGACGGAAGATGCAGTCTGTGCATCCGACCCCCACCGAAGGCCTTCTCGCCAAAGCTCAGTGGCGTGACCGGCTCTGGTCTCTTGCCGCGATACTTGTGGTGAGCGGCACAGCGTGGGTCTATCTCGCCGTCATGGCCACGCATATGAACGCGATGGACCCGACTGCAATGTCAGGCGGCGCTATGGCGACGATCCCGCTTCAGTGGAGCGCGATGGACTGGATCGCCATGCTCATCATGTGGTGGGTGATGATGGTGGCCATGATGTTGCCGAGCGCCACACAGATGATCCTCATCTTCTCGACGGTGAACCGAAAACGTCGCGAACGCGGAGCGTCATCGGTCGGAACCGCCTTCTTCGGATCGGGATACCTGATCGTCTGGGGCGGTTTCAGCGCGTTTGCGACCGTTGCGCAGTGGGCGTTGCAGCAGGCGGCGCTGCTGACGCCGATGATGGCGTCCGGCCACCCCGTTTTCGGCGGCACTCTGCTGGTCGCAGCCGGGGTCTACCAGTTTACGCCGCTAAAGCATGCGTGCCTGCGTCACTGTCGGTCGCCGTTCGACTTCGTTCTGAACCGGTGGCGTGACGGCAGAGATGGCGCGCTCGCCATGGGGATCGAGCACGGGCTGTTCTGCCTCGGCTGCTGCGCGGTGATGATGGCGCTGCTGTTCGTGTTCGGCGTGATGAACCTGCTCTGGATCGCGGCCCTCTCCGTCCTGGTGCTGATCGAGAAGGCCATGCCGGGCGGGCCCTGGATCGCACGGGCGGGTGGCGTTGCAATGATTGCCTTGGGCGGCGTCCTGTTGATCGTACCGGAGGTCTTTGACGTACTGCCGTGATCCCGGGATCAAGGAGCCTGTCGTTTGCCACCGTCGCTTCCGCTCTCTGCGCTATACCGAACCGTTGTGGCCCGGCATCAGTCGGATAAGAGGTGGAGGTCCCGGTAACCCTTTGCCGCCACCTCATCGCACCAGGCCCGGTATTCAGGTGCGGTGCCGCTGTAGCGGGCGATGGACCGGACCTGCTTGCCCTCGACATTCAGGTTGACCCCGGTCATCCAGCTGTCGACCTCATTCGAGAGCAGACCTTCACCCTTCTTCCGCACGAACTCGGTCCAGGTGGCGACCGCTTCCGGCTTGGGTTCGGCGACCACGATGCCACGCTCCGTCATATGGGCGAGCAGGTCGCGGATCCATTCCACATTGTACTCGATGCTGCGCGGGATGTTTCCGAGGGCGGTATGCGGTCCCATGACCATGAACAGGTTCGGGAAGCCGTCCACCATCACGCCGAGACAGGTTTCCAGACCGTTCTTCCAGCGGTCCTTGAGGCGGAGTCCGTTGGCCCCGCGCAGATCGATGCGGTCGAGGCTGCCGGTGATGGCGTCGAACCCGGTCGCGTAGACGATCATGTCGAAGTCGAACGCGCGTGCGCTGGTCTTGAGCCCGGCCGGCGTGATCCGCTCGATCGGCGTGTCGAGAATGCTGACCAGTTCGACATTCGGTCGGTTGAAGGTTTCGAAATAGCCGGTTTCCTGGGGCACCCGGCGGGTTCCGAAGCCATGATCCTTGGGAATCAGGCGTTCGGCGACGACCGGGTCCGTCACCCGTTCCCGGATCTTGCGGGCGACGAAATCGGACAGGAGGGCATTGGCCTCGCGATCGATCAGCACGTCGCGGAAATTGCCCTGCCAGATCCCGAAACCCGGCTCGTTGTAGCGTTGTTGCCAGAACGCCTCGCGCTCCTCGGCGCTCACCTCGAAGGTTCCGCGCGGGTCGGTGGTATGAATGAAGCAGGCGGCGGTCTCGCGACAGCGCTCGAAAATCTCCGGATAGCGCGACCGGATCTCGTCCATCTCCTGCCGGTCGATTGGCGCGTTGTGCAGCGGCGTGCACCAGTTCGGCCGGCGCTGGAACACCGTCAGATGCCCGGCCGTCTCGGCGATAATCGGAATCGCCTGAACCGCCGAGGCGCCGGTGCCGATGACGGCGACACGCTTGCCGGTGAACTCCACATCATGCTGCGGCCACAGACCGGTATGCCAGGCCTCGCCCTGGAAGTCGTCGAGTCCGTCCAGCTT
>JANSYC010000135.1 GCA_024742605.1 Alphaproteobacteria bacterium | reverse complement strand
GGTCAGAGATCGGGGTTGAGCGGCGTCATCCATATCAGCGAGCAGGGCAACCGCCGCCAGGACCACGGGGGCCGGCTGGCAGACGGCCACGATGTGCACGTCCGGTCCGAGGGTCCGGATAAAGGACATCAGAAGGTCGAGATAATCGTCCAGCCCGAAATGTCCGTTTGAGACCGGTATTTTCCGCGCATCGTGCCAGTCGGTGATGTAGACGTCGTGCTCCTGGATCAGGCCCGCGACGGTGCCACGCAGGAGGGTGGCGTAGTGCCCGGACATAGGCGCCACCAGCAGGACCTTGGGATCCTGACGGTCTGTCTCCCGCCGAACATGCGTCAGCTGGCAGAAGGGCGAGTCCATCACGCTTTCGAAATGGATCGGAACGGGGCCGTCGGGCGTGTCCGCAGCGTCGATCTCCCAATCCGGCTTGCCGCGGTCCTTGATCAGGCCGTCGAGCACCTCGACGCCGGCTTCCATGGCACGGCCAAAGGCGACGAAATTGTAGGGCGTAAAGGGATTCCCCGTCATGGAGCGGGAGGTTTTTGTAAACAGACGAAAGGGGCTCAACATCGCCCGCTGCGCCTCATACATGGAATAGAGCAATTTTGGATCCGTCCTGTTTAAGTATCATGCTGCAGAGCAGCAGAATAGAACCTGTTATTCCCCGGTTTATCAAGCCCGCACGCGAGTTGCGCCTACTCATCGCCGGGTCGCAGCGCTCTCTTCACGATAACGTAGGGTGTGGGTGGTTAATTTTTCCACTACGAGTCCCGTCCGAGGGCAAAAATATTTCACAGGAGGGTTTACCGATGTCCAACAAGCTTGATGCTGGCGGACCGATGCCGGAAATGACGTTGAATACCGCCGGTGGAGGTCAGGCGCAGATCGGTGGGAAGCGCTCCGGCTGGCAGGCGGTGTTCGTCTATCGAGGCCTGCACTGCCCGATCTGCAAGACCTATCTGGGGAAGCTCGAGGCGATGAAGGACAAGTTCGCGGCGCTCGATACCGAGATCGTGACGGTCTCCGGCGATCCGAAGGACAAGGCCGATAAGTTTGCCGAGGAAGTCGGTCTGGCCCTGCCGGTCGCCTACGATCTGTCGGTCGCGCAGATGAAGGAACTGGGCCTCTACATCTCGACCCCGCGCAGCGATGCCGAGACCGACCGTCCGTTCCCCGAACCCGGCCTGTTCATCGTCAGCCCAGAGGGCAAGGCGCATATCGTCGAGATCGCCAACGCGCCGTTCGTGCGTCCCGATCTTGATCTGATCGTCCGGGGTCTGGATCGGGCCCGCGACGGCTATCCGACCCGCGGCACGATGCCTGCCTAAGGCAGGGAGCTCAAACCCGCAGACCCGCTCACGCCAGCCGGTAGCCGTATTCGGCGGCGTGGGCGGTCAGATGCTCGAACAGGTCCTGTGCAAAGCCCCTCATCATGTGCACGTCATAAGTCGACGGCCCCTCCCGCCGGTCGAACGTGACCGTATGGTGAAACAGGGCGGTATGCGCCACGTGGTCTGCCACAAAGATATCCGGGTGCAGATCGATTCCGGTACCCTTCGACAGCAGGTCCCGGGCGCGAGGACCCGCGATCCTTAGGATGGCGTGCCCGTGGGATTGATCCACGAAAGTGCCGCCGGTGCGTTCGGTGACATCCGCCACCCGGTCCAGCAGCTTGGTCCCGTCCGGCGCGATCAGGGTGAGGTGCTTCGGCCCACCCCATAGCACCCGGACTCCGTCGGCCTCGGCCGCTCGGTTTGGCGCCGGACTGGCGACCCCCAGCTTTTCGGATAGATAGGCGGCCATCTTTGCGGCCTCGGCGGCGGCGTACTGCAGGCGTAGGATCGAGAGATCCCGCCCCTGATGCAGGGTGACGCCCGGCCCGCCCGACCCGGTGCGCCCGTGATCGCCAGGGATCCACACAGAGGCGAGAGGAGAGCGGCGCACCGGCGGTGTCCGCTGTGTCTGATCGTCAGGCATGCAGCCGCTCCCCCTTGGGGTCGATGAAACAGGGCTCACAGATCTCGCACTCCACCGCTTCGCCTCGCAGCGGGAACAGCGCCCAGATCCGCTCACCGATCCGATCCCGACCGCGTGCGCAGAACCCAAGGGCAATCGGATGGCCGAGATTCGGCGACAGATAGGCCGAGGAGGATACCCAGCCGGATTTTACCGCCGGTAGCACCGGGTCGCGGGTCTCGCAGAGAATGGCGCCGGCCCGAATCCGGCTCTCGCCGTCGACCGGTCTCAGCCCCACCAGTTTGGGCCGGTTCGGGTCGGTGAAGGCCGGTTTATCGAGCATGCCGCGCCCGACGAACCATTTTTTGGTGCTGGCGAACTTGCCGAAGCCGATATCGTCGAGTGTGGTGCGCCCGTCCAGCTCCGTATGGGTGACATGTCCCTTCTCGATCCGCAGAATGCCCATCGCCTCCATGCCGTACGGCAACAGGCCGTGGGGCTGTCCGGCGGCATGGGCGGCTTCCCAGACATGGGTGCCGAAATCGGCGGGAACCGCGATCTCGTAGCTGAGCTCCCCCGAATAGCTGATTCTGAAGAGCCGGGCCGGCACGCCGCCTGCGACCGTCCCCTCCCGCACACCCAGAAAGGGCAGGGCGTCGTTTGAGATGTCGAGGCGGTTGTCGACAAGATCCGACAGGACGTCCCGCGATTTCGGCCCCGCCAATGCCATGGTCGCCCAATGCTCCGTCACCGACGCCACATGGACATCCAACTCCGGCCAGATCACGTCCAGATACCACTCCAGATCCGCCAGCACCTTGCCGGCATGGGCGGTGGTCGTGGTCATGACGTAGTGGTTTTCGCCGAGGCGGGACGTGGTGCCGTCATCGTCGACCAGGCCGTCTTCCCGCAGCATCAGGCCGTAGCGGGCTTTTCCGACCGGGAGGGTCTTGAAGCCGTTCGCATAGACCCGGTTCAGGAACTCCGCCGCATCCGGTCCTTGCACGTCGATCTTGCCGAGCGTCGAGACATCGACCAGCCCAACCGCGTGGCGCACCGCATGCACCTCCCGCAGGATCGCGGTGTCCATCGCCTGCTTCCCCGAGCTCTCACCGGGACGGAGGTAGTACTGAGGCCGCAGCCAGGAACCGGCCTCGACGAAGGTGGCGCCGTGTTCGGCGTGCCAGTCGTGCATGGCCGAGCGGCGGGTTGGCGCAGAGTGGCGTCCGACATCGCGCCCCACGAACGCACCCATGGCGACCGGCGTGTAGGGCGGGCGGAAGGTGGTCGTGCCGACCGCTGGAATATCTTGACCTCGCATCTCAGCCAAAATCGCGTGTCCATTGATATTGGACGTTTTTCCCTGATCCGTCCCCATGCCGAGTGTGGTGTAGCGCTTGAGATGCTCCACCGAGACGAAGCCTTCCCGGTGCGCCAGTTCCAGATCCTCGACGGTCACGTCATCCTGGATGTCGACGAAGCGTTTGGTCTTGTGATGGGGATGTTTCGGCATGCGCCACAGCGCCTTGAGCGGCGCCGTCGGCGTCTCGGCGGTTGCCGGGGGCTCCGCGCGGGAGGCCGCCTTGCGGCCCACCGCCTCGGCGGCGGAATATCCGGCCTCCATCCCATCGTCCAGGCAGGCGCGCAGCGAAAATCGGCCTGCGGCGGCTCCGACGGAGACATGGGCCTGCCGGGCGACGCCCGGCACGAAGGCGGCGATTGCCGGATCCCAATCCGCCTTGCCGCCCGCCTGGCTGTGCAGATGCAGGGCCGGCGACCAGCCGCCGGAGGTTGCGATCAGGTCGCAGGCCATGAAGACAGGCGCTCCGGCCAGCCGGCCATTGGCGTCAAGCGGGGCGATGTCGCAGCCAATGATCTCCCGGCGTCCGTGTACATTGAGGACCGCCGCGCCGACCCGCACGTCGATCCCGGCCTGTTCAGCCTTGGTGCGCCAGGCACCGTGGCCGCTGGCCCGGACATCGACGACACACGAAATCTCGACCCCGCCAGCCAAGAGGTCCAGCGCGGTGCGGTAGCCGTCATCAGTGTTCGCAAAGACCACCGCCCGCCGGCCCGGCCGCACGGCGAACCGGTTCACAGCACTCCGGGCGGCACTCGCCAGCATCACGCCGGGCCGGTCGTTGCCGCCGAAGACCAAAGGCCGTTCGATAGCGCCGGTGGCCAGGATCACCCGACCTGCTCGGATCCGCCACATCCGCTGCCGGGCCGAATGGGTGTCCGGCTCGATCAGATGGTCGGAGACCCTTTCGAGGGCGCCGATCATGTTGTCGTCGTAGTAGCCGAACCCGGTGGTGCGGGTCAGAACCCGAATTTCGGGCAGATCCGCCAGTTCCGCCTCGGCGGCCGTGACCCAGTCCATGGCGGGTGCACCGTCGATACTCTCCCGCTCAGCCCTCAACCTGCCGCCAATCCGATCCCGTTCCTCCAACAGAACCACGCGCGCGCCGCTGCGTCCGGCGGACAGGGCCGCCGCGATTCCGGCCGCTCCGCCGCCGATCACCAGCACATCGCAATGGGCATTTGCGGTCTCGTAGGCGTCCGGCTCACGTTCGAGTTGGGCTGCGCCCATACCGGCGGCCTTGCGGATGCGTTTCTCGTAGAAGTGCCAGCCGGGCGCCCCCATGAAGGTCTTGTAGTAGAACCCCGCCACCAGGAACGATGAAAACAGATCGTTGACCTCCATCAGATCGAAATCGACCGATGGCCAGGCGTTCTGGGAGGTTGCGACCAGGCCGTCGTAAAGCTCGATCATGGTGGCGCGGGTGTTCGGCTCCCGGCGGGCGCCGGTGCGGAGATGGACCAGGGCGTTCGGCTCCTCTGGGCCGTCGCTGTAGATCCCGCGCGGCCGATGATACTTGAAGCTGCGGCCAACCACGCGCACGCCGTTCGCCATCAGCGCGGAGGCCAGCGTGTCCCCCGCGTATCCGGTCATCCGGGTGCCGTCGAAAGTGAAGCTCAGGGTCTTGCTTCGGTCGATCTCGCCGCCGGCCGGCAGGCGTAGATCCTGCGCGCTCTTCATCCGTCCGAAAATCATGACGGTATCTCCAGAGTGTCGGATGGCAGCCCACAGGCCAGAACCTCATGGGTCAGGGTGTCGCGAAGCACCTTCACATGGGCGCGGCAGCCCTGAACATGATGCCAGTACTCCAGATGCGGGCCGTGGGGATTGTCCCGCAGATAGACATAGCTGTGCCAGTCCTCGGCGGTTGCCGCGGCCGGATCCGCCGGACGGATTTTGGTCGCGTCGCCGATATAGCTGAATTCCGCATGGTCGCGGGGGCCGCAGTGGGGGCAGGTGATCCGGATCATGGTGCGGGCCTCAGTGGAGTTTCGGAGTGGGGCCCTTGCCCCCTTCGTCGATCAGATAGCCCTGTTCGAACCGTTCCAGGGTCATCGCGGCGTTGGTCCAGTGTGGCGCGTCGTTGGCGATGGTGTGGGCGAATACATGGCCCGAGCCCGGCGTCGCCTTGAAACCGCCATAGCACCAGCCGCAGTTCAGATAGAGATTGTCGATCGGAGTTTTCGAGATGATCGGGCTGCCGTCCATCGACATGTCCATCACCCCGCCCCAATGCCGCAGCACCCGAAGCCGGGCGAGATTCGGCATCATGGCGAGTCCGTATTTCATCACCGTCTCGATGGTCGGCATGTTTCCGCGCTGGGCATAGGAATTGTAGAAATCCAGATCCCCGCCCAGGACCAGTCCGCCCTTGTCGGACTGGCTGATGTAGAAATGCCCGGCGCCGTATGTCACCACCCCGTCGATCAGCGGCTTCAACGGTTCGGTCACGAAGGCCTGAAGCACATGGCTTTCGATCGGCAGCTTGAGGCCCAGCATGTCCCCGACCCGGCTGGTATTGCCGGCGACAGCCAATCCGACCTTGCTGCAGCCGATATCGCCCCGGCTGGTCTTGATGGTGGTGACGGCGTTACCGGTCTGCTCGAACCCGACCACCTCGCAGTTCTGGATGATGTCGACACCGAGCCGGTCGGCCCCGCGCGCAAAACCCCAGGCCACGGCATCGTGCCGCGCGGTGCCGCCGCGGGCCTGCAGCAGCCCGCCATAGATCGGAAACCGGGCTTCGGCGGAATAGTCGAGATAGGGATAAAGCCGCTCGACCTGCTTGCGGTCCAGCAGATCGGAGTCGATTCCGTTCAGCCGCATCATGTTGCCCCGCCGGGCATAAGCATCCATCTGGCCGTCGGAATGGGCGAGGTTGAGGACCGAGCGCTGGCTGAACATCACGTTGTAGTTCAGATCCCGGCTCAGGCCCTCCCAGAGCT